>CADBOM010000223.1 GCA_902796325.1 uncultured Coriobacteriaceae bacterium
CATAAACATCGAGGCTTCGGGTACTGACATCGAGCTTCCAGAGGCAGTTGCTGCAAAATGCCTGCCGTCGGTTGTGAGCATCGACGTGTATTCTCAATCTCAGATGTCTGGATTTCAGGGTTTGATGGGGCAGAGCTCTTCCGGTAAGGACCAGGAGTCGGACCTGCAGGAAAGCGCCCTGGGATCGGGCGTGATAATTCAGTCCGACGGATACATCCTCACCAATTACCACGTGATAGCCGAGGGAACCACCTACGTCGTTCACTTCGATGACGATTCCAGCGCTGAGGCTACGGTTGTGGGTTACGACGAGAGTTCGGACCTAGCTGTTCTAAAGGTTGACAAGACCGGACTTACCGCGATGGAAATCGGTGACTCCTCCGATGTAACCGTCGGGCAATGGGTAATGGCACTGGGTTCCCCGTTTGGACTCACGAAATCCGTTACCACCGGAATCATCTCCGCCCTGTACAGGAACGAGTCGATGGATTCGTCTTATGGCACGTCTTTCTACATCAACATGATGCAAATCGATGCGTCCATTAACCCCGGTAACTCGGGTGGAGCGCTTGTCGACGCTAACGGCAAGCTTATAGGAATCAACACGATGATCTCGTCCTATTCGGGCGATTCGGCGGGCGTGGGATTTGCCATTCCTTCGAATTTTGCCATGAACGTGGCAAACCAGATAATCACAACCGGCCATGCTTCGCATCCGTACATCGGGGTAACGCTTGGAACCGTAGACGCGGGAACTCAGGAATACTATGGAACCAAGGCTTCTTCGGGTGCGTACGTAAATAGCGTTGTGAAAGGAAGCCCTGCCGAGGCAGCTGGAATTCAGGAAGGCGATGTTATCACGTCCTTCAACGGCCAGGAGGTTACCACTGCGTCCGAGCTCATCATAGATGTGAGGTCTTGCAATATCGGAGATACGGTGGAGATGGGAATCGATAGGAACGGACAGCAGGTAACGGTTTCCATAACCCTTGGATCGGATGACAGCCAGTAAACATCCGGGCATGCTCAAATAGCAAGGTACGCTCAGACAGCGGGAAAATTTTTTGCTGGTAGCTAGTGCAAAATAATGAAAACAGGGGAGGGAATCACGATGGGTGATTCCCTCTTCTTGTTAGCGCGGCTCTTCACCTTTGTGTTCATAAACGTATATGTGTTTATGAGCGTGAGCGTTGGTTTTGCTTATAAGCATCGAGATTGCATATAAGCATCGGGTTTTGCATGCGAGGACGTTTGATCATTTGATTTTGAACAATTCCATTAATGTCCGTCTGCTGCAATATGATAATTGCGGAATGCGAAGCCTATCGTTTTTTGGTTTAAGGGCATTGGAGAGTCATGAAAATCACGGTAATTGCAGTTGGGAAGCTGAAGGAGAAGTTTTGGCGCGACGCTTGTGATGAGTACACGAAGCGCTTGGGAAGATATACGAAGATCGTCGTAAGAGAGCTGAACGATTGCGATCTTGGCCGCTATGGAGGGGAAAAACAGGCGCGCGAAGCCGAGGCAGAACAAATCGTAAAGGCTCTTCCGGGCGAAAGCGGAGGTTCCGAGCGATTTATAGTGTGTCTCGACAGCCGTGGGTGGCAGCCCACGAGCGAGGAGTTCTCGGAATTCGTGGATGCCAGGGCTATCGATGGTTGCAAGGATTTGGTTTTTGTCATTGGGGGTCCTACGGGAATCGACGAAAAAATCAAGTCGATGGCAAACGGCACCCTATCTTTTGGAAAGATCACCTTGCCCCACAATCTAGCCAGGGTGGTTCTGTTGGAGCAGGTATATCGGGCATTCAAGATATCCAAGGGCGAGCCCTATCATAAATAGCGAGCACAATGAAATTGTTTCTTGCGGCGCTTGGCACGTAGCTCAAATCTAAAACTTTGGGGTGTGCACCACATTTACTGCATATTCAGCTTTTCCCGCATGAAGCCATTCGGTAGAACAGCGCGAAATTGCAAACTCCTATGCCTTATCCTCGATAATAGCTTGTCGGATTTTACCAACATGCCTTTTTTTCTAGATTCTTTAGAGGTGCAGATGAATTCAATAATCGAAGAAGCGAAGCTAAACCCTGCGCAAAAAGAGGCCGTGGCTACGGTAGAGGGTCCTCTTCTGGTCCTTGCAGGAGCGGGTTCGGGCAAAACGAGGGTGCTTACCTATCGAATCGCGCATATGGTTCGAGACCTAGGTGTAAACCCCCATTCGATCCTCGCCATAACGTTCACCAACAAGGCTGCTGCGGAGATGCGCGAGAGAATCAACAAGATCCTTGGACCTTCCAGGGGCATGTGGGTGCTCACCTTTCACTCGCTATGCGTGCGAATGCTAAGAGCCGATGCCGAAAGGGTTGGATTTACCAATAACTTCACGATTTACGACGACAGCGATTCGAAGAGCCTGGTCAAGGATATATACAACGAGCTTGACATCAATTCGAAGGCGTATTCCATCCAATCGGTGCGCTCGAGGATATCGAATGCCAAGAACGAGCTGATGACTGCCGATGATTACGCTGCAAGATGCGGGTCTTCTCCTGTGGAGAAAGTGACTTCGAAGGTCTTCACAAGACTGGCGGAACGGTTGAAGATGGCAAACGCCATGGATTTTGACGACTTGCTTCTGTTTGGCTACAAGCTCCTGAAGGAAAACCCCGATGTTTTGGAAGCATATCAGGAGAGGTTCAAGTACATATCCGTCGATGAGTACCAGGATACCAACCATGCCCAGTACGAGATAACAAGGCTTTTGGCTGGCAGGTACAGGAACATCATGGTGGTTGGCGACGACGACCAGTCAATTTATTCATGGCGTGGTGCCGACATAAGGAACATCTTGGAGTTCGAGAAGGACTACAGGGATGCCCATACCGTAAAGTTGGAGGAAAACTACCGGTCTACCGGCAACATTCTAGATGCCGCGAATGCGGTGATTGCCAACAACACCAACCGAAAGAGCAAGAGGCTCTACACCAGCGGGCCCAAGGGCGACAAGATCGACATGTATCTTGCTACCGACGAGAGGGACGAGGGCAGGTGGATTGCTTCCGAAATCGAAAAACGAGTGGCTACAGGTTATGAGTACTCAGACATCGCGGTGTTCTACAGAACCAACGCTCAGTCGCGCTCTCTCGAAGACATGTTCTTGAGGGTCGGAATCCCATATCAGATAGTTGGCGGCACCAAGTTCTTCGATCGAGCGGAGATTCGCGATGTTATGGCATATCTGAACCTCGTCGTAAATCCTGCAGATGATGTTTCGGCAAAGAGGGTTATCAACACTCCCAAAAGGGGAATTGGCAAGACCACGGTTCAAAACATCGAAAACCGCGCTGCGGTTGAAAACATTACATTCCTCGATGCAGTGCAGGAGTCGATCGCAGACGAGAGCTTTAGCACTAGAACACGAAATGGCCTGGCTCAGTTCGATACGTTGATTAGAACCGCAAGGTCGTACCGTGGGTCGATGCGCGATGTCGTGGAGATGATTGTCGAACAAACGGGCATGATCCAGGCTTTTGAAAGCCAGCGCACGCCAGAAGCTCAGAGCCGTGTCGAGAATATCAGGGAGTTCTTCGGAGTTGTTCAGGAGTTCGAAGAGCAACATATGTACGACATCGAAGACGAGGACGACCTAGCTCCAACAATTGAGGCTGGGATTACCGAGGCCCCCGAAAGACCAAAGATATACAGACCCGAGGTTCAAGCTAAAAGCGAGCCAAATTCGGAGATGAGCATGCTCGAGATGGCCATAGCTGCAGCTAAGTCTGCTGGAGAGGCGAGGGAGGCCAGGGAGAGGGCCCAAGAGCAAACTGGCGAGGACGATGGAACGGTTCAGCATATGCTCATGCCGCTGATGGAGTGGCTGGCTTTGAGGAGCGACCTCGATACCCTGGAGTCCGAATCTCGCATAACCATGATGACCGTTCACTCCGCAAAAGGTTTGGAGTTCCCCATCGTTTTCATAGCCGGAATGGAAGAGGGCATCTTCCCGCATATGAACTCCATGTACGACGAGGCGGGTCTAGAAGAAGAGAGGCGTCTTGCCTATGTGGCGATCACAAGAGCGAAAGAGCATCTCTCGATTGTATGCGCGCAAAGTAGGTCGCTATTCGGTATGACCCAGAACAACCCAAAGTCCAGGTTCATTGGCGAGATACCGCCGGAGCTTATAAGCGTGGCGGGAATCGGAAGCGCCGACTTCCATGGAATGGGTAGGGAAAAACGCGGGAGCCGCAGGGGCATATATGGAAGCGGCACCAGATACGAGCAATCGTCGGGTGCAACAAGCGGCAGGATTTTCGGTTCAAAGAGCAACGAGCCGCTGATGTCTTCTGCAAAGACGCGCTCTTCCAATTCCGATAACGAGAAATTCAACGTTGGAGACAAAGTGGACCACAAGGTGTTCGGGCGTGGAGTCGTCGTTGGGGTTAAGAACGACGAGCTGCAGATCAGGTTCGAGAAAACGAACCAGGTTAAGAAGCTTCTGCTCGGGTATGCACCGATTGTAAAGATTTCATCCAGATAGCAAGGAAAAACATGCAGGCAATAAATACCAAGCCAACTACTAGCAATACGACGCTCGTTATAGGGCACAGGAACCCCGACAACGATGCCATATGCGCTGCGGTGGGATACGCGTATCTCAAAAGCGTGATCGATCCCAACCAAAACTACATAGCGTGCAGGCAGGGTCCGCTTCCCGACGAAACAAAATGGATACTGAACAGGATGGGAATAGACACTCCGCCACTGGTGCCTCATGTGCATTCGAGGGTAAAGGATGCAATGTCCACAGACGTGATCAAGCTCAAGGCAGATGACATCATGCTTGACGCAGGGCGCCTGATGAAGGCCCACGACGTGAGAATCCTCGCGGTCGAAAACGACATGGGCAAATTCATGGGGGTCGTAACCGAGAGCAAGCTTGCCGAAATCTACATCGACGAGATGGACATAGTAGATACCAGGAAATCCGAGTTCACGCTTGGAAACGCTGCAAGGGCCTGCGGTGGAAGCATCATACTCGGTGACGAAAACCAGGTGCTCTCTGGCCATCTAAGGGTTGCCGCCTCCGAGCCCGAGACCTTCAGGAGCCTCATCGAAGAAGGGGATACCGTGGTGATGGGCGATAGGGTAAGGTCGCAGCGTATCGCCGTGGAATCGAAGGTTGCATGCCTGATCCTCGCCGTTGGTGCAAAGCCAAGCGATGAGATAATCAAGCTGGCCATGGAAAACGGAGTTTCCATCCTCTGCGCCAAGCAAGATACCTACACGGTTACGCGTCTCGTAACCTTGGCCCAAACCGTTGATAACTACATGGAGGAAGACCCGCTCATCCTCGACCCGGACGCCCTTCTAACCGAAATCGTTCCGGATATCCTGCACTCTCACCAACGTGCCGGCGTGGTTCTTGATCAGGATGGCAAGTGCGAGGGAATCATAACCCGTAGCGACATCGCGGTGCTGCCGAGGCGCAAGGTTATTCTCGTAGACCATAACGAGAGGGCGCAGTCCGTGCCTGGCATCGATGAGGCGGATGTTCTGGAAGTCGTGGACCACCATAGGATTGGCGACATCCAAACCACAAACCCAATCAGGTTCATCTCGCTACCGTGGGGGTCGTCTGCAACTATTGTTGCCGACCAGTTCGAGATGGCGCACATCGGAGTGCCAAAGAACATAGCTGGTGTTCTGCTATCGGCGGTTCTCACTGACACCGTGCTTCTAAAATCTCCAACCACTACTCCCAAAGACCGCGAGATTGCCTATTGGCTTGGCTCCGTTTTGGGCGTAGATCCTATTGAGTTTGGCGTCGAGCTTTTCCACAGGCGCGGAAACGAAGCCGATCTGGACATAGACACCATGGTCTTGGCCGATTCCAAGGAGTTCGAGATAGCCGATATGAAGGTGCTGATAGCGCAGCACGAAACGGCGGACATGGAAGCCTCGATGAAGCGATGCGACGAAATTCAACAGCACATCGAGGAGGTTCAATCGAACTCGACCTACAACATGGTGCTGTTTTTGCTTACGGATATCGTTAACGTTGGCTCGAGATTCTTCGTTGCCGGAAACAGGCGCGTTGTGGAGAGAGCGTTCGATATCGACCTGAGTAATGGCAGCGTTTGGGTTGATGGAATCCTTTCGAGAAAGAAGCAGGTTGTCACTAAATTGATGAGGCAGAATTAACGCTTGGCCGCTCGCGCCCGGTGAAGCCCCCTTGCTGATAAACCCACTTTTTTTGCAAATCGATTCTTGTTGCTCCAAAGCGTTTGTTTATAATTAGTCACTGTTTGTAAGTTTTGTAATATTGGCCCCCGAAGACAGTGTGATTTCATCAAACACCGATAATTGTTGAACCTGGCAATCATCGACGACCGAAATAACAATGACGAAGAGGGGCCCCATACCGAGAGGGGCTCATTTTGGCAGACATCAAGAACACGTCCATCTTTCAGCTCGACGACATCTCAGATAGTGAGATGGAGAATCTGATCGACGGCACCATTACCGACATCGAAGAGGGTGAACTGGTAACCGGAACCGTGGTGAAGATCGAGCACGACGAGGTTTTGCTCGACATCGGATTCAAATCCGAGGGAGTCATTCCTCTGCGCGAGCTTTCGATTCGCGATGACGTGGATACCTCCGAGGTCGTTGCACTTGGCGACGAAATCGAGGCTCTGGTAATCCAGAAAGAGGACAAGGACGGTCGTCTGGTTCTTTCCAAGAAGCGTGCAGAGTACAAGCGTGCTTGGAACAACATCGAGGAGAAATTCCAGAACGGCGAGACCGTCGAGGGCGAGGTTATCGAGGTTGTCAAGGGTGGTCTTATCCTCGACATCGGACTTCGCGGATTCCTCCCTGCATCTCTTGTCGATCTTCGCCGCGTGAAGGATCTCAATGCATATCTCGGTACTGTCATCGAGGCCCGCGTGATCGAGATGGATCGCAACCGCAACAACGTTGTTCTCTCGCGTCGTGTCCTCCTCGAAGAGGGCCGCAAGAACGAGCGCGCAGAGATTCTCAACAAGCTCGAGAAGGGCATGAGGCTCAAGGGTACCGTTTCCTCGATCTTGGAGTTCGGCGCATTCGTCGACTTCGGCGGAATCGATGCACTGGTCCACATCTCCGAGCTCTCCTGGAGCCATGTCAACCACCCGTCCGAGGTTGTTAGCGTTGGCGACGAGGTTGAGGTTGAGGTTCTCGATGTCGATCGCGATCGCGAGAGGATTTCCCTCGGTCTCAAGCAGACCACCGAGGATCCGTGGCGCACGCTCATCAAGAACTACCCGGTGGGTGCAATCGTCGAGGGCAAGGTTACCAAGATTGTCCCGTTCGGTGTGTTCGTGGCACTTGGCGATGGCGTCGAGGGACTCGTCCACATCTCCGAGATGGCAAACAAGCACGTCAACCATCCTTCGCAGGTTGTCGAGGTTGGTCAGCAGATTCCGGTCAAGGTTATGTCCGTCGACACCGATCGTCGTCGTATCTCCCTGTCCATGAAGGCTGCTGCAGAGACCCTGGGCATCAACATCGAGGTTAAGGACCTCGAGGAGGACAAGAAGGACGAGGATGCCGCTGAAAAGCCGGCCGAGGCTCCCGAGGCCGAGGCTGCAGAGGCAACCGAGGAGGCTCCGGCAGAGGCTGCTGAGGAAACCCCAGCAGAGTAAAAGCCTAGAAGCTGCTTGCTCCAAGCCAAACATAGAATTATTGAGCAGGGGAGTTGCCATGACGGCAACTCCCCTGTTTCTATGGGATAAAGTTTGATGAGCATGAATCCTCGTTTGGGATGTCAAAAAGCCGGATAGCTGAACGAAAACCGCTCTGGCGAATTACATCCATCGGGTTTTAATCAGCAGGTTATAGCAAGATCTCTTTTTGATTTTTAGGGGATAGACAACGATGTACAAGGTTGTTCTTGGTGGCGGTATAGCATCGGGTAAGAGCACGGCCGCAGGGTTTCTAAGAGAACTCGGAGCTACAGTTAAAAGCCTTGACGATGTTGCCGCCGATGTGAGGAATACCCCTCAGGTTATCGAAGAGCTCGAAACGTGCTTTGGAAGCCAGATATTAGATGACAACGGAATGGTAATTCCTAGCCAGCTTGCCAAGGCTGCTTTTACAGATAAAGAGTCCACGGAGAAGCTCAACGCGATAATGCATCCCAGGATTGCAGAACAGGCCAGGGCTTTCCTGAACGACTCGCCAGTATCAAACGAATATGCTGCATCGCGCAACTCCGAACCAGTTGAGGCCAAACCAGCTGAGTCGTGTGCGAAACATGGAGAATACAGCGAGACCGTTGAGGTTGACGAAGAAGATAAGGGTGCGTTCGTTGTCGAGCAACACCCATCGAGCACCGAGATCATGAGAGTTCTCGAGGTTCCCTTGCTGGAAAAGGCGCCAGATTTGATTGCGCTAGCCGATGAAACCCTGTGCATCGTTGTGCCAGAAAGCATCCAGATAAAGCGAGCGATAGACAGGGGCATGAGCAAGGAAGATGCCGAAAGGAGAATATCGGAGCAGATTGGCAACGATAAGCTTGCCAACATTGCAGACACAGTGGTCGAAAATGATTCGACCGAGTCTGCGCTGAAGGAAAAACTGACGGTTTGGTGGAATTCTAGGGTTGGGTCTGAACTATAAGAATGGTTTATGAAGAGCAACAATCTCGGTATGGGGCATCGTCTTCATATAGTAGGCACGCGCAGTCGTATGGCAATGGGGGAGCAGTAGCCAAGAAACGCAAGCGTAAGCGCCGTGCTGCCATCGCGGTTGTCATCGCTGCTGTGATAGCCGCCATCGTTCTAGCAGGAATTCCCATAGCCGAGAGGATGTACTACAAGCTCGATTACCGCGAATATATTACTGAGGCATCGCAGGAATACACGGTCAACCCATACTACATCGCGGCCATGATCAAATGCGAATCTAACTATGATCCGAATGCTGTTTCGCAAGCAGGGGCCGTGGGTCTGATGCAGATGATGCCAGAGACTGCCAAGGAGATATCGAACAGGGGAATCGTGGACAGCAAATGGTCCCCAGATAACCTGACCGACCCGCAAACCAACATCATGTTCGGCACTGCTTATATACGGTATCTTGTCGAACGTTATCATGAGATGAACCCTGCATTGGCAGCATATAACGCTGGAATGGGCAACGTTGACAAATGGCTACAGAACGATTCGGATATTCGGGGTTCCATAGAATTCACCGAAACCGAGAAATACTTGCGGTCTGTTAACCGAGCAAAAGAAATGTACGAAAAGCTGTATCCGGATGTTTTCGGGAGCTGATAACCATGGGTAATAAATTCGAGCTGGACAACGACGCGCTTGAGAAATATGGACAGCGCGATTATTCGGGCTCTGATAACGCCAACATTCGCAATGCAATGAACGAGGACATGCGGGAGTTCTTGGCAGAGGGCCGCGAGGGAAACAGGTTCAAGGTGGTTTCTCCATATGAGCCTGCCGGAGACCAACCCAAGGCTATCGAGCAGCTTGCAGAGGGCATTGAGAAGGGCCTGAGATATCAAACGCTTCTGGGCGTTACCGGATCCGGCAAGACCTTCACCATGGCCAAAACCATAGAAAAAGTTCAAAGGCCAACACTCGTGCTCGAGCCCAACAAGACTTTGGCAGCTCAGCTTGCCAACGAGTTCAAGGAGCTTTTCCCCAATAACGCCGTGGCGTATTTCGTGAGCTACTACGACTATTACCAGCCGGAAGCATATGTGCCCACAACCGACACCTTTATCGAGAAGGACTCCTCGATAAATGACGAGATAGACAAGCTTCGCCATGTTGCCACCGAGAAACTCCTCTCCAGAAACGATGTAATCGTGGTTGCCAGCGTCTCGTGCATCTATGGCATAGGCTCACCCGAGGACTATGCGGGTCTTGCGATATTCCTCGATGTGGACAAACCTCTCGATAGGGACAAGTTCATATACGAGCTGATTGACATCCAGTACGACCGCAATGATTACGAGCTGCAGCGCGGAACATTCCGTGTTAGAGGAGACATCGTGGATGTGTTCCCTCCCTATGCGGAAAATCCAATCAGAGTCGAGTTCTTTGGGGACGAGATAGACTCAATAAGCGAAATAGATCACGTTACAGGTGAAATCCTCTCCAGATTCTCGAAGACCCCGATATTCCCCAAGACCCATTACGTTACCGAGAAGGAGAAGACGGACCATGCAATCGTGACCATCAAGGAGGAATTGGAGCACAGGCTCAAGGAATTCAAGGATGCTGGGAAGCTCCTGGAGGCGCAGAGATTGGAAATGCGCACCAATTACGATATCGAGATGCTGCAGACCCTGGGATTTTGCAGTGGTATCGAGAATTACTCCCGTCATCTTGATGGAAGGTCTCCCGGTCAGCCGCCTTATACCCTTATCGATTACTTCCCAAAGAACTTCGTTTGTTTCATCGACGAGAGCCATGTAACAGTGCCACAGGTAAGGGGCATGCACGAAGGCGACAGGTCGCGCAAGATCACCTTGGTGGAGCACGGATTCAGGCTACCAAGCGCGCTGGACAACAGACCTCTTAGGTTCGATGAATTCGAGGCCAGGGTTCCCCAGTTCGTCTACGTTTCGGCTACTCCCGGAGATTATGAGGAGAGGGTTAGCCAGAACAAGGTCGAGCAGATCATCAGACCCACTGGCCTTCTCGACCCAGAGGTCATTATCAAGCCAACCAAGGGCCAGATCGACGATATCGTGGACCAGATTAGAGAACGCGCCGCTAAGAGTGAGCGAGTCCTAGTAACAACGCTTACCAAGAAGATGGCGGAAGACCTCACCGACTACCTGCTGGATCAGGGTATACGGGCGAAATACATGCACAGCGACACAGGCACCGTCGAGAGAGTCCAGATTATTCGTGAACTCAGGCTAGGCGAGTTCGATGCCCTGGTTGGAATCAACCTTTTGAGGGAAGGTCTGGATATTCCCGAGGTATCCCTCGTGGCTATCTTGGATGCCGACAAAGAAGGCTTTCTGCGTAACAACAGATCTCTGATTCAGACGATCGGCCGAGCTGCAAGAAATGTATCTGGCCAGGTGATCATGTATGCCGACACTATGACTGGATCGATTAAATCTGCGGTGGAGGAAACCCAGCGACGCAGGGCAATCCAGCAGAAGTTCAACGAAGATCACGGAATCGAGCCCAAGACCATCCGCAAAGCAGTCTCGGACATCATGCAATATCTCGACAGCGAAGAGGAAACTGACGAGGAGAGCATCGCGGAGGCCGTTATGAAGGACGCCAAGGGCATGCCAAAATCCGAGATTATGCGTCTTATCTCTTCGCTCGAGGAATCCATGGCAGCCGCATCTGAAGATATGGATTTTGAGAATGCAGCAAAATATAGAGACCAAGCGGTAAAGCTGCGGGCTCAGCTGGAGGGAACAGACGAGTCGCATGCGTTGGATAATTTGAGGGCTAAGGCACGAAAAGGTAGCAAATACGGACGCGGAAGGCGCGGATAGCGGAAGGCCATGGCCCTTGTATGGGCAACGGACATTCTTTTTTGATAGTATTAGCTAATGCTTTTAAGTAACTGGTAAAGATCCAGAGTACTTTTGAGATAGGAGAGCCCAAATGAGTGCGGAGGAAAAATTCACTTCCATCCCTGGTACCGTCGAGGTAGATGAGGGCGTCATCCAGGATCTAATCGGATATGTGGCACTTACGAGTTACGGCGTTGCCGGCATGGCCATGCCCGGCATAGGAGTTGGTATCTCGAAGATGCTGCCCCTGCAAAAACTTCGTCGCGGAATCGTTCTTGAAAACCATGGCGACTCCGTTTCGGTAGATATGTACATCGTGGTGCAGTATGGAACCAATCTTTCTGCAGTTGCAGAGAACCTCGCAGATGCCGTGAGATACGAGCTCGAGCAATATCTGCAGGTTCCGGTGGAAGACATCTCGATAAACATTCAGGGCGTGAAGATCTAAAACAATCATCACCGACTACAACGTTCGCACGGGTACGGTTTTGAACGCGAGGGATTTGCCGTGCAAAAACCGACAAGACGGCGCGAATAGAAGAGCTCTCGTGACAAGGGAGCTTTAATGGGGCAACGAGGTGATCCTGGTTGCCGATGCAAACAAAACAGGAAAGCAGCAAATGGAACTGATTGAAAAATTTACCTCAGCAATAGTTGCGGCATATCAGGTAGTCAACGACCGCCAAGAGGAGATTAACAAGCTCAACGTATTCCCCATCCCCGATGGAGACACGGGCACCAACGTTACACTCACAATGCAGAACGTGGTTCATGAGCTTGAGAAGCTCCCTCAGATTCCATCTAAAGCCCAGGTTCTGAGGGCTGTTAAGCAGGGCTCTCTCATGGGAGCAAGAGGCAATTCGGGTGTTATCACGAGTCAGATTCTGAGGGGCTTTACCGAGGGTGCCGCTGAATGCGACAGCTTCGATCCCGAGTCTGTTGCAAAGTCTTTCAAACACGCTAAGGAAGTTGCATATAAGGCAGTGCGCAAGCCAGTTGAGGGAACGATCCTCACCGTTATCAAAGACATGGCGGCATATGCCGAGAAATCATGCGAAGAAGGCGCATCCGTTGACGAGATGTTGAGGGGCGTAGCCAAAGAGGGCATGGAATCGGTCAAACGCACTCCAGAGCTCATGCCAACGCTCAAGGAGAACGGCGTTGTGGACTCTGGAGGTTTGGCGCTTGCCGTGATGGTCGAGGGCTTCGTTGGTAACTTCCTGGGTACAGAGCTCACGCTGGATGACGATAACGCTGTATTCAAGATTCGCGGCGGCGCCAAGGTGGCAATCGAGCAGCTTAACGATTGGGAAGACCACAACTTTAGGTATTGCACCGAGTTCCTGTTCAAGAGCGAAGATCTTGATGTTGAAGAAGCCTACAGGTTCCTAGAAGGAATAGGCGACTGCCAGCTTGTTGTTGGCGAGCACCCAGATTTCAAGGTGCATGTGCATACAGATAGGCCAGGAGATGTCCTTAACTGGATGATCGACCATGGACAGCCTCACGAGATCTTCATCCACAATATGGACATGCAATCTGAAGAGCGTGTGGATAAGATCGTTGCCGACGAAGAGAAGGTCGAGAACTCCGGCCCGAAGAAGCCCCTTGGCTTCGTGGCGGTTGCCGTTGGATCTGGCAATGTTGCAATCCTTGAGTCGCTTGGCGTAGACAAGGTGGTTTCGGGCGGGCAGACCATGAATCCATCTACTGCCGACATCGTTGAAGCCGTTAACTCCGTGAATGCAGAGAAGGTAATAGTTCTGCCCGGAAACAAGAACATCGTGATGTCTGCAACCGCAGCGGTTGACCTAGCAAACAAGCCTTGCGCGGTTATGCCAACCACGAGCATCCCCCAGACCTTCACGGCAATCTATTCCGGAAACGCTGAGCTTGGGCTCGAAGATAACATCGCCCTTATGACCGAGGCCGTGAATTCCGTGGTTACCGGAGAGGTTACCACGGCGGTAAAGGACGCTGTTGGAGAAGACGGCATGAAGATCAACTGCGGCGATGTTATGGGCATCATCGACGGGAAGATCAAGATCGTTGGCAAAGAGGTTTACGATACCTGCCTCAAGGTCATAGATTCGCTTGCGCAAAACGATGATGTGGATAACTTCACGCTGCTGGCTGGCGAAGATATGAGCGATGAGGACTTCGAGAAGATGCAGCAGTACATCGAGGAGAAGTATCCGGATCTGGAGTGCGATGCAGACAGGGGAGAGCAGCCGCTCTATCCGCTCATCTGTTCCGTGGAATAGCAAGATATCTTGAACGCTGATAATTCGATGACTTCAGAATTCAACCAGAGAATAACCGGGTCGTTCCATCTGGACGATCCGGTTTCTTCTTTAAAGTACGTCAGTGGAGCAAGGGAAAAAGCCCTTCTCAAGCTTGGTATCAGCACTGTGAGAGACCTTGTTTACAACGCACCTTTGCGCTACATGGATTTTTCGGATATCGAACCCATCGCCCAATGCATAGTAGGCCAGAAGGCAACGGTCATGGGCAGGATTGACAAGATTTCCATGAGGGTCGTGCGCAGGAGGATGCGAATTGTCGAGGCATCGCTCGTAGACGATTCCGGAGTCATGAACATAGTGTGGTTCAACCAGCCGTGGATAACCAACAGCATAAAAGAGGGCATGACGGTAATAGCCCAGGGCACTGTAGACCACCGCTATGGGTTCAAGCAAATGTCGTCGCCAAACCATCTTGTCGTGGACGATGAAGGCGGTGCAAAACTGCAGATCATCCCAGTATATCGACAGGCCAAGGGGATAACTTCCGCCTGGATTTCGCGCATCGTGGGCATTGCGCTCGACGAGCTCGAAAGCCCCGTAGACCCCATACCCGTAAGACTTAGGATAAAACGTGGCGTTATGAGCAGGCAGAGCTCAATCGAAGCTCTCCACAATCCAGCTTCTATGCAGCAGCTTTCCCAGGCTAAGCACAGACTTGCCTATGAGGAACTGCTAACTCTGCAGCTTCACTGGCTCATGCAAAAAGAGACAGCATCAAAATCCAGCGTTGCCCATGTTCATGTGGTCGATGGTCAATATTTGCATGCTTTCCTGGATGCGCTGCCATTCAAGCTAAGCCAAGACCAATCTAAGGCCCTAAGCTCCATACTCTCCGACATGTCTTCGAATAACGTCATGAACAGGATGCTTTTGGGAGATGTGGGAACGGGCAAGACGGTTGTTGCTGCCGGCGCGTTTGCCAGCGTTGCAGATACCGGAACTCAGGGAGTGATGATGGCTCCAACAGAGGTTCTGGCAAGGCAATATGAGGAGAAGATAGGCCCTGTTTTCGATTCCATTGGCATAAGGTGGGCTACGCTTACATCAGCCACTAGTCAGGCTGATCGGAAAAACATATTGCTCGGGCTCGCTTCCGGGCAGATAACGGTGCTTTTCTCCACCCACGCCGCAATAGAAGACGATGTCGTGTTCCAAAATCTGTCTCTCGTGGTAATCGACGAGCAGCATAGGTTCGGTGTTGCTCAGAGAGAGAAGCTCAAATCCAAGGGAACCTCTTGCGACTACCTGTGCATGACCGCCACTCCAATTCCAAGATCTTTGGCTCTAACGATATACGGGAATCTCGATTGCTCTTACATCAAGCAAAGGCCTGGTGGCAACCGTGAAATCAAGACAGTCGTTATGGACAAGCGCAACAGGTTCGCCGCCTTCGACGAAATTCGCAAGGAAGTTTCGAAGGGCAGGCAAGCCTATATAATCTGCCCGCTGATCGGAGAGCCCTCCGGATCGACCAGAGCATCACAGACATCTGGGAACTCAGGTGCTGCAGAGCCCAAAGGGTCATCTGGAAGCTCTTCCAAGGTTCCTTCGGCGCGTTCAAAGAAAAACTCAAGCTCATCCTTTAACTCGGATGACGTGGAGGACGTATCGCCGGATGGGTTCGAGGGACAATTCGAGCATCCGCTCGAAGAGGAGGATTTCGAGGCCATTGGCGAGGACTTGAGGGCAGCTCGCAAGGAAGCCGATTATCTGCAGCGAGAAGTTTTCAAGGACATGAAGGTTGGGCTTCTGTGCGGCCAACTTCCGCAAAACGAGAAAGCCTCCGTTATGGAGAGCTTTAGAGATGGCGATATCGATGTCCTGGTTTCGACTACGGTGGTAGAGGTTGGCGTGGATGTGCCAAATGCCACGGTGATGGTGATCGAAGACGCCGAGCGTTTTGGATTGTCGCAATTGCATCAGTTGCGCGGACGAGTTGGCAGAGGCGAGCATCCCGGCGAGGTGATCCTCCTGGCGTCAACCAAGACTGAGGTTTCGGCCAAGAGGATGCAGTACATCGCCTCGACCCAAGATGGATTCGAGCTGGCCGAGCTTGACCTTTCGCTTAGACACGAGGGCGATGTGATAGGCAGCAGGCAACATGGTCTGTCTGGTCTCAGATTCTCCAACCTGGTGCGTGATTCCAATCTTATCGAGCAGGCGAGGGAAGATGCAGCCGGAATCCTTAAAACCGACCCGCTTCTAAAATTGCCGGTAAACGCAATATTGCGCTATGAGGTAAATGCAATATACTCGCAAGACGAGCAAAAGCATGATAAGGAGTAAACATGAGGGTAATAGCCGGTGAATTCAAGGGCAGGAGAGTAGATGCTGTTCCCGGAGATTCTACTAGGCCAACGACGGATATGGTGCGCGAAGCCATTGCCAGCTCCGTGATCAGCATCCTCGAAAACGGGTTTGAAGGAGCGAGCTTTCTCGATGCGTTTGCCGGCAGCGGTGCCGTTGGAATTGAGGCTTTATCTCGAGGAGCAGCAAGGTGCACGTTCGTAGATGCCGAGCCAAAGGCTATTAGCACGATCGAATCAAATGTGAAGCCTCTGCCGCTAGCAAAAGATCAGGTGCAGATAATCCGTGCCGACACGTTCTCGCTTGTCATGCCCCCTAATTCTCGTATAGATGCACCAGTAAACGTTTCTATATCGGGAATGCCATTCGACATAGTGTTTCTGGATCCGCCGTATGCTGTTGAGCCTTCGAAAATCGCGCAGTTCGTAAAGATACTTGCAGATGGTGGCGCTTTGGCTAACGGGGCACTGGTTGCATACGAGATGGCCTGCAAGAAGACCAAGAGGAACAAATGGGAGAAGAAGGACAAGCACGCTATCCCAGATGAGGTCAAGGATGTTCTCGAAATACTTGGTAGTGACTTCTCTGTAAAATCCGTTAAGAAATACGGTACGACGCAAGTTGCCTATATCGTCTATAAGATGGATTAGACACGCGCATCGTAAAACCGCAGGGGCGGTAAGCAAACAGGATGGGTGTCCCGCAGGCTGGATAAACGCGCGTATGCGTCGATGCCCCGCTTTATATCCTGCAAGATGTAAATTCATTACGTTGACTATCGCGAAAACAGCCGTTTGGCTACAGGTAACGATAACTTGGAGGTAAGACAATGGAACAGACGCTGGCTCGAAACACTGGAAGAGCAATGGTGCCCGGAACCTTCGATCCCATTACCGAGGGCCATATCGACGTTATAAAGAGGGCCTCCAGATTGTTCAAGGAGATCATAGTTGCGGTTGCAGAATCTCCACGCAAAGGTTCGGGCCCAATCTTTAGCCTCGAACAGAGGGTAGAGCTGGCCTCCAAGGCCCTAAAAGATCTGGATAACGTTACGGTAAAGCCCTTCAAGGGGCTGTTGGTTGATTTTGCCGCCGAGAACAACGTGCAAGTGGTTGTCAAGGGTCTGCGTGCCGTCACAGATTTTGAGGCCGAATTCCAAATGTCGGCTCTCAACTACAACCTCGATCCAAATCTGGAGACGATCTTCATCATGTCGATACCGGAGAACATGTACCTGTCGTCGTCGGCGGTTAAGGAAATCGCGTTTAACAAGGGAAATGTGAAGGGTCTTGTTCCGCAGGTGGTTGGCGAAGCGCTTTCCAAGATAACGGGTTGCAGATATTAATGATATACTGAACGACACTGGTGACTTTTATTCGCATGGAGCGCTGCGAATTTATGTAAACGCTCCTATTGCTCGAAATGCTTTCAAAAAGAATAGACTTCGAAAGGGAACAAAAATGGACGAAACTGGAGTCTTGGCTCTTCTTGATGAACTTGCTGACTATCTGGAGGATAGCAAGCCGGCGCTTGGCAACAGCTCAAAGCGTCAGATAGATTTGAATCATGCCATGGATATCATCAATGATATTCGCGATGCATTTCCTGTTGAGTTCTCGCAGGCAAGGCAGATTGTTCGCGAGAGGCAGGGACTTCTCGAAGATGCCGAGTCCGAGTGCAACAGGATTCTCGAAGATGCTAGAAACCAGGCTCTCACAATTGCCAGCGAGCAGGAAATCGTGAGAATCGCCCAGCAACAGGCCGAAAATATCCTAGCCGATGCCCGTGAGCTCGAGCGTTCAACCAGGGCTGGAGCCGAGGATTACGCAGACAACGTATTCTCGCATATTGAGTCTACGCTCGACTCGCTGAACGAGAACGTTCACCGTTGCCGCGAGAGGCTGAACAACAGGTCGCAGCGCTAATCTAGTTTCGCATGAACATACGATTGGCTTTCCAGCGGTGCATACAAAAACTATAGCGCTGGATTTGTTGCATCTATAAAGAATCTAAACAGTTCGGGAGCCTGTGCGAAGGGCATGTTGCCCAAAAGCACAAGGCTCCCGTTTGGTTAACACGACAAGTAGTCCAAAGAATAATTGATGATGGTGGTTCCGTGTAACGACGGAAAACTCGTTTGATAACCGCCATTTTGGAAAGGTGAGGATAGTGGGAGAACTTCTGTATAACACCGCGGGAATATCTTCTTACGCAGGTGCAGCTGAGACCATCAATGGGACCATGGATGTAGAGCCGTTTACCATGGGGTATCTCGATTATTCGATACCCGGCGGAATCGAATACAGCATCACTTTGTCGAATGTTGGGGATGCCGTGGTCTTAACCGGCAACGCACATGCAACAATCGATGGAAATTGCGTTAGATGTCTCGAGCCAGCCTCGATGGAAATCGAATCCGATATCGAGGGATACTTTGCAAATGGGCCAGAATCCGACCTCGAAGGTCTGGAGGATGACGAGTACGAGTTCATACCCGATGATGGCATAATCGATCTTTATCCAAACGTCTTGGCTGCCATCGTAGTTGAAATCCCACCTGTTTTCCTATGCAAAGATGACTGCAAGGGCCTTTGCCCAACCTGCGGATGCAATCTCAACTATGAGAAATGCGATTGCTCGAACAAGATTGACGAAACCAATCCGTTTGCAGTGTTGAAGGATTTCTTCAAGGACGAATCGGAAGATGCGGAAGATACTTCGAATTAGGCAAACCTCTAATCCCGCAGTCGCAGCAGTGAGATTGCGGGATTTTCTAAAATTACGTAGCTTGGCGCGGCGCATACCAAATAAGACGAGATGAATAAGACGCGTTACATAAGATACGCCGCATAGACCGTCTGTCGGAAATACCCCGATGTAAAAAAGCTGGTTATTCCAGTTTTCTTCGAGCCGTGATATATTCTTATAGGATTAATGGGATTCGAAGCGAGGTGCTTTCAGACC
>CADBOM010000224.1 GCA_902796325.1 uncultured Coriobacteriaceae bacterium
GACGTAGCGCTCGATCTGCCTGTCCATGCCGTTGTTGGGATCCCATGGCTGGTTGTACATCGAAACCAGCGGCTCCATGAACTGTCCGCCAACGATGTCGTTGTTCTTCTCCAACTCCTTGAACCAATCGGCATCGAATACCGACCATGCGAAGTCGCCGCGGGGCTGCATGAGAACCCTGATTGCCTTTGCTTGCACCCAGGTGTCCTCGTTCATGAAGCGCTTTCCGTCGCGGTTGACATGCAGGAACCAGAAAGCGTAGAGGGAGTAGGCGATAAGGTGCAGCGAAAGCGCCATCGGGTGCTTCTCATACTCTGCTCCGGCCCAATATGCCATCTTGTGGCCGTCGCCTGTGTTAAGTCCGGCTGGCTGATATCCATTGCGGTTGGGAACAAGTCCAAGAGGCGACAGAACCTTCACCATCTCGGGGTTGCCTCCAACATCGCCGGTTGCAAGGACGACGCCCTTGGTGCCTACGTAGCGCTTGTAATGGCCATCCTTGGTCTTTGCTATGAACGATACCACGCGGCCGTTCTCATCCTTCTCGAGATACTGCGCACGCTCGTTTCGGTAAACCTTGTTTCCGCCTTCGAGCACAACGCTCTCCAGCATCTCGACGTAGAGGATTGCTCCTCCACCATGCTTGAACCTGTGGTGTCCGGGCTTCTGCCAAACGATGTGGGTTCCTGGATACTCGGTGAAGTCGGGGCCCTTGTAGAACGAGCAGAGCGCTGCGTCGATGTCGTCTCCTCCGATGTCGAAGAACCACTCGAAGGCGTCGCGGCTCTTGTTGATATAGAGCCACATGAGGTCTTCGTTCACTCGGCTTCCGCATATGCGCATCCAATCGCGAGCGAACTGCTTCTTGTCAATGTGCACGCCGGCCTCATCCTGAACATGCGACCCAATGGTAGCGATGTGCGCACCACGTGCCACGAGTCCGTGGTATTTCTCCACAACCGAAACGCTCATGCCATACTGGGTGCAGCGGGCGGCCGTTGCGAGACCCGAGATTCCTCCTCCGATGATCGCGACATCGGTGGTGATGGTCTCCTCGATCAAAGACTCGTCGATTTTCTCAGGTGGCGTTCCCCATGGATACCTGCTAGCTCTTTCTTCTGCAACATCATTCACGTGTGTTTCGATAACATCCATGTCTTCTTGCTGCTCTTCGGACTCGATGTTCTCGTCTGCCATGTGTCTCTCCCTTCATGTTGCTTATTGCGAACATTTAAACCATTAAGACTTTAACGCAAATGTGGCTGATAATTTTTGAAGATATTAAAAAATTATCATTCGCACCCATTTTCAGCATGTTAGTTAAGCTAGACTCCTATTTGGCCATATACGGAAGCTTGAATGAGCTGCTCTTGAGCAAGTGCGAGGCCAGATAAATTGCAATCCGAGAAGCAGGAATCCGGGAGACACCTATGGGAAGTCCGATTAGAGCGGATCTAAGATCAGATTTTTTCACGGCTCTGAAGAAAATGGGACTGGAGCATGCTCCTCTCATATTGGATGGGAGCCCCATGGGTGTTAGCGATGAGGTGGTACATCAGCTGTACGACCTTTCCAACATGGTTATAGCGGTGGATTCTGGGCTGGAGCTTGCCAACAGGGCTTGCGTTGCCCCAGATGTGGTGGTTGGCGACATGGATTCTGTGGACCGCAGCCTTCTAGACGAATACGTCAAGGCCAATGTGCCTACAATTCAGGTAAGCCCCGTGAAGGACCAGACCGATCTTGAACTTGCGCTTTCATATGCAAAAAGCAGGATGTTCGGTCGAGTTTTCGTGACCAACTTCAGAGGTGGAAGAATAGATCACGAGTTGGCCTCTGTTGGAATCATGGGAAAATGCGGTCTTTGCGTTGTAGCTGTGGACGATGCCTGCGCCATGCTCTATATGGATGCGGTGTCGGAATACGGGTTTACCCCGAACACGGCAAGGCTAGCCAGGTTGGGAATGAAGCCGGGCGATGAGTACAGCGTCATAGCCTTTGATGGACCTGCCAGGCTAACTCAAACCGGAGTTGACTACCCCCAGAAGCACGGGGACGTAGAC
>CADBOM010000225.1 GCA_902796325.1 uncultured Coriobacteriaceae bacterium
AGGGCCGTTCGCCGCGTCCAACAAGGCTCCTATCTTCGGTGCCAGGAGCGGTGTTCTCACCAGTGAAGAGGCCCAGGCCATCAAGGATGGCGGCTTTACCAAGGTCGTGGTTGTGGGCGGAGACGCATCCGTGAACTTCGGCGCTCTGAAAGCCCAGCTTGGAGATGGGTTCCAATACACCAGGCTGGCAGGGCAAACCCGCTATCAAACTTCGGCCGAGATAGCAACGTGGGCGGCCGATGGCACGGGCGATGAGGCAACGTTTGCGCCTGTAATCCCGCTGTCGTACAACGGGATGGCGGTTGCCAGCGGCGAGAACTTCCCCGATGCCTTGGCGTCGGTTGACCTGCTTGGAAGGAATGGGTCGGTATTGCTTTTGGCCGACGAGACCTACCCGTGGAACGCCGAAACCACCAGAACCAACATCTCCAACGTGGTGGGAGCCAACAAGGCCTACATAGCCAGCGGATACGTGCTGGGAGGCCAGGTTGCCGTGCCAGATAGCCTCAAGGCCGAGTTGGAGGCGGCAACGGAGTAGCTAATGTAACGCTTGCGAATGTGGCGCTCGCGAATGCGGCGGCGCTCGCATGTTCGCACGGCTTGCAAAATGCTTGCATCGAACAAGGGGCATCCTTCGGGGTGCCCTTTGCTATGTACACGGAAGGCACGCGCTTGCTGTGTGGCAGCAGATAGCACGCGCCCTGTGCAGCAAGTTAGCATACGCCTTGTGAGGCAGCAGTTATCATGCGTCCTATTTCACGAAGATCTGTGCAAACCCAACTGCCACCATGATGGTCGCAATGCTCTGAGAATGCAGGTTGAAAGAAATGCATTGTCGTTTAAATACCAAAGTTAGTTGTGGATTAGAAAAAACATTAAATTTTTAACGTGCATTGCATACAATAAAAACTGTTGTTTGGGGAAATCTGCAACTATTTTTGTCCTATCGGGCTAATCGGAATGGTTGCAGAAAGATTTCGCAAAATAAATGCAGATAGAAGGGAACATTCATGAAGGAAAAGCTCAAGAGCATCCTCTACTCCCTGTTATCCGTGGCGTTCGTGTTTGGCTTGATGCCCGCGGCACCCGCGATGGCAGAGGAGGCGGATGCGTCCTCGCCGCAAGGCGTGTCCGAGGACACCTCAGGTGGTTCTGGCTATGCCCAGGATTATGACGCAGCTGCAACGCAGGCGTCGTCGGCGACATCCTCGCAAGATTCATCCGCTCTCTCGACGCTCGATGCAACCGACGCCACCGAAGTCGAAGCCCAGCTAACCTATACCGTGAGGAGCAAAAAGGCCACGGTCAAAGGGGTGTCGAACGCCGATACCGCAACGGTCGCAAACGTGCCGGCGGAATATGACGGGAACCCCGTTACCTCGATTGGAGGAAAGGCCTTCGCTGGTTGCGCGGCTCTGACCACCGTGAACCTGCCCAGCTCCATCACCAACATCGCTTACGGTGCGTTCAGGGATTGCCCGTCGCTCACATCGATCGAGATCCCCGACGGAGTGACCAGCATCAACACCTGGACTTTCAGCGGAGATTCCTCGCTGGCAAAGGTCAAGATTCCGGATTCTGTGACCAAGATCGACAGCACGGCTTTCGAAGGATGCCCGCAGACCATGGTCATAGACTGCAACGAAGGGTCCTATGCTGCGAAATTTGCCGCGGCAAGCGGGTTCTCTACCCCGTTCATGACTTCGGAGACCTCTGATTTCAAGTTCGTCCTTCAGAAGGACGGCACCATTTACGTGTCCGGCGTGAGGGATGGGGCAACCCCAACCGACGTCACGCTGCCAACCACCTTCAATGGCCTCACCGTCACAGGTACCAGCGGATCTGCGCTTGCCGATTGCACAAGCCTAACATCGGTTGTGGTGCCCGATTCCTACACCGCTGTGGGAAATCTCACGTTCTCGGGTTGCACGTCGCTTAAGAGCGTCGTTCTACCATCCAATCTCACCAACCTTGGGTCCAGCATGTTCAACAACTGCTCGTCACTCGAGAGCGTCACGCTGCCTTATTTCCTAGTGACCATCCAAGATTCAGCTTTCAGTGGAACCTCGGCTCTAAAGAGCATCGAGCTTCCATCTAGCGTCGTGAGCATGGGCAACAATGCGTTCGCTGGCTCGGGCATTACGTCCATTACCCTGCCCTCTGGTGTTACGAACGTTGCCAAGGGAGCCTTCAGCGGTTGCCAGAATCTGGAGACAATCACGCTGTCGGACTCAACCACAACCATCATGAGCGATGCGTTTGCAAATGATGCTGCTCTAACTTCCATCAAGATTCCTGCAACCGTGACCTCCATCGCAAGCGATGCATTCACGGGATGCACCAACCTCACGATGGATGTTACCGAGAACGCTTACGCGAAAACCTATGCGGCGGTTCACGGCATAAGGACCACCACGGATGCAAACGATCAGGCTACCCAGCTTCTCTTCGAGCTCGATGCCGATGGCAATGCCCAGGTTGTTGGAGTGTCCGATAAGTCAGCCACCTCGATCGAGATTCCCGCCGAGTACAACGGCCTCAAGGTAACCTCGATTGCCAAAGGCGCATTCGATGGGTGCACCCAGCTTGCAAGCGTGACCATTCCCGATAGCATCACATCTATTGGCGACGGCGCGTTCGAAGGATGCACATCTCTCGACAACGTGGTTATTCCAGATAGCGTTACCAGCATCGGAAGCCGCATGTTCGGAAACTGCACATCGCTTACCAACGTGAAGCTTCCGTCGGCTATAACCACGCTGCCGAGCCGACTATTCTACAACTGCACGTCGCTCAAATCTTTCGACATTCCCGAGGGAATAACCGGCACCGTGCCAAGCATCTTCGAGGGATGCACGTCTCTCACCAGCGCTACCATTCCAGAGGGTGTCACAACGCTCGACAACACCTTCAAGGGATGCACGGCTCTTACCGGTGTGGAGCTTCCAAGCAGCGTGACCACTTTGAAGGCCACGTTCGATGGCTGCACGGCTCTCACGCACTTCGAGATTCCATCCACTGTGACCACTCTGGAGTCCACGTTCTCCGGCAGCGGTCTTACCTCTGCCAGCATCCCCTCCACCGTCACCTCCGTAAGCGGTGGTGTGTTCAGCAAGTGCGCGAACCTCGAGGTCGTGGGCCTTCCCACAACCATGACCAGCGTGCCCAACGCGTTCTTCTCCGGGTGCACCTCGCTCAAGTATGTGAGCCTGCCCAATACCGTGACGAGCATCGGCAGCATGGCTTTCAACAAATGCACCTCGTTGGAGAAGATCATCATCCCCGATTCCGTTACCACCATCAGCGGCATGGCATTCGAGGGGTGCTCGGCACTCAAGCTTGCGGTCATCCCCGATTCAGTGACGGTTTTTGGAACCTCCAGACGCACGAGCAACGTGTTCAGCGGAACCTCGGCCGACTTCAAGATTGCGTGCAACGACACCTCTGCAGCCAAGACCTTTGCAGATAAATACAGCATCCCAACGATTTCGCTCGAAGAGGCCGACACCAACATGGTGGTACCGGCTGGGCAGTACGTTGCTGGAGCCACCACGCAGTCCGGCGACCTCAAGATTACCGACGTGGTGGTGAACTCCGACGGAACCTCGCAAACCGCCAACATCACGGTTGAGAACGAGGGCGTCGATGCCATGTTCGTTGGAACTGCCGCAGATGCCCAGAATGCCGCCAGCACCATAGCATCATCTTCCATCACCAACTCCAAGGGTCAAAGCGTTGCCGGATTCTCCATTCCGGTTGCATCTCTCGATGCCCCCATGGCGCTTGCATGGCATGATGCCAGCGGATGGCATGACTCAACGGTAACGTTCACTTCTGCAGGAATTGCGCCATATACCGGTGACGCCGAGATGGCTAAGGCCGTTGAGGACAGCATCGCTGCGTTGCCAGATCCAAACGACGTCCTGTATTCGGACCGCGCTGCGGTGGCAGCTGCGCGCTCGTCCTACGATTCGCTCACCGATGCCCAGAAGGCGTTGGTTTCGAATGCCGATAAGCTTGCCGCTTGCGAGGCCGTGGCCAACCAGGCCGTGAACAACACCACTACTGTGGATTGGGGCAATTACGCGGCAACATTCACGGTATCCGGCAAGGACGGCGTGGCGGTTGAGTCTGGCAGCGTGTCCATTAGCGAGGGCACCCAGCTTGCAACCGCGCACGTGACCTTCTCGGGCGCCGATTACTCGCAGGTAATCGTTGGCGGACGCACTATCAGCCCTGCAAACGGTGTGTTCTCGTTCCCGGTGGTGGTCAATGGCGGCACCCCGGTGGTTGGTGTAAACGCCGATGGCTCGCAGGATTCGCTGGAGCTAACCACCACTATTCCAGAGGGCATGGAGCCCACGTTCGATCCTATCGACAACACCATCACGCTTCCCAACGGCGAGTATGTGCCCGAGAATAGCGACAGCATCCTGGTTTCCGGAGGCACTGGCAAGGTCAAGCTCTCCTGCCCCAAGGTTACCGTGGAGAACGGCCGCGCCTATGCTTACGTGAGATTCTCGAGCGAAAGCTACAGCAAGCTCAGGAGCGCAGGCCCAACATATGAGGCAGACCATAGCGACGGCGGATCCACCTTCAAGATTCCGGTGAAGCTCAACCAGGACTTCAAGGTAACGGGACTCACCACCGCTATGTCGGCGCCCCATTGGATCGACTACAACATAAGGATCAACCTAACCGAACCTCAGCTGAGCGACCAAGCCAAGGCTGTCGTCGACCAGATAAATGCCCTGCCGAGCACGGACTCTCTCGAGGCTTCCGACATCGAGAAGGTCCAGAGTGCCCGTGAGGCATACGATGCCCTTACAGACGATCAGAAGGCAGAGGTTAACAACCTGGCTGTTCTGGAGTCTTTGGAAAATGCCATCAAGGACGCAACTCCAGCAATCACCACTACCAGCCTGCCTGATGGTTTTGTCGACACCTATTACGAGGAGACGGTGGAGGCAACCGGTAACCCGGCTCCAACGTTTGCTGCAACCGGTTTGCCAGATGGCATTACGATCGACCCAGCTACCGGTGTTATCTCTGGAACCACAACCGCGGGAGGAGCATATCAGGTAACGGTTACCGCACAGAACTCCATGGGCTCTACCAGCCAAACTTTCGAGCTGGCAGTGAACGAGAAGGCTCATATCACCACCACTTCCTTGCCGGCGGCTGAAAAGGGCAAGCCTTATGAGGCTACGATCGACGCCACCGGTTACCCGAATCCGGAAGTCGAGCAGATAACCAATTTGCCTGAGGGGCTTACCTACGACAAGTACTCGAGGAAGATCTACGGCACGCCCACCCAGAGCGGAACGTTCACCCTCCACATCATCGTGGGAACCACTGGTGGCGTGGATTCGACCAACCTGCGCTTGATCGTAACGTCGAATTCCGAGTGGACCCGTCTCTCGGGAGAAACCCGATACGGTACGATGCAGGCCATCGCCTCCGAAGGCTGGAGCGGAAAATCCGTGAGGATCATACTTGCATCTGGCGAGAACTTCCCAGATGCCCTCTCGGCATCTGCCCTGTCCAGCGTGATGGAGGCTCCGGTAATACTCACGAGCTCGGATTCGCTGTCGCCCGAAGCTGCTTCCGAGATAGAGCGGATTGCAATTGGAGATCACGGTGCTGGCGTGATAGTTCTCGGCGGCGAGGCTGCGATTCCCGAGAGCGTTGTGAACCAGGTCAAGCAGATTTCCAATGTTGCCGATGTGAAGCGCGTGAGCGGTGAGACCCGCATAGAGACCGGACTGGCCGTGTACCAGGAAGGGCATGGCAGCTGGGGAGACACCGCCATCGTTGCCAGCGTGGACGGCTATGCCGATGCTCTCTCGATAGGCCCGTTTGCCGCCTATAACAGGGCCCCGATCTTCGGTGCTAGGAACGGGGTTATCACAGACGAGGAGGTCCAGGCTATAAAGGATGGCGGCTTTACCAAGATAGTGGTCATGGGCGGCGATGCTTCCGTTAACTTCGATGCTCTCAAGGCCCAGCTTGGAGATGGCTTGCAGTACACGAGGTTGGCAGGACAAACCCGCTATGAAACCTCGGCAGAGACCGTTACATGGGAGACCACCGGAGTTGGCGACGAGGCAACCTTCGCTCCCAACAGGCTCCTCATCTACGATGGAATGGCGGTTGCCGGTGGAGAGAACTTCCCAGATGCCCTGTCTTCCATCAACGTTTTGGGCAACGAGGGCTCGGTGCTCCTTCTGGTAGACGAAACCTACCCGTGGAATGCCGAGATAACCAAGGCCAACATAGATTCCCTCGTTGCAGCCAACAAGGGTTCCATCTACCACGGATACGTGCTGGGAGGCCAGGTTGCCGTGCCCGACAGCCTGATGGCAGAGTTGGAAGCGGCCACAGAGTAGGGCGGCCGAGGAGCAGGGCAGCCATGGAGTAGAAAGGGGCTTCGCGCTCTAGATTGACTGCTCCAGCATTCTTGCTCTGGCTTCCGCATCCCTTGTATTTGTCAAATTCGCGTTTCGAGCGAGGGGGCGTCCTTCGGGGTGCCCCCTCGCTTTGGTTTTGCCAACCGGTTCGTATTAACGTTGAGGTCTGCTCTTAGATCAACCGTTCTCGACTGCTCGTGATGGCAAAGTACTCGCAACTAATTCGCAGAAGCAGGGGTCAAGAGGATATAATCAAAAATAAGTTTGCCTTGATGGCAATTGATAACCGAATAAATCGCGCAACTAGGAGCAACCACAGACGTCCTGTGGGGAGAGCCAAAGGGCCAGCTTAAGGCTGGGTCTCCCGAGATGAACTTCACCGAAAGACGAGTTTGGCAAGCAGTCTTTAACACTGGAGGTTCCAATCTGAACGCAGGGCTGCGATGGTTGGTTGAAATAGGATTTCAACTAGGGAATCGGGTGAGAATCCCGAACGGTGCCCGTCGCTGTAAATGAATGGGCCGATCCGCATTGCATGGGGATGCGATGCGGGCCACTGGATTTGCCCAGCCGGCAATATCTGGGAAGGTACATTGGCCGTTAGAGACAGTGCACGCCATGGATGGCGCGCATCTGCTCTCCTTCATGAGTCAGAAGACCTTCCGATGCTTGCGCGGGTTTTCGAATTCTGACAGGAGGGTTTTACGGGCCGACCACCAATATGTATCCTTCGATATCGTGTTGGTCTTTCCAAATACCTCCCGGTAGAGCACGGGGACCACAATATGTTGTACGGCAAATACGGGCCGCAGCGTTTTCGATGATGCTGCGGCCCGTATTTTTTTATCGGCTGGCAAGATGCCGAGATTTGGGGTGTGCAAGATGCATATGGAGAGAACTCAAACTGGAACAAAACCCAACGGCCCCAGGTGGGGCAAGCGCGTGGTGGCTATGGCAGTGGGCGTGCTGGTGGCGATGTCCATGTGCTTCGGGGTGGCATCGGCAATGCCAGGCGGAGTCTCGGCAGATTCCAGCTCCACGGATACTGCGAGCGCCGCGAGCGATGGCACGGGTGCCGCAGGAGCGAGTACCTCCGGCAACGCCTCGATTGGCACCTTGTCCGATACCGATGGGTCTGGTGATTCCGGTGCCGCAGACGATGGCAGCGCGTTCATGCTCTCCGTTGCCAATGCCGACGGCACCTACATAATCGAGCCCTCCGAGGTTTCCTACACCGACGGGCAAACTGTGCAGCAGGCGCTGGAATCCACGAGCTACGAGTTCGTGTTCGACGACACCGGGTTCCTCTCCTCGGTTAAGGGAGTGAAGCCCGCTGCCAGCTCGTACACCTACTACTACACGAATTACGAGTCGTGGACCGACAACCTCCTCAAATCCATTCCGGCATCCGAAGTTACCTCCGTGTTCATAACCTGCAATCCCAATGCGGGAAGCCTTTCCGCAGACCATTGCGGGATCTTGGATCAGATTCACCGCTATGAGTCCCAAACCGGCGGTCTGCATAACTATGCCGATGCGGTTAGCGCCTATAACGCCTGCATCACGGGACTTCCAACTGCCGATGCATCGGCCGCCAACACCCTCTATACCAATCTCAAGTCCGCAATCGATGCATACGACAGCATAATGAACGGAACCAAATACCCGGTGGAGTTTGCGGTAACCAAGGGCGGCGCCACGGTTACCAATGCCAGTATCGTGATGATGGACGAGTACGGCAACCAGACGGTGGCTCAAAACGGCGTGGCAAACGTGGTTGCCGGCACCTACAGCTACAAGGTGCTCGATTCCAACGGTCACGATGGAGTGTATTGCAAGAGCATCGCGATAAACCAGAATGCCCTGGATTCGAAAACCAAGACATGCAAGGTTTCGGCCGAGATTCCAAACGACGAATGGTTGGAGTCAATCAGCCTTCGCGTTAAGAGCGACGGCAACTCGGATTGCCGAATAGCATCCGGGTCCGTGGCATCCAGAAGCGTGTCGTACTATGTGCCGGATTCGGTGAAGGCCAACACCGACCTGTACGTGTATGCGGTTGCCGGCAACTCCATCTCGTCCATAAGCGGATACAACAGCAAGTACTTGCTGTATGCAAACTACACGGGGGTTAACGGGAAGGCTTACAGCCAGAAGGTGGGCTGGAACTCCAGCAGCTTCGCTCCCCAGAACATGGTGGATCCCGGAGTTGACAACAACAACGTGGTGTTCGAGGTAAGGTACTTCGTGGACTCCACCAACCAAACCTATCAGTTCGAGGACTGCAACGCCTTCCTGCAGAGAAGCCCGACGCTTGGCTCGCTGTCGGTAAAAGACGGCTCCGTGGAGCTCTTGAACGGATTCTCCGGATACACCAAGAGCTACAGCGTGGTAACGTCTGCCGACAGCCTGACGTTCTCGGCTCTGGGGCTTGCATCTGGAGCCAAGTACTCGTATACGGTCAACGGCGTACCCATGGACCCAAGCTCCGGCACCACGGTTCAGATTCCAAGCTCTGCATATACCACCCCGTATCCTGTGAATGTCGTTGTGGCGCTCGATAACGGAACGTCCTCCCCAACCAGCACATATACGGTGAATGTGTCGAGAGGAGACCAGCAGAAGGTTACCTTCACCCATGACAGCGACGTCACGGTGCAGGTGTTCAACCAGGCCGGCAGCGAGGTTACTCCCGTCCAAGATGGCACTGGAGATGGATCTGGTAGCGGAACCGGCGATGGGTCCGGTTCTGGTTCCACGAGCCCAAGCGCCAGCACCTCCACTTCGTTCGAGCTTCTCGATGGGGTTTCGTACACCTATGTTGGAACCAAGGACAAGTACTACCACGTTAAGAAGGATTTCACGGCTTCTAACGGGCTTGTGATTCCGGTGTCCACCCCAAGCACAAACGACTACCTGTCCAAGCTCCAAAGCGGGTACGACAATCTGTATACGGCGAAGTCCGAATACAAGGACACATCCAACAACGTCCATGAGCACTCGTACATGGTTCCCGATACGCAGTCCCGCGCGTGGTTCAAGGCAACCGCTGCCAGTTCCAACTCCGACTTGAGCTATGCGATCACCTATACCCCGCAGAATACGGGCTCTGGCCAAACAACCTCAACGTTTACCAAGTTCAACTCCAAGGGCACAACGGGTGCAACCGGCACCGCGCAATTCATAATCGTCCGCGGTGGATACGGCAACACCGCCAAGCTCACTGTTACCGCTAACTCCCAGAACGCAAACGGCGAGACGGAATACCAAGATTACAACATCACCATGCGCAGGTCGCTTTCCCTAACGTCGATGCTGGCATCCTATGGTGGAAACGAGGGCGTGCTGGTTACCGCCGACAGCTATGACACCAACTCGCAGAAAAAGGGCTTCGATCCAAGCGTGACGGAGTATGTGGTCGGTGTTCCGCAGGGAACCAGCTCAATCGATTTCTCCGCCCAGTTCGTTCCACCTACCAACGGGACGAACAAGTACACCAGTCCGTTGAAGGGCGGATACACCCTCTACGTTGACGATGCCGCCCTTGCCTACAATCCGGAAGACTACGTGAAGCAGACCGTGCAGCTCGATACCACCAAACCCAGCCAGCAGGTTAAGTTCCATCTCGTTCACGAGGACACAGCGGCGCAGGATACAACCTATACCGTCGAGGTAAGGCAGTTGCCGGCCGTGAAGGCAATGTTCAATCTCAACCCGTCCGACGCCAACGTCAACCTCATAGACCAGATGTCCAACACCAGGATCATGCCAAACGAGGATGGCACGTACACCCTCATCGATACGTTCGAGTACTCCTGGACAGCCTCTGCCAAGGGCTACGTTGGAACCAGCGGGTCGTTTACCGCCAAGGATGGAATCTCGGTTGATGTGAATCTCCAGAAGGCCGCGGTTAACCCCAGCATCAACCCAAGCATTGCTTCGGAGTGGCCGTACTTCAGGGCAGACGAATACAACAACTCGGTTGTTAGC
>CADBOM010000226.1 GCA_902796325.1 uncultured Coriobacteriaceae bacterium
AGCACCCTGCCGCGCTGCATGCAGAGAGCCCTCGACAGCATTGCCCTTCCGGTGATCTTCATCGAGTATGCCCTCATTGCCTCGGCAACCCCCGGAACGTTGCGGTCGCATACGGCCATGGTTGCCTCGGGTGTAACGTCGCGAAGCGATAGCCCGCTTCCGCCGCAGGTGAGCACGACGTCCGCGCCCACGTTGTCGCAGGCATCCACGATTGCCGCCGAAATCTGATCGACCTCGTCCTTGACTATCACATGGCTGGCCACGGTCCATCCCTGCTCGCGAATCAGATCTTCCAGAGCGGCACCCGCGGTGTCTTCATCAATGCTCCTGGTGTCGGAGCAGGTAACTATCGAAAACTTGATGTCCATCTGTTGCCTCGTTTCTAATCGTTTGCCTTTGCCGGTCGCTTGTGCCCGCACTAGCATTCGGTGAGATTGCCTCAATGACTAATCTCTTGTCCAGAGTCCGGATCTTCCGCCCTCTTTTCTAAGCAGGTGAATTTCTCCGATTTCCATTCCACGGTCAACTGCCTTGCACATGTCGTACACGGTAAGGCATGCAACGGATGCTGCGGTGAGAGCCTCCATCTCGATTCCAGTCTTTCCGTCGACCTTCGTGAGGGTTGTGATCTTCAGGCCAACGCGGCCGTCTTCCCTGTCTCCTTCGTGGATGGGCTCGATGTCAACCTTGGCCTTGGTGATGTTGAGCGGATGGCACATGGGGATAATGCGCGAGGTTGCCTTGGCAGCCATGATTCCTGCAACCCTTGCGGTGGCAAGAACATCTCCCTTTGCCGCAGAGCCCTCCACAATCATGTCGAGCGTGTCGGGGTGCATGAAGATACAGCCTTCTGCGATAGCCGTGCGCGAGGTCACGTCCTTCTCGGACACATCGACCATCCTAACCTCGCCCTTGTCGTTCACGTGGGTGAGGTGAGTTCTATCTTCGCTGGTGTTCTGGGCGGTTCCGGCGCTCAGCCCTCCTGGCAGATTGGTGTTCTCGCTGTTCTCAGCAGTCATTTGCTATCCTCCGATTTTCGACATGTTGCGGTCGGTGCCAACCCTGTAATGATGGGAGTCGGGCTTGTGCTCCAATGCATTTGCAAGGACCCCCTTGACGTCGTCGTCGCTTCCGTAGCGCAAAGCCTCGCGGACGCAGTATTCGTCATCCGAGAACAGGCAGGGCCTGAGATAGCCGTCAGCCGTGAGCCTCAGCCTGTTGCACGTTGAGCAGAAGTGGTTCGAGAGGGACGAGATGAACCCGATGGTTCCCTGTGCTCCCGGAAGCTTATAGTACGAAGCAGGTCCGTTGCCAGCCGGCTTGCCATCTTTGTCAACGGCTTCTAGTCTACCAAGCCCTGCTGCCTCGGCTCTATCGCTGATGATGTTGCGGAGCTCGTCGGATGGAATCACGTCGGTTTCGTTCCATCCGGTGTCGTTTATGCCAGACTGATGTCCCACCGGCATGAACTCGATGAATCTAACGTGTAGCGGTTTGTCCATCGTGAGCTTTGCAAATCCTAGGAAATCTTGATTGAGGGCCCTTATCACCACGGAGTTGATCTTCACGGGGTCGAACCCAACGGCAAGCGATGCCTCGATTCCCTCGATTACCTGGTCTATTGTGCCGCGCCTGGTGAGGTACTTGAATTGCTCTGGATCCAGCGTGTCGAGCGAGATGTTAATGCGGTCCAGTCCGGCATCCTTGAAATCCTGCGCCACCGGGGCCAGGCCAAAGGCGTTGGTGGTCATGGCAATCGACTCGATTCCCGGGATTTGCTTTATCTCGCGAATGAGGTCGATGATGCCCTTTCTAACCAAAGGCTCGCCGCCGGTTATCCTGATGTGCTTGATTCCACCTTCTGCTCCAATGCGCACGAATCGTGCAATCTCCTCTATGGTGAGGATGTCGCAATGCTGCAGCAGTGGCACGCCCTCGTCGGGCATGCAGTAAAGGCACCTGAAATTGCATTTATCGGTTACTGATATGCGCAGGTAGTCGATGTTCCTGCCGAGTCCATCTACAGCCATGGGGCCTAAAACTCCAATCCAATTTGAGAGCAGAGGAAGTCGCACATGTCCTCCACGTCATCAATTCCAAAAACCGGCGTGCCATAAGGGCCGGTAGATTCTATCATCTTCTCGCTGTTTGTTACGAGCGCTGTTAATATCGAGGGGTCCAGCACTGGATCTTCGCTGGCTTCCTTGCGGCAGAACTCGATGGGGTTCAGAGGCTCGGATTTAAAACCCTCGGCAATAATTATGTCGCATTGCGGGGCAATCTCGTTTGCAAGCTCCAGCAATGTGCGCGGATGATCCAATGTCCTGTGCACCATGTATTCCGTGGCGGACGCTACCACCACGCATTTTGACCCGGCCTCCGCGTATCTGCTGGAGTCCTTGCCTGGAACGTCGAGCGATGAAACGCTGCCATCTACGCTGCGATGACCATGGTGCTTGATCACGCCAACTTCGATGCCGCGGGATTCCAACTCGGATACCACCTTGAGGAGAAATGTGGTCTTGCCCGATCCACTCCATCCCACGAACGTGAATGTCTTGAGGTCGGCTGGAAGACCGTAAGGTTCGTCCGACTCGGAATCGTCGCCCCATAGGTCGTCGTCCCAATCGGGGTCGAAACCATATTCGGCATACGCGCCGCTCAAAAGATCCTCGACATGACCCGTCACGGTTGCCACGATGCTTCGTACAGAAGCCTCTTTATCCCAAAGCTCGTCTAGGTTAACAGGGCGGCTGCCTTCGGTTTGGGCATATTCGCTCGCGAAGGAAGACAATATGCGCTGCTTAGCCTCGTCGCTCAGCTTTGATTGCTGGCCTTCAGGGCCCGCTGTTTTACCGTTGCTTGGTAGATCGGCCATAAGTCCTCCTTCGATGCTCCCGCGTTTGCCGGGTGATTACTCCTTGCTTACCCCAGGTGCATACCCCTTGCTTACCAGTAAATATATCACCGCGCTTGATGGTGCTTGTTTGATTTACAACATTTATCTACCTGTGGAATATTTCTAACTATGGATATTAAAGAGATGGCTGGGTTTCGTGCATGGAGCGAGTTTTGCATATGGAATGGGCTTCACGCATGGAACGGGTTTCGTGCATGGAATGGATGCGCTATGTGCGCGCTGCCATGGCGTAAAATCGATTGAGATTGATGATCGGGATCTATTAAGAACGCATTATGGCGAGCAAACGCAACCTAGGAGATTCGATGGCAAGCACCGACAACAATGAAGAGAATCTGTTCGATTTAACCGGTGACAGCGAAGACGAGTTGGATCTGGGCTCAGATG
>CADBOM010000227.1 GCA_902796325.1 uncultured Coriobacteriaceae bacterium
ACCACCCCTGTTTTATCTGTAACCGAGATGATCGCCCTTCTGATCTTTGGATCGCCCATTTGCATCTCCTAATCCTGTTGCAGCTTCTGAATAAACTTCCTACTACCAAATCACGCAAAACTTCACGAAACCAGAGTTCTCGTTATCGAATACGCTCGATTTTACAGTATCAGCATAGCCATGCGGAGGAACGCCCGCAAATGCGTCGCCGCGCCGTCAGCTCACAAGCACTCCGCTGCGCCGCCAGCTCGCAAATGCTCCGATGTGGCACCGTATCACAGATGCGCCGCTACGCCGCAAAAAAGCGCCGCTACAGCACCAATTCGCAAAATCTACCAATTCATAATCTCGCCAACCGGACCCTCTATCAAAAGGTCGGCCTCACGGTCCCTGGAGGTCGGGCTCTTGTTGATGATCACGAGCTTGTCTCCGCAGAAATAGTCGATAAACCCTGCCGCCGGGTATACGACAAGCGATGTACCGGCAATGATGAGCACGTTGGCCTTCGAGATCGCATTCACGGAGCCGATGATGTCCTGCTCGTTTAGCGACTCCTCGTATAGAACCACGTCCGGCTTCACGATACCCCCGCACTCGGAACACTTGGGGACCCCTGTTGTCTCCATGATGTAGTCGAGCCCGAATTCCCTCCCGCAATCGACGCAGTGGTTCCTTGCAACAGTTCCATGGAGTTCGAACACGTTCTTCGACCCCGCCTTCTGGTGCAGACCATCTATGTTCTGGGTGATAACGGCATCGAGTTTGCCATCGTGCTCCAATTGGGCGAGCTTTATGTGAGCCTGGTTTGGCTTCGCATCTTGGAACACCATGGTCTTGCGGTAGAAGTCATAGAACTCATCCGGATGCTCTAGGAAAAACGTATGCGAAACCACTTCTTCCGGATGCTTCAGGCCGCTGGTCGTAAACACGCCATTCGCGCTTCTGAAATCTGGAATCCCGCTTTCCGTGGAAACCCCCGCTCCTCCGAAGAACACGATATGGTCGTGGGACTCCGCTATGTCTATGAGCTTCTGCTGCTTTTGCTTAAGCTCTGGAGATAATCCCATCGTAAATCCACCGCCCTTGCCAATGCATGCGCCTATTCCGATATATATCCTATCAGCTGGGATATATCGCCATCGTCAGAGAACACGCGCCCAAGAACATCCATGAACCTCGAAGTCACGCCCAGCTTCCGAGACATCGCGCCCCAGCGCTTGACAACCGACAGCCCTTCCACAGTGTTCTGCTCTAGGTAATCTCGTGCCTCGTCGGAATCGTATCCGAACTCCCCCACTATCCTTCCAAACGATCCATTGCGGCTCTTGGGAGAGAAGCAGGTGAGTATCATATCGCCCACGCCAGCAAGGCTCATAGGGGTTTCCCTGCTGCCACCCTCGATGTTGGCCAGCATGCGCGAGATATCCGAGAGCACCCTCTGCAGCATCAGGCATTGGGTGGAGATTGGGTGCCCGGCGCCATAAAGCGAACCGCATGCCAGAGCAGCGGCATTCTTGATGCAGGAGCAAAGCTCCACGCCGGTGATGTCATACGACTTGTCCAGCATAAGATGATTGTCGTGCGCAAAAGCGCGATTAGCGCTCTGGTAATCAAAATCCTCGTGGGTTGCAAATGTGAAGCCAACCGGCACGTCTTCGATTATGTCGATTGCAAAACCAGGCCCGGCTATTGCCGAGACATCGCGTCCCAGAATCTCTATTGCCGCGTTTGCAGGCAGCGAGCCATCTGGGCAGGCCCCTTTGGCTCCCACCACCACTACCGTCTCTTCCGACACGTACGGAACCATGAGCCTGCACACGCTTTGCACGTATGCAGCGGTGGTGAGCACCATCACCAGGTCCTGACCCTTAACCGCCTCTTCCATAGACCCGGTCATCCGTATATTCTCTGGCAAAACGTGCCCGCCCAAGACCCTGGAGATTCTACCGGTCTCCAGGTATTCGTCGATCTTCTCCTGCGATTCCGACCATACGGTGACCTCGTTGCTTTCGGAGGTTGATAGCCTATGTGCTATCGAGAAGCCAAATGCACCTGCACCTATCACGCTAGTTTTCAAAGCAGACCTCCAAAAACCTCGACGATAAACCATATAACGTTCCAATTGTATCCGATTGAAACCCCTGCACTACAAGGCCACGGACCTTGGCCAAGTCCCTTGCTACCGAAGCTAGCTCGTGCAATCGTCGCTAGCTCCCGCAATAACGGCTAACTCCCGCGATTGCTGTTGGCGTCATGCACCATAGCCCAGGCAATGCTACTTACCACCGTATTTGGACATCGCCTTTGCAAGACCTTCGCTTATAGCAATCTGAGCCACATCGGCGCCAAGATACACAAGCGCCATCAGATCGTCAGCCTGGCCCTTGCGCACCTTGGCCAGTACGAAATCGGCCGGGTCCATCTTTCCGGGGGGACGACCTATCCCCATCCTGAGCCTTGGGAAATCCTTGCCGATGGAATTAACGATAGAGCGCACGCCGTTGTGGCCTCCGTGTCCCCCGCCTTCCTTGACCCTCACCTTGCCTGCTGCAAGATCGAGGTCATCGTGTATAACGAGGATTTCGGAGGGCTTGACGCCATAGCGCTTCATCACGTGCGCAACCGGACCACCTGAGCAATTCATGAAGGCCTGCGGCTTAACCAGCACGAGGTCGCCATCGTCCGCGCTGCCAGACTTTCTGTTCAGGCTGCTGGCCTTGGCAACGCCCACAGAACATCCGTCCTGGCTCTTCCAATACGAAACGCCAAGCCTGTCGGCAAGCTCATCTACAACCATGAATCCGCAGTTATGCCGGGTAAAAGAATACTCGTCGCCGGGATTACCCAACCCGACGACGAGCTTGATGTTAGACATTGTCATGCAATCCGTCTCTACAGAGCGAAATCTGGGTCGAACAGCTCGGACACCGATCCCTCGTTGTAAACGTTCATGATTGCCCTTCCGAACAGAGGAGCAACCGAGATGATGTGGAACTTGTCGCTCAAACGGCTCTTGTCCAGCGGAATGGTATCGCAAACCACAATCTCCTTGGCCGGGCATGCCTCGAGCCTGTCGATAGCAGGATCGGAGAACACTGCATGGGTGGCGCTGATCCTAACGCTGGCAGCACCTGCCTCCATAAGAGCCTTCGCACCGTTGGTGATGGTTCCCGCGGTGTCGATCATATCGTCGTTGACGATGCAGTTCTTGCCCCTAACATCGCCGATGACGTTGGAGACCTCGGACACATTATGAGCAGGACGGCTCTTGTGCATGATGGCTAGGTCTGCGCCAAGCATGGAAGCAAGCTTCTTGGCTGCCTTTGCGCGCCCCACATCTGGGGAGACCACGCAGAGGTTCTCGATATTCTGCTTTCCAAAGTAATCTGCGAACAGGCCAAGTGCGGTGAGGTGGTTCACCGGGGTGTCGAAGAATCCCTGGATCTGACCCTGGTGCAGGTCGATCGTGATCGTCCTGTCAACTCCTGCAGTCTCGAGCAGATTTGCGACGAGTTTTGCGGTGATTGGCTCGCGAGCTGCGGATTTCCTATCCTGCCTTGCATATCCATAATGGGAGATAACAGCCGTGACGCTGCGGGCAGACGCGCGCTTTGCGGCGTCGGTCATAATGAGCAGCTCCATAAGAGCATCGTTTACCTGTCCTGCAACGGACTGCACGATGAAAAGATCTGCACCTCTCACGCTTTCGAGGAAACGCGCGTAGATCTCGCCATTGGCGAACTTCTCGAGCTTAACCTTACCCAGCTCGATTCCGATGCTCTTCGAAATACCCTGTGCCAACTCGGGATTGCTGCTGCCTGAGAACAGCATGATCCTCTTGTTAACAACGTCCATTTGCAACCGCCCTTTCTGTTTCTCGTCGCAAACCAAAAGTACATTGGATTAGCTTTGCAGCCGCTCAAGACCCATCACTGCAATTCGTTGCTCAAACAGGAAGCCGCCTCTCCGGTTCCCGCAAGCGCAAATCCATGCAAGCGTCCTTTGAACAGTTACCCTTTAAACAGCTATCGCCCCTTGTACTTCTTGTACCCCTCAATGTTTGTCTGCTTGGCCCTGGCAATGCCAAGCGCTCCATCAGGAACGTTCTTGGTAATGGTCGAGCCGGCGCCAATCACAACATCGTCTCCAATATTAACAGGCGCAACCATCATGGTGTCAGACCCCACGAAAGTTCTATCGCCAATAGTCGTTGGATTCTTGTTAACACCATCGTAGTTGCATGTGATGGACCCTGCCCCGATGTTCACACCTTCGCCCATCGTGGTGTCTCCAATATAGCTTAGGTGCGGGACCTTCGACCCCTTGCCTATAGTGGATTTCTTGATCTCGACATGCGTTCCAGCCTTGGAGCCCTCGCACATGTGCACTCCGGGCCTGATGTAAGCCCTGGGACCGCAGTTAACCCCATCGTCGAAAACCGACTCCAGAACAACCGACTCGTCAACCTTGCAATTGCATCCGATCTTGGAATCCACGATGCGGGTATTGGGACCTATTACGCTGCCCTCTCCAACCGAAGTGCTCCCCATGAGGATGCTTAGTGGCAAGATCTCGACATCTTGCGCAATCTGTACGTCGGGCCCAATCCAAACCTGCTGCGGATCCCACATGGTAACCCCGGCCAGCATGTGACGGGTGTTAATCCTAAGCTGCATTTGCTTGGTAGCTTGAGCCAGCTGAACCCTGGTGTTTATTCCCATGGCCTCCGAGTTGTCTGCCACCACTGTGGCCACAACCTTCTTGCCATCTTGCACCATCATCGAGATTACATCCGTGAGATAGTACTCGCCTTGAGCATTATCGTTCCCAAGCTTGGACACGTATTCGAGAAGCTCGGAAATATCGAAGCAGTACATGCCGCTATTGCACTCGTTAACGGCTGCTTCTTCTGGGCTGCAGTCTTTCTGCTCGACGATCTTCACCACATCGCCGTTCTCGCTGCGGATTACCCTCCCGTATCCAAACGGATCGTCTGCAATCTGGGTGAGAACGACAGCTGCCGCACCTTTGCTTTGACGCTCCGAAATCAAGCCTTCTATGGTCTTGGGCTCGATAAGAGGACAATCGCCAGAGAGAACTACAACGGATCCGCTGCGCTTGGAAAGCTCGTCTGCCGCCATCATCACGGCATGTCCGGTTCCAAGCTGCTGTTCCTGCACCACGACCGTGGTGTCTGCTACCAAGGGCTCCACGATGTCGCGGCCATGTCCCAAGATGCTGATAACGTCTTGGCAACCAGCCTCTTTAGCGGCATCGACCACCCAGCGCACCAGCGGTTTGCCCAACATCTCGAATGCGACTTTAGGTTTGCTGGACTTCATTCTGGTTCCGCTTCCCGCGGCCATAATCAAAGCTGTGCTTTGCATCGAACGCCTTCCCGTAAAACCGCAATTAGCTATCATCGAAAGAAACGGGGACGCCAAGGCATCCCCGTGTCAATTCGTGGCTGGGGTACTAGGATTCGAACCTAGGTAGCTGGCACCAAAAGCCAGAGTCCTGCCGCTGGACGATACCCCAATAACATGCGCGCCTATTTGGCTGCGCAGGTAACTAGTTTAGCATATAGCCCTTATCGGGTCCCCTACTCCCGCGCCGAATGGGACGCTCTTGCAGGTAACAGCCCACCAACCATGTTCTCTCATGGCACTGCAAACCTTATTAGCAGCACGCTTGTCTGTGCAAATTGCAAAGCATGCAGATCCACTGCCGGAAACCATGGCATTGAGCACGCCATCCTGAGATTTCAAATCGGCCAACAGCCTCTCGACGTTGGGCTCAAGAAGCATAGATGCATACTGAAGGCTGTTTCCTATCAACGTGGCGATATTGGGAGCACTTGTTCTCTCGCGGAGCAGGGGGATGAGCTTTCTCCTGTCCTCAGAGCCGTCGATATCCACATTGTCTGGCAGAGGACCTACCTCGTCGAACTTCTGGTAAACGATACCTGTTCCCAAGCCCTCCAATGGCCTGGCAAGCACCAGGCTGAGCTCTGGCGATGGGAGCTGCTCCCTGAACCTGTCACCATAGCCGTCGAGCACCGCGCATCCTCCACGCAGGAAAAATGCCACGTCGCTGCCCAGAGACCTAGCCACCGCGATAGACTCGTCGCTGTCAGGCTCCAACCCATAGAGAATCGCCATGAAGGCTATCGCGGCTGCGCAATCCGCAGAGCCTCCGCCCAAACCAGACCTTGATGGAATATTCTTCTGCAAGGTGATATCGATCCGATCCTCAAGGGGTCGTCCTATATAATCCACGAATTTCAGGATTGCCTTGTAAACAAGGTTGTCCTCATCCGGTATCTTGGCCTCGTTTAGCCCATGGGTCTCGGTCATCTTGAGGTTGATGGTTGGGTTATCAGGATCCCAATGCACGTTTGCCATCATCCTGTCGCACAAGGACACTGACTGCATGATCGTGGTAAGAGGATGGCGGCCGTTGATCGTTGCCCTCTCCACATCGAGGCTCAGATTTATCTTCGCCGGAGCAGTAATGAAATAAGATTTATCCTTGGGCGTATCCATCGTAAAAATCACTCCAATTGGCACTTGAAAGGTCTTGCGTTACTTAAGATTCTGCATTGGTTGAATTTTGAGGACAAAAGCTAGTGCGTCGCTCATGTCCTATGTTTATGCCACCGTTTTATCGTTATTCTCGAGTTCGAGCCTTGTCGAAAAACCTGTCCAAAACGTTTTGGCACTGCTGTTCCAACACTCCATACGAAACCGGGAACTGGTGGTTTAACCTTGGGTCATCGCCTATGGCGTAGAGAGAATCAAGGCCGCCAGCCTTTGGATCCAAAGCTCCGACAACGCATCGGGAGATACGAGCCTGAACCATAGCCCCTGCACACATCACGCATGGTTCCAGTGTTACATACACGGTGCATCCGGTTAGTCGCCATCTTCCAAGCTTGGCAGCCGCATCCCTCATTGCAACAAGCTCGGCATGCGCAGATGGATCGTTGTTGGTTTCCTTGCAATTACAGGCTTGAGATATCACCCTGCCATCGCAAACCACGACTGCTCCAACCGGAACCTCGCCCATTTCAAGGGCCTTCTCCGCTTGGACGATAGCCAATTCCATGTATCTTTCGTCTTCTGGCATATGCATGTATTTATTTTCCCAAAAAAGAAATCCCCCGCCCGCGAATCTTCGCAGACGGGGGATTTAGCTTGTTTATTCAGCTAAGGCAAAGCCTGTAAAACTTAGGCGTTCTTGAGCTCGGTGAGGATCTCGGCAGCCTTGATAGCGCAGGAACCACCATCGGGGGTGTATGCATCTGCACCGATCTCGTCTGCGAACTCCTGGGTAACAGGAGCGCCACCGACCATGATCTTGACCTGGTCGCGAAGTCCAGCATCCTTGAATGCATCGATGACTTCCTTGAGCTTCGGCATGGTGGTGGTCAGAAGAGCGGAAGCCAGAACGAGCTTGCAGTCCGGGTTCTCCTTGACGTAGTTCACGAAGACCTCAGCCTTGACGTCGATTCCAAGGTCCTCAACCTCGATGCCCTTGCCCTCGACCATCATACGGACGATGTTCTTTCCGATGTCGTGCATGTCGCCCTCGACGGATCCGAGGCAAGCCTTTCCGAGAGGCTCGGTTCCGGCCTCATCCAGCAGCGGCTTGAGAAGTGCAGTACCTGCATTCATAGCACGAGCAGCAACCAGTACCTCAGGAACGAAGACCTCGTCGTTGCGGAACTTCTCACCGATTACGCCGAAACCGTCGAGAAGAGCATTCAGGATGTCCTGAGCGCCGATTCCCTCATCGATAGCCTGCTGAACCAGTGGAACAACCTTCTTCTTCTTACCAGTCTGAATTGCAGCATTGATGTCATCAAGTACAGCCATTTCAAACCCCTTTCGTTTGCCTGCCCTCGGGCAAGCCGTCTTTTGGAACTTTCCACAGTCGTTTACGTGAACCTATCCGACAGACTCACATAAATCCAAAAGAGAGTATATCACCACGTTTTTTACATTAGATACCGAATGAGATAATTTCCTTTGTATGTTGCATACAAATTTATTTTTCATCTTCTAAACAGTGTTATTTAACCACGCGGCTAAAATATCATACGTTCAGTAGCTTTAAATCCATTGGATATCCACTTGGATTTGTTCTTTTTACAACGGATTTTATGGCTTAGCAATGCAAAATATACTTGGGATGGAATGATTCCATAAATAAGCTTTTCAAACGTCAACGCAATAGGCGTGAGCTTGGGACGGAGGAGATATGAAAGTCGACATCGTTACAACCGCGGGCACACAAACAGTGGATGCAAAAGATGGTCAGACAGTACTAAGCCTGATCCAAGACCAAGGCATCCAGTTCTTGGCTCCATGCGGCGGCAATGGAAAATGCGGCAAGTGCAGAGTTCTGCTGAGAACCCAGGAAGGGCTCGAATACCACCTGGCATGCCAGACTAAAGTAGAAGAAGGCATGAAGGTCATCCTCGAGAAGGACGACAGCGCGATGTCGATTGCCGAGGACGGGTTCTCCACTCCATATAAGGTCGACGAGCGCACCGACAACAAATACGGCGCTGCCGTGGACATCGGAACCACCACCGTGGTTTTGCACCTGCACGACCTGAACACCGGAAAGAGGCTTTCGAGCGCCAGTTGCCCCAACCCGCAGATCGTGTTCGGATCCGATGTTATCAGCAGGATCAACGCATCCATGAACGGCAAGCTCGGAGCCATGCAAAACGTAATCGACACCGGCCTCATCAAGCTTCTCAACGAAGCCTTCGAAAGCGCCGGCGTTGAGAAGCAGCCGCTGGACAAGATGGTCATAGCCGGAAACACCGTCATGGAGCACATTGCCGTGGGACTTTCACCGGACTCCATCGGAGTTAACCCCTTCACGCCTCTCACCTTGTTCGGCGATGTTCACGAAATCAAGAACCTGAACGACAACATCTACATGGTTCCCTGCGTTGCCGGATACGTTGGCGGCGACATCTCGGCAGGCGCTGTTGCCACGGGTCTCGTCAACAAGGATCTTCCTTGCGTGTTCGTGGATGTGGGGACCAACGGTGAGATGATCGTTGGAGACAAGAACCGCATGGTTTCCTGCGCAACGGCAGCAGGACCAGCATTCGAGGGTGCAAACATCGAATGCGGAATGCCTGCCGCACCCGGCGGAATCTCAAAGGTGAGGCTCGATGGAGAAGAGCTGGAGCTCGACGTGATCAGCAATATCGAGCCAATCGGAATTTGCGGATCGGGCCTTATTGACACGCTCGCTATCATGCTCGACCTTGGCGTCATCGACGAGACCGGTCTGATTCTCGACGATGACGAAGTCGAAGGATTCGGAGGCAAGTTCGTGGGCGAGGTTAACGGCGACAACGTGATATTCCTCTCCCGCGAGCAGAACGTGTATGTAACCCAGAAGGATGTAAGAAGCATCCAGCTTGCGAAAGCCGCCGTGTGCGCCGGCATCTGGACTCTCCTAGACGAGCTTGGAATTGGAATCGACGATGTTAGCGAGCTCATGATTGCAGGCGGTTTCGGAAGCCACATCAACGTGAAGAGCGCAACCAGGATAGGATTGTTCCCGCCAGCGCTGCTGCCGAAGGCCCGTGCAGTTGGTAATTCCGCTGGTGAGGGTGCCTCCGCCATCCTCATCTCCTCGGAAGCCAGGGACAATCTCAAGGAAGTCATGGAGAAGTGCGAGTACGTCGAGCTCTCTACTTCTGCGAACTTCAACGAGCATTACGTTGATCAGATGACGTTCGACGAAGATGACGAATAACAAGCAAGAACACTGACCGCGGAATAAACCGCTGCTATCCAAACGATACGGTGCTGGTGCAATTCGAGACTGACGTTGCAAGGTATCGAATGCGATTTAGAGAGGAGATGGCCATGAGCAATCCAGAGCTTGTTGAGAAAATCGAGAACATGGCACGCGACCATGGCTACAACTGCGTGGGACACACCACGGCTGACAAGCTGCACCCGAGGGATGCTGTAAGAGACATGTGCGCCGCAAACACGTGCCACAGCTACGACAGAAATTGGTCGTGCCCTCCGGCTTGCGGATCTATCGAGGACTATGCGAAGAAGTTCTCCGAATATGAAGATGTGGTTGTATTCGAAACAGTTGCAGAGATGGAAGACGAATTCGACGTCGACACCATGCTGGACACAAACGACGACCACAAGGAGCGCATGATTCCGTTTGCAGAAGATGTGCGCGAGATTGTTCCAGACTGTCTGTTCCTATCGGCTGGACCGTGCACGCTTTGCGAGGAGTGCGCTTATCCTGACAATCCGTGTAGGTTCCCAAAGAAGCAGTTCGCTGCAATGGAGGCTTCCGGGCTGGTCGTAAGCGATGTATGCAAATCGGCCGACATTCCCTACAACCACGGCAAGAACCACATTGCCTACATCAGCTGCGTTGTGTTTTAGACTGCAGCACAACAGCGCTTTGATCGACCGCAGGCAAATCCGCATAGAGCACGCGAACAACACGCCAGATTGTGGCAAACCTTTTCGCCCTCTACCTTCTTGGTAGGGGGCGAATTTAGTTTCATGTGTTATTTTTTATAAAGGCTTGATTGCAAGCCTTCGATTATGCCGTTTTTCGAGAAGCCTTACGCCTTTCTCGCACGGCAAACATACGGAGGGGTGGCAGAGCGGCTGATTGCGGCGGTCTTGAAAACCGTTGGACGTGTGACCCACGCCCCGGGGGTTCGAATCCCCCCTCCTCCGCCATTTCACGAGCACAAAAGATACGGGCAGGGCTCCGATTTCGGGGTTCTTTTTATATTTTGAAGCCAACCTGCATCATTCCACCCCATCTCATCGCGCCGCATTGCAAAGCAGCCATCGGGACCGTAAGACAATTCGTCGTTAACCTCGTCGTTGAACTCGTCTTTCAACTCAACTTTCAGCTCGCCACCATACTCGTCGATGAAACAAAAAGGTTCCCGCCTCGAATCTCGAAGCGGGAACCTTTGCCTTTGCACTATGCGGGCAAACTTGTCCGTGCGGACGAGCCTGTCCGCGTTGCAACCAAAACCTTCCGGCTTGGCTACTACATGCCCATTGCTCCACCCTGAGCACCGGCAGCAGCTGCAGCCAGAGCAGCAGGATCTGGATCCTTGGGGATGTCGTTGATGGTGCACTCGGTGATGAGGATCATCGAAGCGATGGATGCAGCGTTCTGCAGTGCGGAACGAACCACCTTGACAGGGTCGATGACGCCCATCTCGATGAGGTCGCCGAACTCGCCGTTGTCGCAGTTCAGACCCTGGCCAGCAGGCAGGCTCTTGACCTTCTCGACGATAACCGAGCCCTCGAAACCAGCGTTGCTTGCGATAACGCGAAGCGGTGCCTCGAGAGACCTGCGGATGATGTCGACTCCAACCTTCTCGTCCTCATTGACGCTGTCGATGTTGTCGAGAGCCTCGATGGAATCGAGCAGTGCGACTCCACCTCCGGGGACAATGCCCTCCTCGACAGCAGCGCGGGTTGCCTGCAGAGCATCCTCGATGCGGGACTTGATCTCCTTGAGCTCAACCTCGGTAGCAGCGCCAACCTTGATCACTGCAACTCCGCCGGACAGCTTGGCCAGGCGCTCCTGCAGCTTCTCGCGGTCGAAGTCGGAATCGGTGTCCTCGATTTCGCCCTTGATCTGCTTGATGCGAGCCTGAATCTGATCCGAATCGCCGGTACCATCGACGATGGTGGTGGTGTCCTTGTTAACGCGGACGGTCTTGGCGTGACCAAGCTGATCGAGCTCGACCTCGGTGAGCTTCATGCCAAGGTCCTCGGTGATAACCTGTCCACCGGTGACGATTGCGATATCCTCGAGCATCCTCTTACGACGATCACCGTAACCAGGAGCCTTGACGGCCACAACGTTGAGGGTTCCGCGCAGCTTATTGAGAAGCAGGGTTGCGAGAGCCTCGCCCTCGAGGTCCTGGCAGATTATGAGGAGCGGACGTCCGCTCTGGACAACCTTCTCGAGCAGCGGCAGCAGGTCCTGGATCGAGGAGATCTTCTGCTCGGTCATGAGAATGTACGGATCGTTGAGGACAGCCTCCATGCGGTCCATATCGGTTGCCATGTAAGGCGAAATGTAGCCCTTGTCGAACTGCATGCCCTCGACGGTGTCGATGTCGATGCCGAAGGTCTGCGAATCCTCGACGGTGATGACGCCGTCGTTGCCAACGATGCTCATTGCCTCTGCAATCTTCTGGCCAATCTCGGGGTCGCCAGCGGAAATCGTTCCGATGTTAGCAATCTGATCCTGACTGGAAACGGCAACGGAGTTCTCCTTGATGTGTGCGACAACAGCGTCCACTGCCTTGTCGATGCCGCGACGGATTGCCAGCGGGTTAGCACCAGCGATGACGTTGCGAAGTCCCTCGTTGACGATGACGTCTGCGAGAAGGGTTGCGGTGGTGGTACCATCGCCGGCAACATCGTTGGTCTTAACTGCAACCTGGCGAACCAGCTGAGCACCCATGTTCTCTACGGGATCCTCGAGCTCGACTTCCTTGGCAACGGTAACACCGTCGTTGGTGACGGTTGGAGCACCGTAGCTGCGCTCGAATGCCACGTAACGGCCCTTGGGGCCAAGGGTAACCTTGACGGCATTTGCCAGCTTGGTAACGCCAGCAGCCAGAGCGCCGCGAGCGTCGGAATTGTACATGATGTTCTTAGCCATGATTAGGAATCCTCTCTTTTAACTAAGACTTGAAGGGAACAGCCTGTAATTAGCCCTCGATAATTGCATAGATATCGTCGGCGCGGAGAACAACGAAATCCTCTCCATCAAGAGTGACATCGGTTCCGCCATACTTGCTGTAGAGAACCTTGTCGCCTTCCTTCACGCCAGGAACAACCATGTTTCCGTTAGCATCGAGCTTGCCCTCTCCAACGGAGATGACGATGCCCTGCTGCGGCTTCTCCTGTGCGCTATCCGGAATGTAAAGACCAGACGCCGTCTTGGTCTCGGCCTCCAGCTGCTTGAGAACTACCCTGTCACCCAGTGGCTTCAGATTCATTACTCTTACCTCCTATTTGCATGTGCTTGCTATGAACGCCTTTAGTTGTTCGAATGAATGCCAGTGGCTTAGCAACCAACCACCAACTCTGTTAGCACTCTTTTGTCTTGACTGCTAACAAATATGAGTATGCAACACTCAGATGTTACATGCAATAGAAATTTCCAATTTATTTCCCAGCGGGAATATGGCCTTTTGAGCAGCTCTTCGAGCAAGCTCTCCGTGCTCATGAACGAGCGGTCCCCGGCTTTCAGGACCCCAGCTTTTCAGGATTTCGGCTTTCAGGATTTCATCTTCGAAGCCTTCGCTTTCGAGGGCTTCACCTTCGCTATGAGAGCTTGGCCGGCCATGATCACGAGCACGCAAACCAGGTACACGAAAATGGGCCTGAGAATCATCATGACCAACGGCATTTGAGTTGAGGCTCCGCCAAGAAGATCAACGAGCAATAAATGCACCAGGTACACGCCCAAACTTGCCGCGGACATCTTCTTCACGACTGGATAAGTGGCAGGCTGCCCCTTTCCGGAGTGCCTTCTCCCCTGCTCGATGTTCTTACCAAGTAGGAAAAGTGCCGAAGACAGCACGTAGCACGGGATGCTGCCAGTGGACACGAAGAATTTATTGAACTCGGCTTCTGGGGGCATGTTTGCAGAGTATTCAAGCGCAAACATCGTGGCTACAGAAACCAAAGCCAACACGATAAGCAGCCAATTTGGCACTTTGTGCTCGAACTGATGGGCCAGGTAATAGCCGGTGATGTAATACACCATGGCGGACGTGAACATGGGAAGGCTCGTGAACAACCCCACGTAATCTTTGGCAACCGGAATGTAGTGGTATACGGTTGGCAAGACAAAAGCCACAATCACACCAACGACAATCATGTACTGGACGGTTTTCTTATCCCTGCATGCCCATGAGAGTATTGGCGTCATCACGTAGAGCATGAGAATGGTGTAGAAAAACCAGTAGATGTTGCAGATATCGTTTGTGAGGAACCTTTGGAAGAAATCCGCGATGGAGAAGTCAAAGCTTGGCATAGCCCCCACTGGAATTTGCAGGCACCCTATCGCATAGAAGAGGATGCTTCCATAAACCAGTGGCATGAATCCTCTCTTTACCCTCTTCTTGAAGAATGTTGAGGTGGAGTACCTATCGCGGTACCCAAGCAGGTTTGCCCCGGATATTAGGAAGAACACTCCAACTGCAAAAATGAATATGGACTGTATGGCCAAGGCCATGGTCCACGTTTTCGAACCATCTGGAAGGAAAACGTTCTGGGAGCAGTGGAGCATCACAACCGCAAAGCATGCAATTACGTTCAAATAGTCCATGTAGCGGTAGCGCTTTGACTTTGAGGGTGCGGCAGATGGGGCAGCTATTGGCTGCGTAGGCTCCACGTGCGGACGATGATCGGAATGCGGGGTTCCATATGCACTGGATGCCCGAACCCCACCCGCTAGATGCCGAGGGGATCCATTGCTCTCATAGTTACCCCCATAGTTGCCTTCGGCCATGCTTTGCCGCCCCTCCGAAATCGTCATCTAGCAGGAGACCTCTCGGGTTCTCTGGTAGATGATGCGGAGCCCCTCCAGAGTGAGCAACGGATCGCATACATCGATAGTCTTCGAAATGGGGGCAATCTGGGAATGCAACCCTCCCGTTGCTATTACCTTGGCATCGCATCCGAGCTCGTCTTTGATCATCTCGACAAGTCCGTCTATTCGGGCCACCTCGCCAAAGAGCAGTCCGGACTGCACGGCCTCGACAGTGCTCTTGCCAACGACATGTGGGGGCACATCGATGTCCACGGAAGCCAGCCTGGCAGCGTGGGAGAAAAGGGCGTCGGCGGAAACCGAGAATCCTGGAGCAATAATGCCCCCGATGAAGGCCCCGGTTTGGTCGATTACCTCGATATTGGTTGCCGTACCAAGATCCACCACGACAGACGGATACCCATACTTCGCTATGGCAGCGACGGCATCGGCAATCCTGTCCGGACCAATCTCTTTCCTGTTGCCATAGTTGACGGCAATTCCATAGTCTTCGGACGCATTGACGATCTGCACGTTGTCGCCAATCATCTTCCTCAGAGCCCGACTCCAAGCCCTTGTTAGAACTGGAACCACGCTCGAAACCACAGCGGCATCGATCTTCCCGTGAAATCCGTCGCGTAGTTGCAGCAATCCGTGCAATTGAATGAGCAGCTGGTCAGACGAGTATTGCTTGTCGCTGGCAACTCTCCAGCAAGCTTTGAGGTCTTCCCCATCGTAGACACCTATTGCGGTCTGCGTATTTCCAATGTCAACCGTTAGCAGCATCTGCGATCACCAACCTTGCCAGTTTATATTCTTCATTCCGAATCTTATTGAGCCCGAGAGGCTTCTTCCTCTGCGGTCTCGTCTTCCGAGTTCTCCGCGCCTTCAGGCACAACAGCGACCTCGGCATTTTTATCGTCATTATTGTCGGATGGTGCAGCACCATCCTCTGCTTTCTCGGAAACGGCACTGTCATCTCCGTCTGAAGTGCTGGCGCTAGCGGCTCCTTCGCCAGCAGCCTCTCCCTCAACGCTTGCGCTATCAGGCTCGGCAGCGTCCTCTTTCTTGCGGCCGAACATCTTCTTGTGGTTCTTATCGCCAACCAAGTTGGGACCCCAGCCGCTATCGATTCCCTGCGCCTCGAGCTTGATGGCCCTGTTGAGGCTCCTGTACTCGAACACCACGAAGAACATAGCGGTAATGAACGACAGAACATCTGCAACAGGCGGACCGAGGATAACACCCATGATTGGCTCCCACTGCGGGATGTTGTTCATCACGAAAATCGGGAGGAACAGGTACAGCGGAATCAGATAGATGATCTGCCTGGTAAGAGACAGGAACACCGACCTTCCGGGCCTGCCTGTGGCTTGGAAATATTGGGATATGATGATCTGCACCGCCATGATGGGCATTACTATGGTTTGGATTCTAAGTGCAAATTGGGTGTAGGAGAGCACTCCACCGGACACGCCGAACCAGGTGCAGATGATGGGCGAGAATATCTCGATCAAAGCCCACATGATTGCGCAGCAGATGATTCCAAATCTCATCTCCACGGAGAGGGTCTTCTTAACCCTCTCGGGGAGCCTAGCTCCATAGCAGTAGCCGAGCAGCGGCTGTGCGGCAATGGCGATACCGGTAACTGGGAACATCACGAACATCGCTATACGCTGGATCACGGCGAACATGGCGAACACGCCGTTCTCCCCGATAACGCTCATGGCTCCGTACACGGCAATCTGGTTGTTGATGATGAATCCCACGAAAGCCACTGCGATGTTTAGAAGGAAAGATGCAGACCCGAGAGAAAGGATCGTCAGCGGGACCTTGGGAGCAAATGCCAGGTTCTTGGCATACAGCTTGAACGGTGACTTCTTGCTGAAAATGAAGTAGTGCATAACGACGACGAAGGAGACGCCCTGACCAATCACGATAGCCGCTGCCTGACCAGGAATGCCCCATCCAAAGACGATAACGAAGAAGAAGCTCAGAACAATCGTGACTATGGTTCCAACGAGCATCGACCAAAGGGCCCTGTTGGGGTCACCTGCGGTTCTCATGAAGTTGTTCAGGCCCATACTGAGAATTTGCAGAACGGATCCTGCGGCCAAGATCTGAATGAACGTTCTGGCAAGATCCCAGGTCTCGGGAGTAGCGCCGGAGATGGCCAGCACTGGGTCTATAAGCACGAATCCGATGAACACCGTGATGATGGCACCGATGATTCCGAGGGTGGCGGTATTTCCCAATACCCTCTCGGCTTCGGCTTTCTTGCCCTCTCCCAACCTGATTGCCGCTAGCGCATTACCGCCGTTTCCGATCAGCATTGCGATAGACATGAAGAAGATCATCGTTGGGTTTGCAACGGTGGAAACTGCAAGTCCGATGTCTCCAACGCCCCAACCGAGGAACACCGCGGAGAGAATATTATAGAGTCCGCCGATGATCAGGCTGGTGATTGCGGGAACGCCGAATTCCCTGAGCAACTTGGAAATATCTTCGGTTCCGAGCCTGTTGAACTGGTCATCGCTACCCTTCTTGGGCTTACCGCCGGAGGGAGATTTATGAGCAGTAACCGCCTCTGCTCCAGAATTTTCCAGCTCTTCGCCTTCTTGACCGACTCTCTCGTTGATATTCCCAGACATTTATCCTCCGTAGCAACACGCGAATGAATCCGCATAATCCCACATATATTTGGGCCTCACAAAAATCAAACCTTCATTTAGAAGGTCTGATTGATAAGGCGTCTATCCTATGGTGGTTTTAGTTCTTGACGAGCAGTAGCTCAGATGTTTGACACCCATAAATTTTAACGATTTAGCGGTAAATATTGCAATAAGCATTCTGCTAAGCAAGCGAAGCGTTGTCGATGAGACGCACTTTGTCAACGCGAGCGGCTATTATCATGCGAGCATCCTTGCCGTCCACTCCGTCCAAGCTGCTAAGCGGCTCCAACGTGGTTGCATCAACAATGGCCACGTAATCTATCACGATATCCTGCGTCTCCATGGTTTTGCGCGCTGCGTCCTCAAGGGCCTTAACGCCGCGCTCGCCGTTGGCAAACGATTCGCGGACTTCCCTAAGCGACCTCGAGAGGGCCAATGCTCGTTCGCGCTCGGAGTCATCCATGTAGCGATTACGGCTGGACACGGCAAGCCCGCTCTCCTCGCGGACGATGGGGCAACCGATAATTTTGAGGTTGAAGTCCATGTCGGCGACCATCTGGCGAAGCACCGCCAGCTGCTGATAGTCCTTCTCGCCAAAGCACGCAACGTCTGGCTCCACGATGTTGAACAGCTTGGACACCACGGTGGTCACACCGCCGAAGTGATGCGGCCTGTCCTGTCCCTCCCAAAGCCTCGAAGCGCTTCCAGGAACGGCATGGCTTATGAAATCGAAGTCGACGAGACCCTTCTCTTTGATGTGCTGGGCCATGATTGGGCCGTACATTTCTTCCACGCTTGGGGCGAACACGGCAGCCGCTCCAGCCTGGCCAAGCAGCTTGAGGTCGTTATCGAGCGTACGGGGATATGCGTCGAAGTCCTCCGTTGGGGAGAACTGGGTTGGGTTCACAAAAACAGAGCACACCACGGTGTCCACTTCTTGCAATGCGCGGCGCACCAGCGACTGATGTCCCTGATGAATTGCACCCATGGTTGGCACGAGACCGATCTTGCTCCCCTTGCTGCGAGCGTCCGCAACGAATTCCCTTACCTGTTCCTTTGTGGTCAAGAGCTTGGCCTGCATTATCGATCTATCCCCTTCCAAGATGCCAGGCTTCGCACGACCGTCAGGTTGCATGTTCTACCTGACAGCGCGTCCTCAAACACCCATCGCGTATGTTGAAACCAGATGAAACCTCAATAATCAGCTGTTGAGAATCGCAAGATCGTCCAAAGACGACGCACCGCGATAATCAGCCGTTGCCCATTAGCTTATATCTATGCCAGAGAGCTAAAAACTTCCTTTGTGCGAACTGACGGGCTATCCACCCTAAATGGACTGAGCCGCGCATGCCACTGCCGCGCGTGCCGCTCTGAAGAGCTGGAAGCGTCAAAGCTCATTCGCCTGCAATTCCATACAAGGCTCTATCCAGGGCTTCAACCGCTAGGCGCACCCTCCTGCCAACCTTCTCGAAGTGTCCTCCATGATGCATCTCAAACGATGTTTGCATTCCGCACGACTCCAGAATATCCATCGTCTGCGACGTCATATCCTCGATCGTGCTCATACGAGGGTCCCGGGTCTTCCTCTCCCGGTTTCCGAGCGAAAAGTAAACATACGGAAGATCGCGAGGCTCGCTGCTTGCAAAAGTGGAAAGGCTCTCCGCAAACCCCATCAGATAGTCAATCCATCCGTCATACCAGAAGGACCCCGATCCGCTAGCTGCAGCATCGAACTTGATAGATTGGCCG
>CADBOM010000228.1 GCA_902796325.1 uncultured Coriobacteriaceae bacterium
CGAGGAGTTCAGGCACCAGGCCGTCTGTTCGGCAGCATAGCTGCTAGACTTTATTTATCTCGTCCAAGATTCGGGGCGCAGTTCAAAGACGGCCCCTTTCTTGTCTCCACAATCTATATACTCTCCGAGCTTTCGCCCCGGTACTGGCCTCCCCACGCTCCGGTCTCTGCACCGGCATCTTCGCATTCCTCATGGTGCGAGCCCTTGGCGAGCTTTCGGTAAGACGTCCTTCGTCGGGGGCGTTCGTTTCGTATGCCCGCGAGTTCCTGGGTGAGCGCGGAGCGTACATCACCGGTTGGCTGTTTTTCCTAGACTGGTCCACAACCGTCATGGCCGACATCACGGCTGTGGCATTATACCTGCACTACTGGGCCGCGTTCCAGCCCATACCGCAATGGGTGCTTGCCCTAATTGCCCTAGGCCTGGTGTTCGCACTCAATCTCATGAGCGTGAAGATGTACGGGGAGGCCGAGTTCTGGTTCGCGCTAATCAAGGTGGTTACCATCGTGTCGTTCATGGTCGTGGCCATCATTTGCATCGTCACCGGAGCCCCGGTGGGCGATACCAACGCGGGAATCAGCAACATCGTCGACTACGGCGGGTTGCTGCCCATGGGAATCCTCCCGGTATTCGCATTAACGCTGGGCGTTGTGTATGCATTCGGCGGCACCGAGATGGTTGGCGTTGCAGCAGGCGAGGCAAAGGACGATGCCGTTGCGCACTTGCCGCGTGCAATCAATTCCATGATCGTCCGCATCTTCGTGTTCTACGTTGGCTCCGTGTTCCTAATGGCGCTGGTTCTCCCCTACACCGCGTACTCCGGAAGCGAGTCCCCGTTCGTGACCTTCTTCGCAGCCCTGGGCGTGCCCTACGCGGACAGCATCATCCAGGTGGTCGTGCTCACGGCAGCGCTCTCGTCCCTCAATGCAGGGCTCTACGCCACCAGCCGCACGCTCCGCTCCATGGCTATCGCAGGATCAGCTCCCAAGTTTGCAGCCCGCATGAACAAGAACAAGGTTCCGTACGGCGGAATCATCATCACCGCAACGCTTGGCCTGCTTGGCGTCCTGCTCAACGCGGTCCTTCCGTCCAACGCGTTCGACATCATCATGAACCTTGCGGGAATCGGCATTGCCGGAACCTGGAGCATGATCTTGATCACGCACATCGCATACATGAAGAAAGTAAAGGCTGGAGAGGAGAAGCGTCCGGAATTCCACATGCCGGGTGCTCCCTACACCGATTACATTTCCATCGCTTTCTTCGCCATAGTGGTGCTGTCGAACCTCAGCAGCGAATCTGGACGGTGGACGCTGGCTCTGTTCTGCATCGTGGCCGTAGCGCTGGTCATCGGATGGTTCCGCGCACGCAATCGAATCAAGGGCAGCCTTATGGACGAGATGCTTGACGAAGATGCCAACCTCGAGCAAGAGGACAACTAGCATGAAGATTCACATCACATACACAGGTGGCACCATCGGTATGATATCCACCCCTCATGGCCTAACCCCAGGCGCAGACATGCGTGGTTGGCTGAACCGACTAATAGAGGGCACGCAGGTATCTCAGGAGCAGGTTTCCTTCACCGAGCTCAACCCCCTCATCGACTCGTCTAATGCAACCCCGGAGAGCTGGCAGGCCATCATCGACGACCTATGGGCTGCACACGATGAGTCGGACGCATTCATCGTGCTACATGGTACAGATACCATGAGCTATACCGCAGCTGCGTTAAGCTTCGCCATGACGGAGTTCGGAAAGCCCATTATACTCACCGGGTCGCAGCTTCCGTTGGGGCTCATAGAGTCCGACGCCACCGCCAATGTAACAGGGGCGATCAACGCGGCGCTGTCAATGGAGGCCCAGGGAGTCACGCTGTTCTTCGGGCACCACCTGTTCTCCGGCAGCCGGGTTACCAAGAACTCGTCATGGGCGTTCGAGGCTTTCAAGAGCCCGTCCATGTCACCTCATGCACTCACCGGCGCCCCATGGCGCTGGTTCCCGGTAACTCAGACAGGTGAAGGTTGGCCAAAGCCAAATCCCTACACGAGACACGATGTAGCCGTAGTCGATATGGTTCCAGGAATCTCCGCAGCGCGCGTGAAGGCAGCAGTCACCCCCGAGCCAGAAGCGGTGATCTTGCGTTCCTACGGAGTGGGTAACATTCCCGCGAACGAACCGGGGCTTGTGGATGTTTTTGCCAAGCTGATAGAGCACGATGTTCCGGTTATCATATGCTCGCAATGCCAGCAAGCGGTGGTTCTGGTAGGGCACTACGAGACGGGTGATGCCATTGCGCAAGCCGGAGCCGTTGGGGCGGAGGACATGACGTTCGAAGCCACATATGCAAAGACCATGTTCCTGCTATCGCAAGGCCTCAAGGGAAAGAAGCTAGCCGCCTGGATTCCCCATCCCATTGCCGGCGAGCTCACCTCAACCAAGCTCACCTCAACTAAGCAGTAGAAACTGGAAGATTCGCGATTTCGTTCAAGCCCCTTATTGGGAAATTCGCATCATTACGCTTCAGTTTTTTTGCACTAGCTCCTGCGCGTACAATGGGAAGTGTCCCCTTTATGAGAGCGTCTCCACCTGAACGAAAGGAGCGGATACCATGGCAAAAATCGTCGTATTGGTTAGGCATGGAAAAGCCAAGGACCGCACCGAATGCACGGATATCCCAGATGAGAAGCGAAAGCTCACACGTGCAGGCAAGCGTTCGCTAGCAGCATGGCTACCACGAGCCGCCAAACTGATCGAGGCCGACTCCTCAGCAAGCATTGAATTGTGGGCAAGCCCCGCCGTACGCACGATGCAAACCGCAAAAGCAGTACGCAAGGCGGTCTCGTGCACACTTTCGATCAAGCCTCCAGACATCACCCCATGCGATTTCCTGCTAAGCCAGGACATGACGGCGTTCTTGAAAGCTGTTGAAGACTCCGAGGCCAACATCGTGTTCGCGGTGGGGCACAACCCGTTTATAGAGGAGGCCTGCGAGCAGCTTAGCGGTGCACGAATCCCCTTTGGCACCGGTGCCGTGGCGGCCATCGAATGCTACGGATCGTCCAACGAATCGCCCGATGATTCGGCCCATCTCATGTGGTTCATGCAAGGACCGGATTCCAAGCGCTGGAAGAACCTCGTGGACATGGAGGATATCCTGGCCGATGCAGGTAACGAGGTATTGGAGCAACGCGACATGTTTTTGGAGAACCCGGAGGATGCAGAAACCCTTCATCATCTGCGAATATCCATCCGCACGCTTCGCAGCCTGCTCACATTCGCAGAGCCATTCATGAAGAGCTCCCAGTTCAAGAGCATGCAGCAAGACCTGCGAGATCTGGTGCTGGTTACCTCTCACCTGCGCGAACTCGATGTGCTCGCGGAGCAAACCTCGGAGCTGGATCCACCTGCCAGCTCACTGCTAGCCGCATGTGCGATCCTGCGCGAAGAAGAGTGCGAGAACGTGAAGGCCGGGCTCGCAGCTCCAGGTGCCGCCAAGCGTTTCGAGCGCGTTTTGCAACAGTCGCACAATATCGTTTGGAAGAAGAGGGTCGAGCAGGAAGGGCTCGGCCGCGACGACCTAGACGAGCGTCTGGCCGAGCTATCAGATCAAACATATCGGATGGTGCAGTCGGTTGACCTGGCAGACTCTCCCGAAACCCACAATGTGCGCAAGCGTGCCAAGAAGGTGCGCTACGCGGCCGAGCAGTTTGGGAAGCTCACCAGTCTGGACACCCACGAGATATCGCACCGCATGAAAGGCGCTCAAGATAGATTGGGTGCGCTGTGCGATGCAAGGGTCAACGTGGATATCATAGACAGGTTCCCTGTCGACGACCTGCCCGAAGAGGCGCTGTGGGACCTATCGCTTCTTCGCACCCGTAATCTGGAGCTTCTGTATTCGACCTTGCGCTCGGCAATGCAAAACGAAGGTTCCAGTGATTCCAATCCCGTCATCGATGCCTCAACTGGCGCTGCCCCTTCAACTGGCGCTACTGCTTCGGGCGATGACGCAGCAGAGAATGCAACTGCAGGCAGCAGCAACGGCGGCGGCGACTGCAGCAGCCGCGATGACGAAGACGCCCGACCATAGCAAAGCATAGGGCAAGGGTGCTTGGCAGCAGCTTGCAGTGCAGTAACTGAAAGCGGGGCTCCCACTCGATATGGGAACCCCGCTAATTCATTCACGATAAATCGGCGTTATACGGCAACGTCTCCACACGCTATGCCGTAGCGCCACTGCGATGACACGGCTACCGTACATAGCGCCTCCGCAGCGCTCGCTATGCCGTAGCACCTCCGCAGCTCGATCCCGCGCCTGCCGTGCAACCATAGCAGTGGTTGCCAAACACCACATGCCTTTTCGCAGGCTTCTCCTTTGCGAAATCGAAGATGGTCTTTCCATCCTCAAGCTCCAATCCAAGAGCCTGGTTAAAGTCGCAATCGTAAACCTTGCCTTGCCAGTCAATGCTAATCTGGTCGCGGCACATCATACCCTCGCAGGTTGCAACATTGAACGCGCCTGTTAGCTTGTCCATGTACTTGCCAAGGTTGCCGCGCTTAGCCAGCCTGTCGGCAAAACGGCCAGACGGGTTGTTGCAAATTGCAATCAGGGAATCGAACTCCACACCGTACTCTGGTCCAAGATGACGCTTGTACTCGGCCTCCATCTGGGCCTGGTCGGGCGCCAGCATGGCTCCCGCCGGGTTGTACACCAGCATGATGGTGTGCTCGCCGGTTCCAAAACCAAGAGCATTCAGCTTCTTCAGAGCCTCGATGCTCTTCTCAAACACGCCATAACCGCGAATCTTGTCGCAGTTCTTGGGCGAGTAGTTTGGAAGCGATGCAACCACCAGTGCGTCGATATCGGCGTAGATCTGCGCGAATTTCTCGTACTCAGGCTCGAGCAGGATGGTGAGATTGGTACGGCACATGGGCTTGATCCCGCGTTTGTGAACCTCGGATAGGAACCACTCGTAATCTGGATGCATCTCGGGAGCACCACCGGTGATGTCCATCGAGGTGAAGTCCCCAATGTCCCAAGCGTCCAGGCAAGCCTGCATGGTTTCCCTCGACATCATCTCGGTGCGGTTTGGACCGCACTGCAGATGGCAGTGCTTGCATGCCAGGTTGCACTTATAGCCAACGTTAATCTGCATTGTGTGGATCGCATCGTTGGTGAAGCGGAACTCCTCCGGAACCATGTTCTCAAATGGCTCGTATGCATCCATCACCTCGGTAACGTTTTGCTCTCCCATAAAAATACCCTCTCCTCTCACATCTCTCCGCAACTAGCAACTAGGCAACTAGATCTCGTTATCCTCGATGATGTTGAGAGCCTGCACGCCATGGGCAAGAGCCGCTCCGCCACGAATGGCCTCGGTTACATGGAACACCTCGAAGATCTGGTCGCCATCGCAGCCCATCTGGAGAAGGGCATTGGTGTATGCATCGATGCAGTACGGGCACTGAACTGCAGCAGCAACGCCAAGGGCGATAAGGGACTTCTCGCGTGCGGTGAGAGCTCCGTCCTGGAACACCGATCCGTAGTAGTTCATGAACTTGTCCCAAAGATCGGTTGCGTACTGTCCCACTCCGTCACCGGAGAAGTTTGCGAGGTTCTCGGGGTTGTAATAGGTTTCCATGTCGATTTCCTTTCTCCTTGGATGGCAGGTGCCTTGCGCCACATGGCCATTTCATAAACCAAGGCGCTACATGGCGAAGACCTGCTATGCCGCTCTGCAAATACTAGACATTGTATACTATTTGATTCAAACTAAAAGACATATTAGCAATCTAGAGCTTTCCGAGGTTGTTAAATCCTGCAAAATTACAGGAATCTTCCGAACAGCTCTTCCGAGCAACCAGAGATGCCCAAATAACATCTCGCATGCTCTTTCGCGCCAATAAGCCCATCTCTGGCACCATAGAGCGGTATTTATAACGTTTTGAAGCGGTATTAAAAGAGGTATTTAAGTTAGATGGATAAAACTTGAAAATTTTGAGATGTCCACTTGATTTTCTATATATATGAGAGCATCATTTTTGAGTACCGTCTATAATCGCCCCTGCAACGTCTTGGGGCAGATACCAAAATCATTGCCTGATACAACGGAGAGGATATCCGATGAAGCGAAAGCTGTTTTCTACCTGAATGGCATTTGTGGTCTCGCTGAGCATGGCCGCATACGCACCGAACATACTCACCGCTTTCGCAGAAGATGGGCAATCCGTACAAGTTGTAGAAAGCCAAACGCAGAATTTGGTTGGAGCCTCGGCCGATTCGCAGAGCTCGCAAGAAGGCACCGGATACAAAGCGACGGATCCGTCTACAGCACCGTCCGCCAATGAAGCTGAGAATTCCACCGGAACGGGTGCCTCCTCTCATTCGGCTCCCTCCCCTTCCAAAGCCTCCTCGGGAAATGCCCTGGAATCGCAGGAATCCGTCAACGCAAGCCAAAAATCCATCGACAAGGTTGCAGAGACTGCTGCCAACAACGTTGCGGCTTCCGATGACGCTGCCACCGTTCAAAGTGCGAGCGATGTTTCCGCCATGACTGTGAAGCTAGACGCCGATGAGGATTCCGATTCTCTGGTTATTAACAGCGCTCAGGATTTCGATGACGCGATTGCCAAGGTAAGCGAGGGCAACACTCTCACCTATACACTTGGTGCAGACATTCAGGTGTCTCCCACTGGATTTCTAACGGCGGGATCGATGACCCTTCTCGGCAACGGCCACACGCTAACGCTGGGAGAGGGCAACGGAGCCCAGGCCATAAACGCTATTGGAAACTCTCACCTAACGCTCGGAAAGGCAGACGGTTCGGACACACTCACCATCATCTCCACAGACGACACCAATCCAATCGTGCTGGTTGCCGGCACCGCCACTTGCGACATGTACGACGGAGTGACCCTCGGGCCATCGGCCAGCTCCGGAACCAGCGCCGGCGTGCAGATAAACGAGTCCGGCACGTTCAACATGCACGGCGGGCTCATCACCGGATGCAAGAACATGTACAGCTGGTTCCCGGTTCCATCGGCCGTGCTCATAGATGCCGATAACGGCAGCTTCAATATGTCGGGTGGCACGATCTCCAACTGCGAGGCCCTGGCCTATTCCAGCATATTGGTGATGAGCGGCTCCATGAACATGACGGGCGGATCTATCACCAACAACACCGGCATATACGGTGGTGCCATCTATACCTGCACCAGCGGCAGCATGAACCTCACCGGAGGTTCGATAACCAACAACACCGCCAAATACGGCGGCGGAGTTTTCTTCGACGGCGACGCAACAGTAAACGGAACCGAAATCTACAACAACACGGCCACCTCAATGGGCGACGACCTCTACATAAACAACGGCAAAACCGTGCAGCTTGCTGCGGCACCTGCCGAGAAGCTCTCCCCTTGCGGACATAAGATCGATGGCTGGTACTACGACATGCAGTACGGCGATTTCTCGCGGTGGTCGTGCGGCGGAAACAACACGCCGCAGGAGCCTGGTACCGTAAGCGGAGTCGCACTCAAGGCGGCCCATGGAGCGGCTATCGAGACAATCGACATCGCAGGGTCCAACACCTGGGTAGACAGCGACAACCAGGATGGCATAAGGCCCTCGTCTGTCACGGTGCATCTACTTGCAAATGGGAACCCGGTGGATTCGAAGACAGTTACAGCGGACGACAATTGGGGTTGGAGCTTCACCGATCTTCCCAAGCTGGGCAGTGACGGCCAGCCCATCGCCTATACGCTCACGGCAGATTCGACCGATGGCTACACAACCACGATCGATGGCTACAACGTTACCAACGAGCATGTTCCAGCAACGATCGACATCGCTGGAAGTGCTACATGGGTCGACTCCGACAACAAGGATGGCAAGAGGCCCTCGAGCATCACCATCAGGCTCCTGGCCGACGGAAACGAAGTTGCCACTAAGGCCGTAGCGGCCGACGACAACTGGAGCTGGAACTTCTCTGGGCTTTCCAAGTTCGCAAATGGCAAGGAGATCACGTACACCATCTCGGAAGACGAGATAGCCGACTACACCATCAAAATTGATGGCTATAACGTGACGAACAGCCACGAAGCTGCAGTGGTTCCGGTTACCCCCGGCAAAGATACCCCGGGCAAGGACACTCCAGCAGTGAACAACGGCGGCAACGGCAATGGCGGCAGTCAGGCAAGCCAGACCAACAGCCAGGCCAGCAACCAGAACCCGGGTTCAAGCTCTTCTGTCAATTCCGGCTCGACAATCCCCCGCACTGGCGACGATACCAACATATTCCTACTTGCCACCATGCTGGCATTTACGCTGGCGGGAATCGCACTCTTGGTATCCGGCTTCAGCAGGTCGAGGAAGGCGGCACCTGGCAAGCACTTGAGGAGATAGCAGCAGGTAAGCAGAGGATTTTAAGAGAAAGCCTTGCAAGCAAAATCCGCAGCCTGCAATCAGAAACCGATGCCTGCAGCCCTCTATCAGAGAGCTGCAGGCATCGTCCGTTAAACACATAGATTCGCGGAAAAAGCAATCAGGCAATAGCAATCAACTGCGGCCACCATGAGAATCACGGCCGAAAAACTTCGCGTCGGCTGGTCGCCAGCTTGTGAGCCTACCCGGGTCAACCTTGCAATGCGCATGCTGGGCAACCTCGTCCCACCTCACGTTATACCCGGCGCCATGGGCACAGAAAACGCTGTCCGGGGTGTTGGGCAAATCGTCCACTGGATCGTACCCGGCGTGTTCGATAACCGCATCCGCATCATGGCAAGGCGAGTATCCGTCAAAGCGCAGGGATATGCTCCCCCGCCCGCTCGTATATCCAGCCAGAGCCACCGAGTAGCCCTGCACTTCGCTCGCGGGAACCACGCCCTCCATGCGCATGCGGCCAGCACCATCCGAAGCCGGAGCATCGAAGGTGGCGGACATCTTCTGCATGTCCGATAACGCGCGTCCAATGCATTCCTCGGGAACTTGGAGTGCGAAGTGGTAGATGGGCTCCAGCAGCACGCTCTTGGCCTGCATGAGCCCCTGGCGGATTGCCCGGTAGGTTGCCTGCCTGAAGTCCCCACCCTCCGTATGCTTCACATGGGCCTTTCCCGTCATGAGCGTAATGCGCACGTCGGTTATGGGAGCGCCGATGAGAACGCCACGGTGCTCGCGCTCCATGGCGTTGGTAAGCGCCAGGCGTTGCCAGTTGAGGTCCAGGTCGTCCACGTGGCAGCGCGTTCCGAACACCGCCCCACTACCTTGCGGGAGGGGCTCCAGCAAGAATTGCACCTCGGCGTAATGACGCAGGGGCTCAAAGTGCCCAATGCCCAGCACCGGTGCAGAAATCGTCTCGCGGTAGAGAATGCCTCCGGGGCCAAAGTCTACATCCATGCCAAAGCGCTCCTGCAATGTGGCCCTGAGCGCCTCGAGCTGCACCTCGCCCATGAGGCTTACCCTGAGCTCCTGCAACTCCTCGTTCCAGGTAACGCCCAGTTGTGGATCTTCGTCAGTGAGAATCTTCAGCGCCGCGTGCACCTTGTGAATGTCGTTTGCATTGGGAATCACCTTGCTCGACAGCACCGGCGCCAGCATTGGTTGGAGAGATCCTTTCTCAGAGCCGAGAACACTTCCAAATGCACACCCTACCTGAGCATGGTCAAGTCCGGTAACCGCACATACCTGTCCAGCCTCCACCGTATCCACGGCAACGAAGCGACTCCCCGTGTAAATTCGTAGCTGGTTGACCTTCTCGCTCCAAGATTCCGGAACACTCAGCATCTGCTTCGCCTTTAGCTTGCCACCGGTTACCTTAAGCCATACCAGACGATTTCCCTGCTCGTCATGCGAGACTTTGAAAACCCTCGCGCCAAATTCAGATGGCCAGACTTTATCCACTGTGAGCTTCTCCATGCCGTCGAGGAGCTCATCCACACCATCTAGCTTCAGCGCCGACCCGAAGAAGCACGGAAAGACCTTCCTCTCAACCACCAGCCGCTGCACCGTCTGCAGTGCCAAGCCGTCGGTGTCGAGAAATTCCTCAAGTGCCATCTCGTCGGTCATTGCGCATTCTTCGGAGGGAATTCCATCGGAGAAGTCCAGGCAGCCGGCATCCAAACGCTGGGCCAGTTGCGCACACAGTTCGGCTCTAGCCGCCACGTCAACTCGGTCCATCTTGTTCACGAAGATAAAAGTGGGAATTCCATAGCGCTCGAGCAAGCTCCACAGGGTTTCGGTATGGCTCTGAACCCCGCTAGTGCCGTCGATCACCAGCAATGCGTAGTCGAGCGCCTGCATCGTGCGCTCCGCCTCGGCGGAGAAGTCAACGTGACCAGGGGTGTCAATCATGGCAAACGAAGCATCGCCGTGCTCGATAACGGCTTCCTTAGCGTAGATCGTGATGCCACGTTGGCGTTCGAGCTCGTTGAAATCTAGAACAGAGTCTCCGTGGTCTACGCGGCCCAGCTTGCGGATTGCCCCCGTTTGGTATAGCAACGCCTCGCTTAAGGTGGTCTTCCCCGCATCAACATGCGCCAATATGCCAATTACAAGATGTTTCATACGGTAATTATACGGTTTGGCCGCAGCCTGCCCATTATCAAGTTCGTTCGCAAGTCCGCTTGGCAAATACCAGCGCCCATCATGGGCAGACAAACCAGACCTTACCAGGCCCTACTCCACCATTCCGGCAACGAAGACTCCAAGGGCAACCACCACGGCACCAACCACGACTCCCAAGATCGCGAGCTTGGGATGCTCGGTGTGGATGAGGTGCGGGATGAGCTCGATAACCAGGATGTAGGCCAGAAGTCCGATGGTGAGTGCCAGCACGAAGGCAATCACGGCGCCGTTCACGTTGGATCCCAAGGCTGTAACTATCACGCCGCCGACAAGGGTCGAAAGGGCCGCGGTTCCCAGAATCGCAACGCGCTTGCCCATGTTCCTATCGCGAACGCCGGCGAACACGATCATGCCCATCGGAATGTTGTGGATACCAACGCCAAATGCAAGGAGTAGCGCAGTCGAAACGGACTGTGCGGCCAAGCTTGCAACCGACATTCCCTCGATGATGTTGTGGAGCGCCAGGGCAATCGTGGTGGATACGCTCACATGGAATGCGCTGCCGTGCGAGTGCTCCTCTATGGACTCGTTAGCAGGAGCCTCGGGCAAGAAGCGGTCGAGAAGAACCAGTATTCCAAAACCAATTGCAGCGGCGAGTATGCTGAAGCCCACGCCAATGGTCTCGGCACCTTCGATGGCCTCGGGCAGCAAGTCGCCAACTAGCAGCACCGCGATTGCACCTGCTGCCACGGCAACGGAAAGCTCACGCACCCTCGATTCGTTCTTGGCAAACCCGGCAATCGCCGCGCCTATGAGAACGAAGATGCCAAGCAAGAATGTTATAAGCAAGCCCATAGAGCCATCCTGAAAAACCAGTTTCGCAATACAACGAATATGGTACACATTCTCAAATTCAATTTGAGAACTATTATCAAAAGTTTTCCGAATGGGCCAAATCTCCACCGTCCTCGGGTATAGTGGAGGTGGAGAGGGAGAACGCATGAAAAACTCAACCGGTTACAAGACAAAGCAGCGCAGCGAGGTTCTGGGCGTGCTGGAGAAAAGCAACGGGGAGCACATCACTGCTAAGCAGGTGCACGAGAGGTTGGAGAAAGAAGGCTCCACTATCGGATCCGCCACCGTGTACAGGCAGCTGGAGAAACTCGTGGAAGAAGGCCTTGTGCGCCGTTACAGCCTGGGACCAGGTGAGGCAGCCTGCTACTCCTATGCCGCAGATGAGTCGTGCGACCACGACCATTGCTTCCACTGCGTGTGCACCAAATGCGGCAAGCTCTACCATGTGGAATGCGACCATCTAGCCGAAATCGCAGGGCACCTTGCTAGCGAGCATGGCTTTACGGTAGACCCCAGCCGCACCGTGTTCTATGGAATATGCGAGTCGTGCTCCAAGAAATCGGGAGAATAAGGCGGGGCGCAGAGAGGCAGCGAGGATGACAACACTGCCTGCACAGCCTTCTCCACGCAAGCGCCGCCCATAAAGCCTACTCCACGTGTGCCTGAGCTTTCTCCCCTGCTGCAACCTTCTCGCGTTTCCCACTCGTAAGCGCCATGACCGCACATACGAGTATCACCACCGATACCCCCATGAGCATCAGGAATGCATTGCCAACTCCAGTTGCCGTGGCAACCGCGAAGTTGGCCCCGGTTGTCTGCGCCGCATTCACTATCGTGGTGGTTACGGCCGTGCCTATAGCACCGCCGAGCTGCTGTACCGTGTTGAAAGCCGCATTTCCGTCTGCCTGCTGCCGAGATGGCAGGTACGAAAGCCCATTTGTGATGGAATTGGATACCGAAAGCCCCTGGGCAATCGGCACCAGAACGTATATCAGTGCAAGAACCATCACGTTGCTGCCCAAACCGAAGATGCAGAACAGCGCGATGGCAGCCACCTGGAAAATCGCACCCGTGAATATCGGTTTAGCTGCGCCAAGCTTATCGAGAATATTCCCACCAAACGGAGCCATGACCGCCCCAACGATGCAACCGGGCAGCAACAGGCAACCTGCAATAAAAGCATCTGTGCCATTCACAATCTGAGCGAAGTTTGGAATCAGGTATCCAAGCGCCAGAACCAAGCCCTGGATCAGCAGGATATACACCACGCTCCATGCAAAGGGAGCATGCGAGAAAACCCTGATGTCTATAAGCGGGTTATCGGATCTTAGCGCGGAGACGCAGAAGAGCACGAGACAGCATGCGAATATAGCGAGAAGCACAAGCACCGGTGCGCTAATCCATCCCGATGTGGAGGCATACGTAGTTGCGAATATAAGGCTTGCAAACGACACTCCGAGAAGAGCCATCTGCCCAACGGCCATGTGGGTTTTCTCCACCTTAGACGATTGCCTGATGGTGAGCATTCCGATTACGAACGAGCAGATAAGAAGTGGAAGCAAGGCAGCGAACACCGATCTCCATCCAAACGACTCCACCAGCAATCCCCCGATGGAGGGCCCCACTGCAGGAGCCATAGCGGTTATGAGCGTTGCCACACCCATCATCATGCCCATGTTCTTCTTAGGAGCCTGCTCGATCACGATGTTGAACATGAGTGGTAGCGCCACCGCCGTGCCCACGCCCTGCACGACACGTCCTGCAACCAGCATCCCGAAAACAGGAGCCAGCATGCACATGACGGTGCCGGCGGCAAAGAGAATCGAAGCGGCTGCGAACAGCCTCTTCATGAGAAACCTCTTCTTGAAAAACGCGGAAGCGGGAACCAGTACGGATAGAACCAGCAGATACGCGGTGGTTATCCACTGGACAGTAGATGTTTGCACCCCGAATTCCGACATCAATGCCGGGAAAGCAACGTTCATCGCTGTCTCCACCACAACACCCGCAAACGACAGAATGCCAACTGCTACAACAGACGCCACGAACCTCGGTGACATCTCCCTCTTGTAAGATTCTCCGGCCGCTTCCATGCGACCGTTCTCTATGCATTCGCTATCCATTTGCTCACTTTCCATTCGCTTGTCCTACGCGCGCTCGCTCTATGCGCGCTCACTCTACGTGCAATCGTTCTTCGTCACTTAGCGTCTTTCGTGACTTCCAACTGAGTTATTGAGATTCGAACATCGGATTACCAACACAGGTGGTCATGTTAACGATTACATTTGATAATTACTACAGGTAATTACTTGAATTAACATCATGGTAATATTCAATTGGCGGACGACATCGCACGCGCAGGAACAGGAGCACCAGCATGGACGCAATAACGGTGAAGGATTTCGTAGATTCGTGCCATCAGGCCAAAAGGATAACGGAGCTTCTCCCCGACCTCCCATCGGACGTTACATCGCGTAGCATCCATGTCGTAGATGCCATACACGAGCTGTCGGCTTCGGGCCGGGTTAGAGTGAGTGACGTTAGCGCATACCTCGATGTAACCCGCCCAAGCATCACCAAGGCAATCAGCGACCTCGCGTCGTTGGGATACATCGACAAAAAACCCTCTGAGACCGACGGGAGGACAATCTACGTTGAGCTGACCCCAGAAGGCGAAGGCCTTTGGAATAAATATATCGACGAATACTACAAGCACATGGCAACCTTGCTTGGGGATATACCCGACCAAGATGTTCGAAATGCCATCAAGACCATCGAGAAAGTGGCTGGGGTTTTCTACGAAGCCGCTCATAAGCCAATCGAGCACGTGCTATAGCGCCAAACGATACATCATAAGCCATTTATCGCGAAGTCATTCGACCGCAATTCCGGAGTTAAAGACTGAGCTAGCAACCGGGTTAGTGCACCATCGTCAACGGTGCTTCACTGGCGCTGATAAACAACTCCATAGAACTCGGATCCAAAGTTAAGCTGCATGATGGGGACAAGTCCCGATTGACCAAATATCCGATCAGCTTCAGAACGGTCAACACGCAAGCCAAGAGGAGGCCCGCTAACCTCAGGATCTGCGGGGAAATCAATCAGCAGAAGCCTTCCACTAAGAACAAGAATTCTGGACACCTCAGATGCAACGGCATCTCGAACCTCGGGGTCAAACTCGTGGAACACATGTACCATGATCACTGCATCTACCGAAGACGCCTGCAATGAGTATGGAACACTATCGGTATTCAGACACTCGATGTTGCCCAGCCCAAGTTCGTCCGCCTTGCTAGCGATGTAATCGAGCATGCCAGAATTTGCATCGATGGCCACGACTCTCGTTTCCGGCATTTTCGCCACTTCCAGAGTGAACAACCCACTTCCGGCCCCGATATCCACCACGCTCATACCCTGAGTAATTCCTGCCAAAGCCAACGTCTTTGCAGGTTGTAGGAGCTCCCGTCTCCTCTGACTTTCCAGCTTATCGACTATCTGATGTACAGAACCCCTAATGCGGCCGTGCTCGTCTGAAGAAGTACCATGGCCGCCATGGCCTTTATCGCAATGGCCATTTGCTGAATGAGTTGATTGCATGGCTGGCCTAACTCTTCGCGGCGAACATCAATTAAAAGGTGATGAGGGCATTATACGGCAAGAGTTTGAACTCGATTGTGCCCGACAGGGACCGATTAGGCCCATCTGGTTTATCAGGCTCCCATCGGATGAAGCGAGTTGATCTGGTTTAGCCGGGGATGATCAGCTTCAAATACATCAAATACTCAATTCCAACCTCGGACTTAACACACCTGGAATATAGTAGGAATAAGCTATACCCTATCGAATATTTGACATCGTCAAAGGGAGAGGTCATGGACAGGCAAATCGTCGAGATCATCAACAAGGCGCTCGATGGAACACCGCTTAAGCAGCAGGAAATCGTAACGATGCTGGATTGCCCCGATACATCCGAGGAGGCATTCGAAATACGCGCCAAAGCGGCTTGGGCCATGCGCGAGCGCACCAGCAACGCCGGCGTTGTGTTTGGCCAGATTGGCTTGGAAATGCACCCTTGCGAGGCAAACTGCAGCTTCTGCTCGTTTGCCAAGGACTACACGCAGCTCTCCAACATCGAGATAAGCGACGAGGCTCTCATCGCCAGCACCGAGAACTTCACGGGCGACGGAAACCTATTTGGCCTCTGGCTTATGATGATGGCAACCTACGACCTGGATAAATTCCTAGACAAGCTGGCCATCGTGAAGGAACACGTGAGCGGGCCCACCAACATCTATTCCAACGTTGGAGACACCAGCAGGGAAGACTTCGAGAAGATGAAGAAAGCCGGAATCGATGGCGTTTACCATTGCTGGCGCCTGCGCGAGGGAACCGACACCCCGTTCGACCCCGAGAAGCGCAAGCAGACACTCATCAACGCCAAGGAGGCTGGACTGGATGTTCTGGATGCAGTTGAGCCCATAGGTCCAGAGCACACCAACGACGAGATTGCCGAGCACATCCTGTTCAGCATAGAGATGAAGACAATCCAGAGCGGATCCATGAAGCGCATACCTGTACCCGGCACCCCGTTCGAAGACAGGGGAATGATCACCGACTTCAGGTTGGCCCAGATAGTTGCCGCCCAGGCCCTTGCCAACATCAGCTACGACAACATCTGCTGGCTTGGAATTCACGAGCCCAGCCCGCTCGGATACATGTCCGGAGCCAACATGATCACGGCCGAAACCGGCGTGAACCCGCGCGACACCGCAGAGGACACCTCCAAGAGCCGTGGGCTCGATATAGCAGCCTGCCGCGATATCCTGCGTCAATGCGGCTTTACCAAGCTGGCCAAGGGCGACGGAACTCTCATCGACATGTAGGCGGAACATGCGGCTCAACGTTCAAACGCGGCCACCGCAGACACCACGCAGATACCACGACAACTCCGATCAGTAATACCGCCCTCCGACGACCCTCTTCCACCGAAGAGGGTCGTTTTTGCATACAGCAACCACTCCCCTGCAACAGCTCGGGTTGCGATTGCATTGCGCAAGCATATTGCCGTATGCATCGCTCAAGTTTGCTCACAAAAAAGTTTGTATAAGCGAACAATTTACCTCGCCTGTGCTACAATACCAATGGTATATACCAGTGGTATATACCATGCAGACAAACAGAATATGGCATAAACAACGCAGGAAACATAGCGCCTGGGCACTCGTCAGGGCACGTGGGCACTTTTCAGACAGAACGCACTGGCACCCGACAAACGCATGCACGGAGTACATCATGAGCGAATTCGCAAACGAAATCACCCCAACTCAACAGGCAATACTGGATAGCGCACGGAAGCACTTCGTGGAACAAGGGTTCAAGAGCGCCTCCCTCAACAAGATCGTTGCCGACGCTGGCTTTACAAAGGGAGCCTTCTATGGCTATTACGCCAGCAAGGAAGAGCTATTCGACGCACTTGTGGCAAGCACGGCAAATGGCTTGGCAAAGCTCATGGCCGACATCAATTGCGGATGGAGCAAGTATCCGGAAACCCAGCAGATGCAACACTTGGATGAAGCCTTTTTCCAACAACTCCCCCACTTGTCGGAGTTCATCGTTTCGCACCGCGACGACATTCGCTTGATTCTCACCAAATCAGAGGGAACCAGGTACGAGGGCTTTATCGACTCTCTCGTCAACCACAATTCAGAGCACATCGAACCCGTCCTCCAGCGCGCTGGCCTGAGCACCGTGGACCCCGACACCTATAACCTCCTCATGTCGGCTTACTACAACGTGTTGGCGCAGATTGCAATTGGCAATTACGACCAAGATCAGATAGTTGCGAAGATGCACGACGTGCAGGTCGTTTTCCAAAGCGGAATCACGGCGCTTGCCGGCAAGCAGCAAAGCGCACCAGAGCAAGGAGAGTAGCTATGGCAAAGAACGAACGCATATATGACGGGCGAGCACTCATGGCTGCTAGCAGATATCAAGAGTACCTGCCCACGAGAACGCAAGAAGACCAAAGCAGGATTGCATCGAGAATAGACGAGCTCGTCTACGAGAACCGGAAATACTGCGATCAGAGAAATTACGACCATCTGTCCAACATATTCACTGCACTTGCGCTCTACGAAATAGAGCGTGGGAGAGGGCTCGACGAGGATGCAGCCATACGCGCCGTGGGAGAGCCCATGTGGGATTTCGTGGAGAAGCACACCGCCGGTAAGTACCGCAAGATGCTCTCCAAACCGGGGATGCTCAAGTTGATGGACAGCATCGTGCCAAAAGGATTCGAGGAAGGCAGCGGCTATGGGTGGAGCTATGTATGGCACCACGATAAATCGAGCCGAAAGCACCTGGAGTTCGAATGCACCAGCTGCATTTACCAGCAGATCTACGATAAATATGGAATTCGCAAACTCGGCACGATTTTCTGCCATGCCGATGTGATCAATTATGGTTCGATCCCCGGAATCACATTCACCCGCCTGCATACCCTGTGCAAAGACGGCGAACCTTGCGATTTCCTGTTCACGAAGTAGGCAGCGGTCCAATTCCCCGCAGCTCAATTCCGATTGCCAACCCCATCGCGTTCCGTCACATCCACCCAAGCAACGCCTCGTCGTGTATACGATGTTGGCAGCGAGCGAAATAGATATAATATCCGATGGAATAATCCCCCACGATTGGGGGATTCCAATCAAACAATCAAAATGCTCGCATCGCCCTTTCGGGGGCTATCGTCCTTCCGGGGGCTTTCAATGGTTTATGACAACGTGCTGGATGCAATGGGAGGAACCCCGCTCATTCGGCTGAATCGCTTAACCGACGCATCGTGCGCGGAGATAATAGTCAAGTTCGAAGCGCTTAACGTGGGCGGATCCATCAAAACCCGCACTGCCTACAACATGGTCGTGGAAGCAGAGAAGCGCGGGGAAATAGAGCCGGGCAAGACGGTGATCGTCGAGCCCACAAGTGGAAACCAGGGCATCGGGCTTGCAATGGTGGGAGCAGTGCGCGGATACGAGGTGCACATCATCATGCCCGATTCGGTTTCGGAGGAACGAAGGAAGCTCTGCCAGGCTTATGGGGCAAAGGTGCAGCTGGTACACGACGCAGGCAACCTTGGGGAGGCAATTGCCCAATGCGGTCGCCTTGCAGCCGAGGAAGCGGCATCGGGCCCGAACGTGTACATGCCCAACCAGTTCAGCAATCCCGATAACGAATCGATCCAGCGCACGCAGACCGCACGGGAGATTCTCGAGCAAATCGATGGGCAAATCGATGGGTTTACCTGCGGATTTGGTACTGGCGGCACCATCACCGGCATAGGTCGTGCGCTCAAGCAGGCAAACCCCGGCACTTTGGTATGGGCGGCAGAGCCCGAACATGCGGCCCTTCTTTCCGGAGGAAAGATCGGCACGCACCTTCAAATGGGAATCGGCGACGGAGTGATGCCTGACATCCTGGACACCAGCATCATAGACTCCACCACCATCGTCACCGACGAGGAGGCAATCGCCATGTCCCGCAGGCTAGCCAGTGAAGAGGGCCTCCTGTGTGGAATCTCCAGCGGAACCAACGTAGTAGCCGCGCTCCGCATGGCACGCCAGCTGGGAGCTGGCAAGCGAGTGGTTACGATTCTGCCAGATACCGGAGAGAGGTACTTCTCCACCCCGCTGTTCGATTAGCCGGCGAACCGGGGCAGTTCCGACAGCATGTAGGCCGCGAGCAACCGACGGACGGCCAACGAGCAGCCCGCATGCTATCGCACACAATCGCGCATGATAGCGCGCATGTAGAGCCTTTGCTCGCCCGCTTCCGCACTATCTACTCGCCCGACTTCAGCAGCTTTCTGGTGTTAAGAGCCGATATGGCGAATGTGCCGATGTTATGCGCATAGGCAGCGGTTGCCACCGGGATAACGCTGGCAACGCCCAAGACGATAAGCGTGGAGTTATACCCCATGATGAACCGATAGTCTGCCTGTATGCGGTTCATCAGGCGCTGCGATAGAACGCGCATGGTAACGAGAGACTCCAAGGTGGTATCTAGAACCGATACATCGGCCACAGCACGAGCGATATCGCTGGCATCCGACATGGCAACCGACACGTCGGCCTCGGCGAGAGCTGGCGAGTCGTTGATGCCATCCCCCACCATGATCACCGTATGGCCCTCATCTTTGAGCTGCTTCACATAGGTGCTCTTGTCCTCCGGGAGCACCTGCGCACGGTATTCATCGAGATTCAGCTCGCGAGCCACATATGCAGCGCACGCCTGGGAATCGCCCGTAAGCATAACCATATTGGTTACGCCCAGCCCGCGCAAACGCGCCAAAACCGATGCCGCCTCATCGCGCAATGGATCGCTTATGCATATCGCACCTATCAGCTTGCCATCCATGGAAGCATACACAACGGATGCCGTCGGAGCCTGCTCCTCGATAATCTGCTCCAGGTTCTGCGGCTTGTCGATTCCCTCGTCGCCAAACAGGAAGTGAGCCGAGCCAATGCGAACCTCGGCCCCGTTTATCGTGGTGCTGATCCCGTGGGCAACCACATAATCCACCTTGGCATGCAGCTCGTTCACATGCGAAAGCCCCCTGCGCGCAGCCTCATCCACGATGGCACGGGCCATGCTATGGGGAAAATGTTCCTCGGCGCAGGCAGCGTAGCGCAAGATCGTGCCTTCATCCAAACCTGCAAACGGGATAACACGTTCCACCTTGGGCGATGCATGCGTGAGCGTTCCAGTTTTATCGAAGGCGATTGTATCTGCGCTGGCAAATGCCTCCAGATACTTGCCGCCCTTCACCACCATGCCATGCGAAGACGCCTCGTCCATGGCGCTCATCACGGCTATTGGCATGCTGAGCCTGATTGCGCACGAATAATCCACCATAAGCACAGCCATGGCCTTGCCGATATTGCGGGTGATGGCGAGGATAGCGAAGAATGCCAGGAAACTATAGGGCACCAGGCTGTCGGCAAGCTGCTCGGCCCTGCTTTGCGCCGAAGCCTTGAGGCCCTGCGATTGCTCCACCATGGTTACTATATGATCGATCCGGGCATTGCCGGGAGCCTGGGTGACGCGCACTTGCAGGTCGCCATCTTCTAGGGCTGTACCCGCGTAGACAACAGAGCCCTCGTGCTTGTGCACCAAGCGGGATTCCCCGGTCATGGACGACTCGTCTATCTCGCCCTCGCCGGCAACAACCTCTCCGTCCACGGGCAGTACAGATCCAGCCCCAAGGTGGAGCACATCTCCCTCGTTCACCTCGTCGATGGAAATCTGAACATCCTGTCCATCTTCCACACGCCATATGGTTTCCGAGCGGGTTACCAAGCCGTTCTTCAATGCAAGATGAGCCCTGCTGCGCACATGGTCTTCCATTAGGGACGACAACTGCAGCAGCATCATGACGTTGGCTGCTTCGCTGAAGTTGCCGAGAAGCAGCGTGGCCAAGATTGCCGTGCCATCCAAAACCTCCACGGTTAGCTTGCCCCGTGCCAGCTGTTTTATAGCCTTCCAAACGTAACCGGCGCCTCGGATGATGGTCCAGAGAATGCGCAGCGGAGCGGGCAGGAACACGCGTCGGAGAATTCGCCAAACCACAAGCTTGCAAACACCTAGGGCAAACCTGTTGTTCTCGGTGGCAACCTCAATCTGATTGCAGAACGGCTCCATGCCCACTTCTTCGCTGGGCAAATCCAGCACCGTGAACGAGTCCATTTTCTGAATGACGGAATCGCGCACGGTGGGGTCGAAAACTATCAGCACCGATCCGTTCGCCTCATGAACTTCGGCATGCCTGACTCCCGGAACGCGCATGAGGGCATATGCTACGCCTCGCGCCTCGCCCTCGTCGAAAATGCCCGCTCCGCAGCGCAGTCGCAACCTGCCGGATATCTCTGAGACGATACGGTAATGCATGTTGTTAAGCCTCTGCTCCCTCGGCGTCTACCTGCTTGGTAACCTCGGCGCGAATGTCGGCCTCGAGTGCATCGAGACGCTCCTTCACCGCGGCGTCGATCTTCTTCTGGCGCCTGGCCTCGGCGCAATTGTCGTTTGCATCGTCGACGATGGACTGGGTTTCGGCAGAAACAGCATCCGCTGCCTTCATGCAACCCGTGGTGATGGCCACTGCACCCTTATGCAAGATGCCGTTGGAGGCCAAACCTGCCACTATACCTGCAGCTGCTGCACCACCTGCGAAAATCCAAAAATGACCAGACATGACCTTGTCCTTTCCTTGAAAAACCTGCAATTAGCACGTGCTTTTCAGACAAGACATCTCGTGGTTGAATCTAGCGAGTGAACCTAACAAGGTGCCTTTCGTTCCAGCTAAATCAGATGAGATGTCTTACATCTGAAAGTCCAATGTAGGGCAACGCCCGAGTGGCAGCCACTCCAACAAGCCGCATGCTCCAATCAGACGGATTTAGCTCCAATTCGCCATTCCGAGGGTCCAACGCCCATCACATCACGGAATGCTTTCGCAAACTTCGATGGATTGGAATAGCCCACGGAAAGCGCCGCTTGAGACACCGAAATCTGGTCGTCCGACATCAATATCTCCGCTGCGCTATGGATGCGATATATGCGGTACCACTGATATATAGACACACCAAACACCTCGTGAAACGCCTGCTTCATCAACGTGGGGGATACTCCGCATTCGCTGGCTATCTCCGGAATGGTCTTTCGCTTGTCTAAATTGGAAACCATGACATGCTGGGCCGCACGTGCAATATCATCGTGAGAGAGACGAGCTTGCCTGCCGCTTCTATTTGCAATTACGCCAGGCACACTCTCAAAAGCACGCAGTAGTTCGATCGTCTTCAGCCGGTAATATCCAATTTCAGCATCGTTTGTTGTAAGTGAGCCTATCTCCAGCAGTACATGCGATACCTGGAGAAGGTCCGCAATCTGGATGCAACCATCGATGCCGTGCAGGACGGTCTCGAGCAAGTGGACATCTACACCGAAGCTCCGCAGGATGTCGCAGGTTTGCATTGTGAAGCGTTGTGTATCCACGATCACAGCGGTACCGATAAAACCTCCGGAGAACTCCAGATGAGCGCCGGAATCATTATCGGAATCGTGCACCGCATGGACGATAAACGAGTCCCCTGCACCAAAATGAACACGTTCGTCTTTGAAAAACACCCGGCAGGAACCCGTTCGGCAAGCCACCACAGCCACGGTGCTTGATGAGTCGAGCCGTACTACCAATGGACCTGCAGCTGACGGAAGCCTTACAAAATTTATATTGATACCGGCGAAAACGCAGATTCCACTAACACCTTCCGCATCTTCCCTGCATCCAAAAAGGTCTTCCATACCTGCCGCTTCGATCAAATATCCACCGTGTCTAACTTATTGTAAGCCATAGGAAACTTATTTGTAAACCTTGGCATACTTTAACGAAGGAATATTTTCGGAACAGGGCGTTGCATAAAGAGCCTTGGGGGGTTGATTTCCACCCCAACCGCCAAGGAAGGTTCGAAGATTGAGAAGATCGATGAATCCAATGGTGCAGACCTTTACGCCGCAGGTGTCTTCCATCACTTTGCTACGGAGCAAATCCAAGACATGGTCATCGTTAAGACTGATAGACGCGAACCCCAGGCACTAGACTCCTCCATCTAAAATAACCTTTAGTGCTTTTGGAAACATTGCGGCTATCCAGCTCCTCTATAATTAAGCGCGATTTTTGCATAAAAGAGGAGCATACACATGGAGTTCGTAGGAACGTTCTGGTCGCTGGTTCCACCTATCGTTGCAATCGTGCTGGCGCTTATCACGAAGGAAACTTACACGTCGCTTTTCGTGGGCATAGTTGTTGGCGCGCTTCTTCTGGCGGGGTTCGACCCTGTAGCAACGATCACCTACATCATTCAGGGGAACATTGGCACGGGAGACGACACGGCAGCGGTTGGTTTCCTATCCGCCATATCCGATCCATGGAATGCCGGAATCTTCGTATTCCTCGTAATGCTGGGAATAATGGTTGCGCTTGTGAACGCCGCTGGCGGGTCTTCCGCTTTCGGACGTTGGGCGGGTAGGCATATAAAAACCCGCGTGGGGGCAACGCTTGCAACATTTGCCCTTGGCGTTCTCATCTTCATCGACGACTACTTCAACTGCCTCACCGTGGGAGCGGTCATGAGCCCCGTTACCGACGAGCAGAAGATAAGCCGCGAGAAGCTCTCCTACATCATCGATGCCACGGCAGCTCCCATCTGCATGATCTCGCCCATCTCGTCGTGGGCCGCCGCCGTCTCGGCAACTGCTGCCGACCTCGACACCGGAGTCACCGGCATTCAGCTGTTTGTCTCCACCATTCCCTTCAACTTCTACTCGCTCATGACCATCGTGTTCGTGATAGCCATCACCATCATGGGGTTCGACTACGGCCCCATGGCCAAGGCGCAGATCCGCGCTTACCAAACTGGCGAGCTGGGCAGTTTGGGAAACGACGAGCGCGTAGATGTCGGGCGCGCGTCGATGTGGGACATGCTCTTGCCCATCATCTTGCTCATCGTGTGCTGCATCTTCGGGATGCTGTACGTTGGAGGATTCTGGGACCCCACGGCCGAAGGATATGGGGATCTCTCCACTGCCTTCGGAAATACCGACGCTTCAGTGGCCCTGCCATGGGGGTCTCTCATTGCTCTTGTGATCTCGTTCATCTACCTGCTAGCCCGCCGAACGATATCGTTTAACAGGGCCGCTTCGTGCGTGGTCAGCGGATTCAAGACCATGGTTCCGGCAATGCTGGTGCTGACCTTCGCGCTTACCCTCAAGCTCACCACCACCGCACTTGGAGCCGACACGTATGTAGCAGGTCTTATGGAAGGAGCGGCGGCAGGGCTTTACGCATTCCTACCGGCAATAATCTTCCTTGTTGGCATGGGCCTGGCATTTGCAACGGGCACCAGCTGGGGAACGTTTGGAATACTGATCCCCATCGTGTTGCCGATCTTCTCAACCGAGCCCACGCTCCTCACCATCGGCATCGCCGCCTGCCTGGCTGGAGCTGTGTGCGGCGACCATTGCTCCCCCATTTCGGACACCACGATCATTGCTTCGGCTGGCGCGAACATCTTGCACGTGAACCATGTGAGCACCCAGCTGCCTTATGCATTGACGGTTGCCGGCATATCGTTTGCGCTGTTCCTGCTTGCGGGATTCACGCAGAACGCGCTGCTCTGCATCGGCATAGGAATTGTTCTAACCATAGCGGTGCTGTTTGTTCTTAAGCGTACGATCGGCATAAATCCCACGGATCCAAAGCATGCGATTGCAGAATCCACCGGCACCGATGGAGCGAGCCTTGCAAAATCCAAAGCCGAGCGGGCCGAGGAGGAGCAGGCCGAGATTCAGGAGCTGTAGCGGCGCTGTTTAGAACACGCACACGCACGGACTCGCGCGTTCGACGCAAAGGTACGCTGCTCCCGCAAGTAATCTGTGACCCCCGCATGTGACCAATGGGATCCGCAAGTAGCTTGCGGCTTATCGAGCGCAAAACCATAAAACAAGAAGGCTGGGCGCCTGCCGCATAAGGCAGGTGTCCAGCCTTCAAACATTTACAAGCAATCGTGCGCAGGCGCGATGATTTAACGCCGGAGCGCCAATCGAGCACCGACACGCCGACGCGCGGCAGGTACCTTGTAGAAACTATTCGGACTCAACCGGCTCGGGCTCGGCTGCCGCTTCCGCAGCAATCTCCTTGCCCTCGGCGTCGAGCTCAGGTGCGCCCTCGGCCTTCAAACGTGCAACCAGTTTCTTGGCCAGACCAGTGGAGATCACGAAGGTGACGCCCATGACGATCGAAGCCACGAGGCAGATGATCCACATCGGGGCAAAGGTCAAGTACTGGTCGAACAGCACGCCGGAGTAGATGGCGCCGAACATCGCTCCAACCATTTCGACTGCTGTAACCCATCCGGTAATGCGTCCCAGATCCTTGGATCCGTATTGACGGACGCACATAACGGTTGGGGTGACGGTTCCCATGCAGGTGCCGATACCAA
>CADBOM010000229.1 GCA_902796325.1 uncultured Coriobacteriaceae bacterium
CTCACGAGCGGCGCGGGTAAATACTCTAGCCCCATCCGCCCGCGGCGTCAACCCCCCTTCCCGGGGATCCCCGCCGGCGGCCGGCGAACGGTTTTCCGTTCCGAATCGTAGTTTTAAGTGATTTTGAATAAATGACTTAGAACTTCAATCCCCGACTAGCTGGGATATTCATATTAACATGCACGAAACACTTTGCAATCTTTTTTTAAAAAATATTTGCAAGTGGTATAAGACGAGCATATAGCCTATTTTTGTCTATATTTTATATAGGCCACAACAAAGATTGGAGAAGCCATGACCAAGCTTTTATACCAAGGGCACGCAAGTTTTAGAATCACTTCAAATAGAGGGGAGATTGCTTACATCGACCCATTTGCAAAGGTAGGACTGAACCTGCAGGCGGACCTGATCTTGGTAACTCATGAGCATTTTGACCATAACAACGTTGACATTGTTCCAAAATCTAAGAATTGCGTTGTACTCAGATCATCAGACATGTTGATAAATGGGGAATATTTCACAAAAGATGTTTCCGGATTCAAGATCACCGCTGTCCCTGCTGAAAACAAAAACCATCCGATTGATAGATGCGTAGGATATCTAGTGGGAGTTGACGAGCTACTTCTATACTTTGCCGGAGACACGTCCTATGTTGACTACATGAAAACCCTTGCCAACATGGACATCGACTATGCTTTCCTTCCTTGCGATGGCGTGTTTAATATGGACATCAAAGAAGCCAGCCTTTGCGCGAGAACGATTTCGGCAAAGCATACTGTGCCTATTCACACAGCTCCAACCAATTCGCCTGATCAAATAGATTATGACTTGCAGAACGCCGAAAAACTCGATGTGGAAGGAAAGCAGGTAATCAAGCCGGAAACTGAAATTGAGCTATAGGCCCATTTCCTGGCTCTTCCCTTGCATTTCTCGAACAATCTATCCCCTTGGGTGTGATCTCGAGTGAACTTCCTTCAGATGCGATGGGGACATGTGAGTATAGATCTGCGTCGTAGACAAGCTCGAATGGCCAAGCAGCTCTTGCACTGTTCTCAAATCGACCCCGCCTTCAACTAAATCGGTAGCAAAAGAGTGCCTAAGGTCGTGAGGAGTTAGATTTTCATCGAGCCCTGCCATTTCCAGGGTGTCTTTGAACATCCTCCTCACGGCATCCGTGCCCATCGGGTTGCCCCTTGTGGATAAAAACAACTTCGTGGTATAGCTCTTTGATTTTGACAGGAGCTCTACCCTGGCCTTGCTGATATAACGCTCCAAGGTATATGAGGCCATAGGGTGTATTGGAATAATCCTCTCCTTGGAGCCCTTTCCAAAAACCTTTATTTGCTGCTGCTCGAAATCCACATCGTTGATGTTCATGCCGGTTACTTCTGAAATGCGCGCCCCTGAAGCATACATGAGTTCAAGAATAGCCCGGTTCCTGATGCTCTTGGCATCGGAGCCCTCCCAAACGTTGAGCAGCTTTACGATATCCTTGGCAACCAGGCGGTGAGGAAGGGCCTTGCCCTTTTTCGGACCGGAAACAACGGACAGGGGATCGGCCTCCAGCTCGCCATCAACCACCAACCAGCGATAGAAAGTCTTGGCGGCGGATAGTTTTCTGTTGATGCTGCTTTTAGCATACCCGCTGCTATTCAGAACATTCATATACGAACGCATCTGCCTATGATTTAGCTTCAGTGGGTCGATGTTGTTATTCTTGGCCCACTGCATAAGACCTTCGATATCGCTCTCGTAAGCATCTATCGTATGTACGGAGTAGTTCCCCTCCGACTTCAGCGATTGCAAAAAAGCATCGAGCACCTTGCTTTGCTCATCGTCAGCAGCAGTTAGCACTCCGTCGCTTGTTAGTACTCCGTCTTTTTCGTCTGGATTTTCGTTGCTTTCTCTATTGCTTTCCTGCGCTTGCATTTGATCCCCCAAGCAACTCCTGATTTGTTATGAACCAACGCGTGTTCGAATTGGCAATCCGGTGTCTTCATCAAGGGTAAATTCTGAATTGGCGAAAGGCACTATTCCCAATTCATACAGTTTAGACCTGTAATCTATTAGGCTATTGCGTGCCCGTTCAGAATAAGCACGATATCTTTCTGATTTATTCCGGATGCGATGCTCAAAAGGAGCCATTATTCCGTAATTAACATGCATCGGTTGATATTTTAATGTATTTGGATTTGTTGCATAGTCCACAAGTGATCCAAACATCGTGTAAACCGGAGGCTTAGGAAGGCTCGTTCCTATGAGATCCGCGTAAGTTGCCAAAGCGGCATAGAGCCCAGAAGCTATCGCCTCGCAGTAGCCTTCGGTGCCAGTTAGCTGTCCTGCGAATCTAATGCTCTTTCCATCTTTGGAATTGAACGTTGGACCCAAAGCATGAGGCGAGTCGATGAAAGTGTTTCTGTGCATAACTCCAAATCTCGAGAAATTCGCGTTTTCCAATCCCGGAATCATGCGAAAAACCCTTTCCTGCTCTGGGAACCTCAAGTTGGTTTGAAAACCAACAAGGTTGTATGCGCTTTTATCCTCGTTCTCTGCCCTCAATTGCACTGCAGCCCATGGCCTATGTCCAGTCTTGGGATCTCGCAACCCAATAGGTTTCAATGGCCCATATCTCAAAGCATCCAGCCCGGTCCTCGCAATTTCTTCCACGGGCTGACACGCAGAGAACAGGTCCTTGCTCTCGAACTCTTTTAGGATGACCCTCTCGGCATCGACCAGTTCTTGAACAAAATTCTCGTACTCCTCCTTGTTGAATGGAGCGTTTAGATAGTCGGCTCCACCCTTGTCGTATCTTGACTGGATAAAAATCTTGTCCATATCCAAAGACTCGGCTTCGACTATAGGTGCAGCCGCATCGTAGAAAGACATGAACTCCCCGCCCAGCAGATTGTGAATGGAATCTGCTAGCGGCCCCGAAGTGAGAGGACCGGTTGCAATGATTGCCGGGGGTTCAGGTATTTGCGTAACCTCGTCTCGCACGATCACGACATGCGGATTCGCCTCTAGCTCTTTCGTCACGCTCTCGGAGAATTTTTCGCGATTAACAGCCAGTGCCTTTCCGGCAGGAACTCGACATTCAAAAGCTTTCCGCAAGACGAACGAATCCATCTGCATCAACTCGAACTTGAGAGTTCCTGCGGCAGACGTCTGATCCAAGCTTTTCAACGAGTTGGAACATACGAGCTCGGCAAACTCTGAAGTATGGTGTGCAGGCGTATTCTTCTTGGGCCTCATCTCGTACAGCTCGACATCTATACCTCTAGATGCAAGTTGATATGCTGCTTCGCTGCCGGCAAGCCCAGCACCGATAATTTTCACTACTGCCATAATCATCCTGTTTCGATACAGCGTTATCGGGTTTCCATGAATAAGCCGACGTCAACGATGCCAGTTCCACTTGCGCTTAAGTCCGTCTTAAACCTTGTTCACTACCAGCGGATATAACATGCTGTCGGCATTCCTGCTGAAAGTCTAGCGGAAGTGTGGCGCTATTCCAAAACTCCCATCCGGATAGCGCTTTACAAAGCCCTCGGTCTCCAAAAACGACAGGTCCTTTATTATGTCTAGAATTTTGCAGCCTCCTATCGCTTGATGCAGCTCATCGGGAGATTGAGGGGACGCAGCAAGGTATTTCAAGATGACTTGCTGCCTGCGAGTATGCTTTGAATCTGCCTCCCCTATAAAACCTCCTGCATCAATTCGAAATCCCTGGTTTATTTTGAAGATGTTGTTCAGCTCCGTTATGAAGGTGCTGTCGTCGATGATTGGTGTTGCCCCTTGGTAAATCAGAGTGTTGGAGCCATATGATTCCCTTGAAAGTATTGAACCCGGAACAGCCAGGACATCTTTTCCTGCCTCAAGGGCGTAGTCGGCAGTAGAGAACGTTCCGCTCGGGAGCCCCGCTTCTACGATAAGCACTGCCTGTGCCAGCCCTGCTATTATCCGATTTCGCTTTCTGAATTCCCAACGTTGTGGAGGTGAACCCCACTTCAGCTCCGAAACGAGAACTCCTCCGGATTCGATAACTCGCTCGAAAAGAGATTTTGCCCTTCTCGGATAGGCAACATTCGCTCCGGATCCCAAAACCACCACGGTTTTTCCTCTATTGTTAAGAGCTCCCCTATGCGCAGCTTGATCACATCCGATTGCCCCTCCAGACACCACGGTGATTCCTAGATCTGCTGCCATCGAAGCAAATCTTTCAGCACAAGCGAGTCCGTACGGAGTGGCTGTTCTGGCCCCAACAATCGCAAGTCCCGGCATCAGGGTCAGGCATTTGGTATTGCCTATGCAATAAAGTCTTTCCGGCGGCGAATCCACTTGATCCAGCATTTTGGGATAATTCTTAGCGCCCCTTACAATCTCAGATCTTTCCCCAATCTCGATGATGTTTGAGCTCTCTGCCATCGCCCATCATCCCGCATCTTGAATTCGGAACATTATAGCTTCGGCCAAGTCGTCTTCAGTCACGCTTTCGCGCTGATCCATATCCGCTATGGTGCGAGCGACCGAGAGGGTCTTCATTATTCCCCTTCCGCTGAGCTTGTGCACCTTTGCGAGTTGCTCGAGATATCCCAGGGAACTTTGCTTCATTTTGCATGACTGCACCAGTTTGGCATCTTTGCCATCCTCGCCAACTTCCGTCGTACTTTCTTCCTGCTTCGAGCAAGATTCCCTATATGAGATATATTCTCTTGCCGCCAGCACTCCTTCGCGCATCTCCATGGACGATTTACCCGTTCCTGCTGCAAGAACTGATTTCGGATCGCTGCGGTTGACCTGCACCATCATGTCGAACCTGTCCATAATGGGGCCTCCAATCTTTCCCCTATACCTTGTTATCTGGCCTTCGGAGCACTGGCACTTTTTCTCTGGATCCCCCAAGTAGCCACATGGACATGGATTTGACGCTCCAACCAGCAGGAATTTAGAGGGAAATACATACACGCCATCTGCTCTAGCCAAAACAACTTTTCCGTCTTCCATGGGTTGCCTTAGCAATTGGAGCACGCGACTTCCAAATTCGGCCATCTCATCCAAGAAGAGCACACCGTTATGGCTAAGAGACACCTCCCCTGGGGTCAAAGGGTTACCCCCGCCAAGAAGGCCTGCGGGGGTGGCGCTATGGTGGGGCGATCTAAATGGCCTCGTACCAGCGAGTATCGATTGAAATTCAAGCCCTGCAACAGAATGAATCAACGCGCTCTCCATCCGTTCCTCATCTGATAGAGGAGGCATGATGGTTGGCATTCTCTTCGCTAGCATCGATTTTCCAGAACCAGGAGGCCCAATCATCAAAATATCGTGCATGCCCGCCGCAGCTACTTGCAGAGCCCTCTTCGCGTAATCTTGCGAGGCAATGTCGGAATAATCGAGAATCTCATCTTCCGGCCTCATCGACGGTCTAACTCTTGAAGGCAAGTTAAACTCCCCAGCCCTCAACGTAGAAATATTCGTAATAACCCTATGTCCTTCACCAAGAATGGTCGAAAGGTCTTCGCTCGTTTGCCCGCTGACAAGAAGGCTGCCCTGCTCCGATGCCATCACCGCCACAGCAAAAAGGCCATTGACTCCCCTCACGCTCCCATCAAGCGAGAGCTCGCCTATGAAAATCTTCCCATCTAGCACTTTCTTTGGAATTTGGCCTGTACATGCCAATATCCCCATTGCAATTGGGAGGTCAAATCCGGTGCCAACCTTTCTTAGAGAGCTGGGTGCCAGATTTACAACTATATGAGTGGGAGGAACGGTGTATCCGGCTGCACGCAGTGCAGACCTAACGCGCAGCTTCGATTCTTGCACTGTTGAATCTGCTAACCCAACGATGCTAATGCCCGGCAATCCAGATCCAACGCTAACCTCTACTGTTACCGGCACGGCCTGTATACCATGAATTGTGGCGCTGGCGACGAAACTTTGCCTATCCACTCTACTCACACCTGCCAAATGCATCACGATGGTGACGTAGGAAAGCTTTGTTGTGAGAAATTAGAGTGATCGATATCACGTCGAACCTAACTGACGTGCTGTCCAGCTCATTCTCCTGTTTGAGGTACTCCATTGCTATCTTTTCGTAACGAGAACGCTTCTGTGCAGTGACAGCTTCCTCCGGAAGCCCGGCACCTGTTCCGGCGCGTGTCTTCACCTCGATGAATACCAGAGCGTCCTCATCCTGCGCAATCACATCCGCCTCGCCATAGGAACACTTCCAGTTGCGAGCGAGAATATCAAACCCCCTGTGCTCAAGATATTTACAAGCAGCGTTCTCTCCCCGCTCGCCAAGTTCCTTTGGCGTGTATCCCATGATGTCTTCGTTTTTTCTCGAAGGCTGGCAGCCCTCGTTTCCCTCAGTCTTCTCAGACCTCCCGGCGCAATCCTTGATATCGGACTCGCTATGGACTTCATGGTTGTCATCAACATTGTCAATATCTTGATTGGCGTCAGCTTCTTGATTGGCGCCAGCATCTTGATTGACGTCAATTTCGCGATTGCCTTCAGCTTCGCGACCGTCGCCATCATCGCCATCCTCTCGATTGTCGCCAGCCTCGTCAGCCTGGAACCCATCATCCGAAGGATCAGAGGGGATGTAATCGCTCGGAACCTGGCTCTCCCAGTTCTCAAAATCTTCGCGTGAAATATCGTCCTGAAGCTCTTCCATGGCTTTCTCCTAATCGCCTTGTCCTATTGGGCAGGTATTAGGATGAACTTCGCTTCTTACTGGAGAACTTGGGGTTTTCGACTCAAATCCGAACGATTTCCGAACAAAATCTGATGTTTTTCGGGCATCTTCTTATTTATCGCGAGAGCATCTTCGTGAAAGCATTTTACAAGTTGCAGATTTCGCCGAGCTGTTATGCCGTGCTGTTATCTCCTGCAACGTTCTTTAGGATGCTGGGACGCATTGCTCGAGAGCTCTCGGAACGCACTGTTGAATCGTTCCCGAAATGCATTGCTGGAATGTTCCAAGTGCACACTTTTAGAACGCATTCTTGGAGCTCGCCCTTGAGATTTGCAGCTTTAGAACAAGGTTTCCTGCATCAGGCCTTCGCAGTACGACTCCCTGTGAATTTCGGTCAGTCCCATTTCCCTGATAGCCTGAATATGCTGCGGTGAACCATATCCCTTGCTCTGAGCAAGATGATATCCGGGGTATTTCTTGTCTAATTCCACCATGAGGTTATCCCTTGTAACCTTGGCAACGATCGAAGCCGCGGCGATGCACGCAACTTTGGCGTCTCCCTTTACTATGCATTTCTCCTTTGGATGTGCATAAATTGGATTGCCGTCGATAAGAACCACGTCCGGATCTAAATCCAGCTTCTCGATTGCCTGATCCATTGCCATGCGAAGCGATGCGATAATTCCCTTTTCGTCTATAGTCTTAGGTTGTATATGCGCTATACCAATCGCACGTGCATGCTGCTCGATGGAGGCGGCCAGCTCTTCACGCTGCTTTGGGGAAAGTTGTTTAGAGTCGTTCAGACCCTCTATTATGGGGTAATTGGGCAACACCACTGCCCCAACCGTCAATGGACCCGCGAGTGATCCTCGCCCAACCTCGTCGACGCCAACCACAATCTTGTCGTCGCCGTACTCGCGCATGATCTGGTACATCTTGTCTACCCGTTCATGCTCTGCCTTCTGCTTGGCAATTCTCTTCCTAGCCGTTGAAAGAGCCTTCTGGAGTCCAACTCGTGGGTCGTTTGCATATTCTTTTTCCAGAGAGTTCAGCTCGTCCTCGTCGGCAACCCTTATTTGCTCGACTATTTCTCTCACGTTTTTCGTATATGCCATAACCAACCCCGTTTTTCGAACAACAGTACATTCGATTATAACCTTCGTGCAACCCAGCCCAAGCCCGATTGAAGATGCTTTGAATAAAACGAAACGGCTCGGTACCCGAAGATACCAAGCCGTTGCTATCAAACCTCAGCTGGCTAAAATAACCCAGCATGTGGGAATTTGCCCCATTGTGTCTAGCTGGCGATAAGACTAGAAGCCCTTCTCGCGAAGACGAGCAGCCTTGCCCACCTTGTCACGCAGATAGTAGAGCTTTGCGCGACGAACGCGGCCGTGGCGCACAACTTCGATCTTCTCGATCTTCGGGGAGTGCAGAGGGAAAGTCCTCTCAACACCGACGGAGAAGGAGATCTTCCTCACAGTGAAGGTCTCGCGGTTCATTCCACCAGACATACGGATGACGTCGCCCTGGAAAACCTGAATTCTCTCGCGATTGCCCTCTTTAATCTTATAGTGCACCCTTACGGTGTCTCCAACGCTGACTCGAGGCAAATCCTCGCGCATCTGCTGTTGTTCGATTGCACGAATAATGTCCATCGTTATCATTCCTGTCCTGTTTTACTAACACGAGATGCTTCTTTGCGAGATTGCGAGAAGCAGTCGTTTAGTATAGACGAATTAGCCCGAGAAGCACTGCTTTCTCGCTAAACGTCAAAAATTCTCTGTCCAAGTGCGGTTTCGAGTCCTTGAAAGGCCGAATCATCGCGCCGAAAAACCATATTATCTCTTATTTGGCGCTAGAAGCTGAGCAATTTGGTCTTCGGGGCTAAATATTCCACAACTCAAGCTTGAGACCCAAATGTGAGATCAAGCTTGAGCCTGGGATTTAACCCAAGTCTGGTACCGTTTGATGCCGCTTGCGCTGCAAGTTTGATGCCGCTTGTTCTGCAAGTTACTCCACTACGGTGAACACGCTCTTGAGGTCGAGGTCGTCGATGATGTCTGCCACGAACTCGTTGGGATGCAGCAGCGTGAGCTTTCCTCCTTTTGCCTTGAGCTCGCCATCGATTTCCTGGAGCAGGTCGAATCCAGACTCCGCGATGTAATCAAGTCCGTTTATCTCAAGGTCGATGTCCTTAACATCATCGCCGAGCTTGGCAACCTCGTCCTTGAGGTAGGGGCCGCTGATAGTAGTGAGGTTTCCAACCAGGGTGTAGGTTACCTTGCTTCCCTCATCATTAAGAGTGATATCGAGTTCATCTCCCATGATGTTTTCCTTTCGCTCGCATTCCGAACGTATTTGTTCGAAAGATTAATCCTTTGATACTAGAAGATATCACTAATGCCCATATTGAGCTCGCAATTATCCCACGGCGGTAACTAAACATTGCTGCCGCAGACGTTTTTGGGAATCGGCTTGCTTCGCAATGGGAATTCTCGCAAACATTGGTAATATAGCAGAAGATAACTTGGATATGCTGGAAGCTTTTGGTATCAATGCCGAAGAGTTATCGCAACATTAGGATATAACCGCTATTTAGATAGGTGGAGACACAATGATCAGGCACATCGAGCTATTTAAAATCAGCGAAGTCCACGACGGCAAGACCAGAGATCAGTTGCTCGAGGAACTGCCAACCCCCATCGAGGAGACTCTGAAGGGCATCGAGTGCATCAGCTCGTTTAGGATCCAGACCATCAACATCCTCGACCCGCTGGAGGCAAATCTCTACGTAGAGGTCAATGTTGAGGATGAGGACACCCTCGAGGAGTTCAACATGGACCTGGACAGGCTCGCCATGGAGATGAAGGTTGCAGAGTACGCAGACTCCATCCTCACCTATGATGTGCTGGACTAGTTTCCATGCCGGATTAGCTCCCTCTATGGACTAGCCCCATTGCTGAACTAGTCCTTTCTGGGCTAGCCCTTTTGGAGTGGCCATCTAGCTGGAACAGCTTTCTCTGAGCGATTTCCTTTTTGCCCAATTCGATAGATTGAACTTGTTGGCTAGCTCGCCTAGATTTTGCGGGCTAGCCATTCCAGTTCTTTGGAATGAAAATCTTCTCAAAGCTCGACACGGCATATCTATCGGTCATTCCGGCAATATAATCCATTACCGCGGTTATGTTGTCCCCGTTAGATATGCGCATGTATTCTTCCGGAACTTCGTCGATATGGTCGAGATAATGCTCGAACAAGAGCCTGATCATCATCTCCGCCTTGGGGCCTTCGCTTCGTGCTGCCGACATCGCATAGACATTCTCGAAAAGGAAATCTCGAAGCTCGTCCATGGCATCCCAGATTTCCGGTTCCATGGTTATCATGTCGGCGCCGTCAGATGCCGAAACCATCGCATTCACAAGTGTGGTTATTCTCTCCGAATGGCTGGTGCCCAGAAGCTCCTTGGAACTTTGCGGCAAATCCGACTCCCTTATAACGCCGGCGCGGATGGAGTCGTCCACATCGTGGTTCACGTATGCTATACGATCCGAAATTGCGACGATCTGGCCCTCCAGGGTAAACGCCTTCACACTTCCAGTGTGGTGCGCAATGCCATCTCGAACCTCCGCGGTGAGGTTCAGACCCCTGCCGTCTTTCTCAATGCAATCTACGACCCTGAGAGATTGCAGGTTGTGCCTGAACATAGGACGCGCATCTTCGGGATGGGCGGCATTGTATTCCGCAATGAGAGTCTGGAGCGCCTGCTCGCCAGTGTGCCCGAATGGCGTATGGCCAAGATCGTGTCCTAGCGCGATTGCCTCGGTGAGGTCTTCATTCAAGCCCAGGGCACGTGCGATAGTGCGCGATATCTGCTGGACCTCCAGGGTATGGGTTAGCCTTGTGCGATAGTGGTCGCCCTGGGCGCCAATGAACACCTGGGTTTTGTGAGAGAGCCTTCGAAAAGACTTGCAGTGGAGAATCCTGTCCCTATCGCGCTGAAATGCGGTACGAAGGGGATCCTCTGGTTCCGGGCGCAAACGGCCCCGGCTCTGAGCAGACTTGACCGCTCGCTGGCTAAGAGTTTCGAATTCGCGCTGCTCTAGCTGCTCGCGGCCGATCATCTGCTTGTCACCTCGGATTGTTTAATGCGTCGGGTTGTTTAGTGCGGTCCTTACGCTCTCAACAGAAATTTCCGGGCCTTGCAGGAGCTTTGCAAGGGCTTTGCGAGAATGCTCAGCGGGAATCTGCGAAGCCCGGAAATTAACTTTGAGCTGCTTTATGCCGACTTCTTCTGGGCCATCTTCTCCGCCAGAGTTAGCGGCACCGGAATGTCCTCCTTCTTCAGGCCATCATTGAAGAACACGTCGTACCAAATTAGGAACACGTAGATTGTCCAGATCTTGCGGCTGTTATCCACAACATCGTTCTTGTGATCGTCTAGGAGCTTGACCAGCTCGTCGGTATTGAAGAACTGCTTTGCCGCCTCGGACTCGAAGCGCTCTTTCACAATCTCGTAGTACTTGTCTTCCTTCAGCCAAACCCTCATAGGCACCGGGAAGCCGAGTTTCTTCTTGCTCGTAACCTTCTCGGGCAGAACTTCGTGAGCTGCGGTGCGCAGAGCATACTTGGTGGTGAAGCCGTTGAGCCTGTGCTCCACGGGCAGCCTGCGAGACAAGTCGAACACCTTCTTGTCGAGGAATGGCACACGGCTTTCAAGCGAATGCGCCATCGACATCTTGTCTGCTTTGAGAAGGATGTCTCCGGGCAGCCAGAAGTTGTCGTCGATATACTGCATCTGAGCCACTGGGTCGAGGCCCTCCACCTGCGCATAATGCGGGGCGGTTAGATCTTGAGGGGTCTTATCGGTGGAGACGTGTTTAAGGATGCGCTTGCGCTCCTCCATTGAGAACATGTTGGCGTTGCCGATGAAGCGCTCGGAAAGATCCTTGGAACCCCTGATCAGGAAGTTCTTCCCCTTGAAGTGGCCGGGCAAAGACTTTGCAACGCCGCCAGCAGCCTTGCGTAGCGGCTTGGGAATCTTCTGATAGCCTTCCAGCGAATACGGCTCGTGATAGATGTTGTATCCGCCGAAGAATTCGTCGGCTCCCTCGCCCGAAAGCACGACCTTCACGTCTTCTGCGACCATCTTGTCGAGGAAGAACAGTGCCACGGCCGATGGGTCTGCCAAAGGCTCGTCCATGTAATACATCACCAGGGGAATTGACTGCCAGTAATCTGTTGGCGAGATAATCCTGTGGGTGTTCTCCTTGCCGAGGATGTTGGCGGTGTCCACCGCGTAATCGATTTCGTTGTACTTGTTGTCGGCAGTCTCGAAACCAACGGTGTAGGTCTTGTTGCCCGGATAGAGCGCTGCGATGTAGCTGGAGTCGATTCCGCTGGAGAGCAGCGATCCAACCTCAACATCGGCGATCATGTGAGCCTGCACCGACTCGTGCATGGTTTCCTTGATGTCTGCAACCTGCTCCTCGAACGTCTTGGTGTTCTCGGGCTGGGGCAGCGGGTTGAAGTAGCGCTGGATCTTGAGCTGGTCGTTCTCGTAAACCAGATAGTGTCCCGGCAGCAGGCGGTAGATTCCCTTGAACATGGTCTCGGGCAAGACGGAGTACTGGAAGCTCATATATTGGTCGAGCGCCTCGGGATTGAACTCCTTGTGATAGAGCGGGTGCTCGAGAATTGCCTTGATTTCGGAGGCGTAGATGAAGCCGCCCTTCACGCGCGCATAGTAGAAAGGCTTGATTCCGAAGAAATCCCTTGCTCCGAAAAGCCTCTTCTTCTTGTCGTCCCAGATAACGAACGCGAACATGCCGCGCAGGTGGTCGAGCATGTCGTAGCCGTACTCCTCGTACGCGTGGACCAGGCACTCGGTGTCCGAATTGGTAGCGAACTTGTGGCCCTTGTCGATGAGCTCCTTGCGAACCTCGAGGTGATTGTAGATTTCGCCGTTGAAGGTAACCACAACATCGCCGGTCTCGTTGCACATGGGCTGCACTCCGTGCTCGAGGTCGATGATAGCGAGCCTTCTGAATCCAAGCGCGGCGTTTCCGCTCATGTACTTCCTAGCATCGTCGGGTCCACGATGGGCAATCGCGTCCATCATGTTCCCAAGCACCTCTTCTGCGTTCGGTGTATCTGCAACAAAACCTACGATACCGCACATAATCCAGCTCCTATTTGCACTCGGCCGCGGCTTTTTGAAAGGTCGAATATTACCATGTGCCACGCCCGCGTTTTCCTTGACGCTTACTGTTTATCATCGGAGGCTCGCTCTTAGCGCATGTGCGACGTGCGACGTGCGACGCTCGACGCGTGCACACGGCAATTGCGCTTGCCTCTAATTTGAAACCCGGCCATAAAACTAACACGAGAGGACGACCAGGTGGCCGCCCTCTCGTAATTATCAACCATCAACATGTCGTTGGTGTTGCATATTGCAATTGCATGACGCCAAACGGCCAGCGGCTTTGCTGCATGAGCGGCCATTGCCACGAGCTTAGGCGTTCTTGCTCTCGATCGTTGCCTGAGCAGCTGCGAGCCTTGCCAGCGGAACACGGTAAGGCGAGCAGGACACGTAGTCCACGCCGATCTTGTTGAACTTCTTGATGGAATCCGGATCTCCACCGTGCTCTCCGCAAACACCGAGCATGATGTTTGGATTGGCCTCGCGGCCCATATCGGTTGCCATCTTGACCAGCCTGCACACGCCGTCGTCGACGGTCTCGAACGGGTTGACCGGGATGATGTGCTTGGACAGGTAACGCGGAATGAACTTGGCCTCAACGTCGTCACGGGAGAATCCGAACGTGGTCTGGGTGAGGTCGTTGGTTCCGAAGCTGTAGAAGTCTGCAACCTTGCCGATTTCGTCGGAGGTAACGGCAGCGCGCGGAAGCTCGATCATGGTTCCAATCTGGATATCCAGCTCGACGCCCTGAGCCTCCTCGACTTCCTTGATGGTGTTCTCGATGGTCTCGCGCATGAGTTTGAGCTCGGAAACCACAGATACCAGCGGCACCATGATTTCGGGCTTGGGATCGAGACCCTCCTTCTTGAGCTGTGCAGCTGCGTTGGCGATTGCACGGGTCTGCATAACCGGGAGCTCCGGGTACATGATTGCCAGACGCACACCACGCAGGCCCAGCATCGGGTTTGCCTCGGTCATCTGATCGATGCGATCGAGGAGCTTGCGCTTGTTCTCGATTTCGGTCTTGTCTCCACCGGTGCACTCGAGCCTGGTGATTTCGACCTCGAGGGCACGAGGATCGTCGAGGAACTCGTGCAGCGGCGGGTCGAGCAGACGAACGATCACGGGCAGTCCGTCCATTGCCTTGAACATGCCGAGGAAGTCTCCGGTCTGAGCCTCCAGAAGATCGCTCAGGGCCTTCTCCTTAACGGCAGGATCGTCGGTGAGGATGAACGACTGGATAATCTGCTTGCGGTCGCCTAGGAACATGTGCTCGGTACGGCAAAGGCCAATTCCCTCTGCACCGAATTCGCGGGACAGCTTTGCGTCTGCCGGGTTGTCTGCATTTGCGCGAACGCCGAGCTTGCGGATCTCGTCAGCCCAGCCCAGGATCGTGTTGAGGTCGTCGGAAAGCTCTGCAGCTGCCAGCGGCACCTCGCCAAGAACCACGACACCGGTGGTGCCGTCGAGCGAAATCATGTCGCCCTCTTTGATCACGATGTCGGTTCCGGTAACCTCGGCCTGCTTCTTCTCGGCATCGATCTTCAGAACGTCAACGCCGCACACGCAGGGCTCGCCCATTCCACGGGCGATAACCGCTGCATGGGAGGTCTTTCCACCATGGCTGGTGAGAACACCCTCGGCTGCGATCATTCCAGCAAGGTCGTCTGGGGTGGTCTCCCAGCGGATGAGCACGCACTTGCGGCCAGCCTCTGCAGCTGCCACGGCGTCCTCGGCCGAGAACACGGCCTCTCCAACAGCAGCACCCGGGCTTGCGTTCATTCCGGTTGCCAGAACGTCGAACTTGGCTTTCTTATCAAACTGCGGGTGAAGCAGCTGGTCCAGAGCGGAAGGCTCGATGCGGCTTACTGCCTCCTCCTTGGTGATGAGGCCCTCCTCCACCATGGAGATGGCAATGCGGAGAGCTGCGGCTGCGGTGCGCTTTCCAACGCGGGTCTGCAGCATGTAGAGCTTGCCCTGCTCGATGGTGAACTCGATGTCCATCATGTCGCGATAGTGGTTCTCGAGAATTCCGAAGATCTCTTCCAGCTCGGCACCTGCCTCCTCGAGACCCGGAGTGGTCTTGAGCTCGGCGATTGGGGAGGTGTTGCGGATTCCTGCAACGACGTCCTCGCCCTGTGCGTTAACCAGGAAGTCTCCGTAGAACTCCTTCTGGCCGGTTGCGGCGTCACGGGTGAATGCAACTCCGGTTGCGGAGGTGTTGCCCTTGTTGCCGAAAACCATGGTCTGTACGTTTACTGCGGTTCCAAGATCGTCTGGAATCTTGTTCTGCTTACGGTAGATGATTGCGCGCTCATTGCCCCAGCTTCCGAAGACTGCGCGAATTGCGAGGTTGAGCTGCAGGTCTGGATCCTGCGGGAACTCCACCTTGCCATCTACGACCAGCTGCGGGTAATCTTCAGCGGAAACGTTCTCGGAGAAGATCTTCTTGAACTCTGTGACCAGACCCTTCAGATCGTCGGCGGTGAGCTCGTTGTCGCCCTTGACGCCACGCGAAATCTTCACGGAGTTGATTGCGTTCTCAAAAAGATCGCCGTCCACGCCCATTACCACATTGGAGAACATCTGGACGAAACGACGATAGGAGTCCCATGCGAAACGAGGATTATCGGTTTGCTTGATGAGGCCGTTGATCGACTCGTCGTTGAGACCGAGGTTGAGAACGGTGTCCATCATACCGGGCATGGAGATAGGAGCACCAGAGCGAACCGAAACCAGCAGCGGGTCGTCGTTGTCGCCGATCTTCTTACCGGTGCGCTGCTCAAGATCGTAGCGGTACTTCTCGATTTCGTCCCAAGCACCCTCGGGGAACTCATTGCCTCCCCTGTAGTAATCCATGCAGGTCTGGCAAGAAATGGTGAATCCTGGAGGGACGGGCAGGCCGATCTGAGCCATCTCGGCCAAGTTAGCACCCTTACCACCAAGGATGCCCTTCATGTCCTTGTTACCCTCTGTCACGTTGTTGCCATTGGCATCTTTACCAAAAGCGAACACTCGCTGCGCGTTCTCGGACAACTTAATCTCCTTTGCCTATATTGTCTTTTTTCCGCGGGCTAGCCGTAAAACGCTGATTGGTCGGGTACTTCGACATTCGTGTTACATGCAAGCCCGGCTTACGCATATGCCGTAAACAGCCTTTTTATATTAAACCAATAAGCGCTCAACTCGAAATACCGCTTGCGCATTACAAGCCGTGTAAGCGTATTTTTTGACCGATTGCAGGCAATATTTGCTCAAAAATCCACAATTAGCGAACATTTCGGCCGGCTTGCCAGCTGTTTTGCGAGCAAGCTGCTGCATCGCCTAACCAGGCGTCATCCTGCGCAATTCACGCTCTGCCCCGTGTAACGATTGTTGAATTCTCTGAAACATTTAGCCGCGCGAGCTTTTTGGCAATGCGAGCAGTGCGGATCGCGTTGGCCGGCCGTTTGCGCGGACCACGTTCGCCTACTGTTTGCGCTGCCCGCATTGACTGGACGTTTGTGCTGCCCGCGCGCCCGGTGTTGGCTGTGCAGCCCGAGACGTTTACCACGCTGCCCAACCTATGCACTGCCTACTCTTTGTGAGACTCCAGCGCCATGTTGTAGTAGCGCAGGATCTCCTGGGCGGTTTCCTCTATAGCGCGCTTCTCGGTGTGAATCACAATGCATCCGAGCTTGCGCATCAAAGCCCTGGCTTCAGCAAGGTCCTTCACGATGTACTCCACGTCGGCGTAGTTCTTCGCAATCTCGGGGGGAACCTC
>CADBOM010000230.1 GCA_902796325.1 uncultured Coriobacteriaceae bacterium
GTCGAGAGAAGCTCGCTTGCCAGATTTGGGTTCTGCATGAACTTCTCCAGCACACCGCGCTCGACCACGTGCTCGCGGACTGCTCTCCATGTTGCCTCGCTATATGGCGAAACCACTTTGCCAAGATCCTTTATCTTGCTGGGGTCCGACTCGTCCATGATCTTTTCCGCGGTTTCACGATCTCCGAACAGCACGGCCTTCGAATGCATCATGTATTGCTCGGTGGAGGAGTAAACCAGGCCATCGACTGTGAAGTTGCACGGGTACCAGTTGCTAAAGCAGCCGTACGGCTTATCCGCATCGTGGAAGAATATGATGTTCTGCTTGTTCATTCGCCATTCTCCTCTTATAAACCCTGATGGGCGGCCATGATTGGCCGCCCATCAGATAGATGCGTTGGAAGATAAAAATAGAACTAACGCATTCCTATTATAAATGATACGTGTCGATATGTATATTGTTTTCAGCTAAGTTCCATTACTCTTCCTTGATTTCGGGTACAGTGGCTTGATCGCTGGCAGCAGCGGACTGTTGCGAGCTGTCGGAGCTGCTGGAACTGTCGCTCGAGCTGGAATCTGGGGCATTGATCGATTCGGTTTGATAGATGAACTTCACGCTGCCGTCAACTCCATCGTAGATTCCGCTGAAGTTCTTGTAGTTCTTGCCAGCTTGGATGATGCCGTCGATGTTGTCGACCACTGCGCCGAGGTCTCCGTCGAATGCGTCTACCAGCTTCTGTATTCCTTCTTCGTTGAACTGCTGCAGCCCGCTGGAGAGCTGCTGCGATCCGTCATAGGCGGACTGCATTCCGGAATCTAGCTGCTGGGCACCATCGTTAACTTGACCGATCGCGTTCACGAGGGTGGGCGTGGCGCTCGAGAGCTTCGACGCGCCAGCGGCAAGCTGGTTTGCACCATCGGAAGCGGTAGACAGCCCATCGGTTAGCTGCTCCTGGCCGTTGACCAGGGCGGCGGTTCCACCGATGAGGGTGTTCTGGTTGCCGTCGTCGCCAAGAGCGGCAACAGCTCCGGTGAGTCCAGAGCTTGTCTTCCCATTTGGAGCGGTGCCTCCGTTAACTAGCAGCTCGAACCCGCCCTTTAGCTGCTTCAAACCCGCATCTACCTGTTGCAGAACCGCGGTGCTGGTGCCGATTCCAGACTCCAGCTGGCTTGCTCCCTGGGCGGCTCCTGCAAGGCCAGGGTTGGTGGCAGTGCCATCGCCATTGGCAATGGCCTTCAAACCAGCATCTACCTGCTGCAACCCTCCATAGATCTGCTTCACGCCGGTGTTCGCCTTGTCCAAGACTGCATTGGATTTCTCTATGTACCCGCTGGCGGTCTTGAGGTTGGTCTGGGCTCCGGAAATTCCGCTTGCAATTTGCGACACGGCTTGTGCCGATGCAGCCACCGTCTGGGCATCCTTGGACATGCTCGAGGTGGGAGCTGCGTCCAAGCTCGCTATTGCCTTGTCGATTGCCTCGGACTGCTCGGAGGTCATGCCCGTGCGGTCGATTGCCTTCAAGGTTGCCTTCGCGCTTGAGATATCGGATGACACGCTTGCTGCATTCGAGCTCAGACTGGTGGCCGCGCTTGTAGCCGCAGCGGATGCCTGGGATGCTGCGCTAGCCGGGGTGCTTAGTGCGGAGGCCACGCCGTCAACATACTGCTGGGCTCCCGAATTGTACTGCTGGGCACCGGAGATGGCCTCTGACACGCTGGTTCCGCTCGTTCCCACGAGCCCCGGCTCCAAAACGTTCTCGATGGCCGGGATCACCTGATTGTTGAGGGCGTTCACGGCGTTCTGTATTCCCTCGGATAGCTGATGCGCTCCAGCTTGTGCACCTGGTAGACCTGTGGTCGTGGTGCCATCGGGCAGGGTTCCGCCATTGGTGAGAAGCTCTATGGCAGCCTGTATGTTGTTGGCTCCACCGTACAGGGTATCGTTGTTGCTGTCCGTGGAGGTGCCGATGGAGCTCACTGCATCAGCCAATCCGGAAGTCGTTGCGGTACCGTCTTTCATCTGCTTGAGACCTGCGTACACATTCGTTGCTCCTTGCTGCAACTGCTGCGAACCATCCTTTGCTGAGGACACGCCATCGGCAAGCTGCTGGGCTCCGTCGGATAGGGTCTTGGTGCTGCTGGGCAGGTCGGCAACTGCATCTGCAAGCTGTTCGGTTCCGTCTGCCATGGAGTCGGTTCCATCGAGCAACTGTGCCATGCCGTCGGTTAGCTCGTTGGAGCCGTCGATCAGCTGGTTCATGGCGTTCTGCAGCTGCTGCATGGAGTCTTGCAGGTTCGAAAGATCGGCATCGGGGGAGTCGATGTCGTTGTAAACGTCTGCTGTGAGCAGGGTCATCGACGACTCAAGGTCGAAGTCCGTGGCATCCATCGTTATGTCGAAGTAGCTCGGCACGTCAACGGTGTCTGCCGAGACTCCGAGGTTCTCCTGCATGCCCGGGAACGTGGCTCCAATCACGATGGTTCTGTCCCCATCGTCGATGAGCTTGGCATTGGTGGTTTTGACGTGCGTTCCCATGTCGTTGTCGATGATCAGCCCGGTTATCGCGACAAACGGGGTGTACATGCCTGTCGAAGCGTCCTTGCTGTTGTTGGTGAAATCGTATCTGATGGTGACCTTGCCGCTCTTGCCAGCCAGTTCGTCCGGGGTGATGGGTTGGCCATCTAGGGTGTACGAAACCTTCATTGTCACGGGTGGCTGCTGGCTGCTATTGCCCTTGTAGTAGATGTCGCCGCCCTCGGCATCCCAGATTATGCTGTCGCCATCCTGGTAGTACTGCTGGTGGCCCTCGGTGTTCTCGATATCGGTGAGGCTGGTCTTGTCCAGAAGCCCGTCCACGCCCTCGGGATTCTTCACGGAGTCGGTTACCACCGTGTGGTCCAGAGTGCCATCTGCCTTGGTGAACACATATACGCTCTCGTTCTTGGAAGTGCCCTGAACGCTGGCATTCTGCACGTCTATACCTTCTGGCGACTGCGCCTGAGCAGAGGACACGCTCGATTGTGCCGCGAAGGCGGGCATCATCGTCATGCTCACCAGCGATATCGCTGCCAGCGAGGTGCCTGCTATCTTATAGGCTTTGCTGTGTTTCATTCTCTAGCCTCCTAGGCGTCTAGATTTTGCTGGGACAGGGGCTCTGCCTGCGAATTGGACTGTTGGTCCTGATCCTGATCTTTCGGTCTGAATCCCTTGCTGGTCTTGCAGATAACCTTGTCTAGCAACATGAACGCTGCTGGCAAGATGAACAGCACGCTGAACATGCTCACGATTGCTCCTCTGGACATCAGGCTGCATATCGAGCTGATGATGCCGATGTTGGAGTAAACCGCCACGCCGAACGTCGCTGCGAAGAACGACACCGCGCTGGTGATGATCGAGGGCATCGTGGCCGCCATGGCGGTCGAGATCGATTCCCTCTTGCCGTTGCCCTCGTAACGCTCCTTGCGGTAGCGGGTTGTCATGAGGATCGCGTAGTTGATCGTGGAGCCCAGCTGGATCGTCGAGATGCATACGGGTGCGATGAAGGGCATCACGTCGTTTACGTAGTAGGGGATTCCCAGGTTGATGAAGATCGCGAACTCGATGATTGCAACCAGGATCAGCGGCAGCGTGGCGCTCTTGAACACTATCAGCAAGATGATGAGGATGGCCACGATCGAGATGAGGTCCACGACCATGAAGTCGAAGTCGGTTGTCTGGATTAGGTCCTTGGTTGCCGGAGCCTCTCCGATGAGCATGGCGTTGGGGTCGTACTGCTTGATAATCGTGTTTATCTGGTCGATCTGGTTGTTCACCGCATCGGTCGACACATTGTACTCGGAGTTGATGATTATTAGCTGCCAGTCTCCGCTCTTGAGTGCGCTCGTGACGTCGCTTGGCAGAGCCTCCGATGGCAGCATTCCTCCTGCAACGGAGTCGTATCCGATGGCGTACTTAACTCCATCCACATCGTTTATCTGATCGAGCATCTCCTTGGCGTCGGCATGACCAAGGTTGGAATCTGCCAAAACCATCTCGGTGGTTCTCACGTCGAAGTCGTCTTCGAGCTTCAGCTGTGCCGTGTGGAACCTGATGTCCTCTTCGGCCAACTGGGTGTCCGAACCCGTTAAGGTGTTTGAGAAGTCGTAGTAAACCGGCTTGTTGAAGAATCCCCATGCTGCCGGGATCAAAACCACCACGAATATTATGAGAAACACCCAATAGTGCTTGGTGGAGGCATTTGCCAGCTTGCTGCAGTTTGGGATGAGGTTCCTGTGACCCATTCTCATGACGGCCCTGTCGAACACGAGTATTAGCGATGGCAGGATTGTGATTGAAGCCAGCAGTCCCAGCATGCAGCCCTTGGCCATGACGATTCCAAGGTCGGCGCCCAGCGTGTAGCTCATGAAGCACATGGCCAGAAAGCCCGCACTCGCCGTGCAAGCGCTTGAGAAGATTGCCGTGAGGGTGTCGCCTATGGCCTCGCCCATGGCGGTTAGGTTGTCGCCGGGGTAGATGCGGCGTTTCTCCTCATAGCTGTGCCACAGGAAGATGGAGTAGTCCATCGTAACAGCTAGTTGCAGCACAGCCGCCAGGGCTTTGGTGATATACGATATCTCTCCCAAGAATATGTTGGTGCCCAGGTTGTAGAGAATTGCCATTCCAATGCTCACTAGGAACAATATTGGTGCCAACCAGGAATCCGTGAGAAGGAGCAGAATCACAAGTGCGCATAACACCGCGATGCCAACGTAGGTGGGCTCCTCGCGCTCGGCGATGTTCTTTAGGTCCGTGACCATGGCGGACATTCCCGAGACATACACGTTATCGCCGGCCATGTCCCTTATCTGCGTGACCGCATCCATCGTGTCGTCGGAAGATGTTCCGGAATCGAAGAACACAGCTATTAGCGAGTCTTCGCCCGTCGTGAAGTTCTGTCTCACATCTTGCGGAATCATCTCATCGGGGATGCTGGTTCCAACCAGATCGTCGTATGAAAGGGCATCTGCAACGTGCGGGACCGATTTGATGTTCTCGGTTAAC
>CADBOM010000231.1 GCA_902796325.1 uncultured Coriobacteriaceae bacterium
CCGTATGGCGTATGTCGAACCTCGGGATGGAACTGCGTGGCGTACAGGTTACGCTCGGCACACTCCATAGATGCTATGGGGCAGGTATCGGTGGAGCCGGTTACGGTGAACCCTTCCGGAACCTGGCTCACAGCATCGCGATGGCTCATCCACACTTGCTGGTCTTGCGGGGTTCCCTCGAGAAGACGGCTCTCCCCTGCCCTATGCAGCGTGGCATGACCGTACTCTCCGGCATCGGTATGCCCCACGTTTCCGCCAAGCGTGACGGCCATTATCTGCTGTCCATAGCAGAATCCCAGCACCGGAATGCCCAGCTCTAGAACTCCAGGGTCGATCTTGGGGGCATCCTCTGCATAAACGCTGGCGGGACCTCCCGACAAGATTATGGCCGATGGCTTTTGCGCCGCCAGCTCGTCTGCCGAGATATCGCAGGGCACGATTTCGGAATAAACGTGCAAGTCGCGCACGCGGCGGGCTATGAGCTGCCCGTATTGCGCGCCGAAGTCTAGCACTACGACCTTCTGATCGGCGGATGCGTAAGCCATGGAATGCTCCTTCATCGTTGGTTTTAATTAAGCTATGCGTGCAAGCGAAATCCCAAGCGCAGTATATGGATAACTTGCACGAGATTCGCGCTTAAAACATATTAACTCACAGCCGCAAGCGTTACACCCGCACGGGCATCAAAGGCGAGCGTGCCCTCGCAATGAGCGCTACCCATAGACGCTCTCACAAGTCGCAAGCCGCCTTGTACCCATAGGCCGACGTGGCCTTCACGGCACCGTTCACTATCGCCTGCTCCAAGCTGCGCACGGCCATGGTTCCCAATATGTCCATCGCGGGAGCGTCGGAAAGCAGCTCCACCTCCCCCGTTGCCATAACGAAGATGGTGTCGCCATCGTTGGGAGTGTGCGTGGGACGTATTGCGTGCGCGTAGGCATCCGCGGACATCTGGGCAAGCTTTGTGGCTTGGGCCTTCGTGAGCCTTGCGTTTGTGGCAATGCAGCTGATCGTGGTATTGGTCCTGGGAAACTTCGGAGAGCTTCCCATCGGAGAATCCTCCGATTCCGATTGACCAGTCAGCGGAGAAGAGGGCTGCGAAGGGCCGTTCCCGAATCCCATCAGCAGATCTTCCTCGCTAACGATGCCGTCGAGGTTTTCCGACAGCATTCCCGCTATCGGCGCACCACTTGCTGGATCCACCACGTTGCCGCATGCGTTCACGCAGGCCACGGCACCAACAACTAAATCCCCGTTTTGGATCGCGCTGCTGCCCAACCCAGCCTTCATTGCTCGCCCGGGGCCCATGAACTTCCCCACGGTGCAACCGCAACCACCGCCAAAGTTGCCTTGCTCCAGAGGCGCTTCGCCGTCCAGAGCTCGATTCACGGCCCGTGCTCCCATCTGGGAATTCGGCCTCACGCTTGCGATGCCGCATCCAAGGTCGAACACGCATGCAGAGCTCACAATCGGAACGACTCCAACCCCAACATCGAGGCCAATGCCACGCCTCTCAAGCTCCTCGGCAACTCCGCACGAAGCAGCCAGACCATAGGCGCTGCCTCCCGAGAGCACCACTGCATGCAGCTGCTGCACGGTCTCCTCCGGACGGAGCAAATCGGTCTCGCGCGTTGCCGGAGCACCTCCGCGCACATCAACTCCCCCAACAGCTCCTTTGGGGCAGACAATCACGGTGCATCCGGTGCCAGCTTCCTCGTTCTGCACGTTGGCAGCGAAAATTCCCGGCACGCATGTTATGTCGTCCAGCACTTTAGCCATGTTCTCTCCTCGCCTCGCCTATTCCTTCAACACAAAGTTGGGGCTTAGCTCCTGCCAATGATCCATCCTGCGCTTGAGCTCGGCTTGGTCGTCCGGATCGTCGCTCATGGCAATGAGGTCCCACGGCATCTCGTCCAGCGCTTGCACCACCTCGTTTAGCTTTGCATATGGGATGGAGATGAGCAGCCTTCCCGCCGGGTAAACCTTGCGGCGGCGCATCCCGTGTCCAAGCCCGGTGATCGTGAAGTTCACCTTGCCGCTCACATATGGATATCCGTAGAGCCACGAGCATGCCATGACGCTAGATGCCTTGGACTCCCACAGGTCTCCGGATATATAGCTTGTGGCCCTCATCAGAATGTCGGACTGGCGCATGTCTGCCACGCAGAGCACGATGTCGGGGTCGAAGTTGCACATATGCAGCGGGCAGAAAACCACGAAGTTGACGGCTCCGGGTGTGAGGGTTGTGATTTCGTGATAAAGTCGGGCGTTTGGAGCCTGTGTCTTGAACACACCGAAGTCCTTGCCGGCCTGACCGCTGGCGGCGAGACCGGGCTTTGGAATCATGCCCATGATCATCTTGCCAAAGCAGTTGTCGTCGTCCTTGGTTATGAAGAAGGCTCGGTCCTCTACCTGAGCCTTCTTTGCAAACTGGCAGAAAGACAGCACCTCGTCAACGTGCTCGTATCCCTCGGGTTGCCCATAGCAATACTTCACCGCAACGGGCTGGAATTCAAAATCTAGCTTGGCAAACAAATCCTTGGCCTTTTGAGAAAGCATGACTCTCCCCTCTCCTGCACCACAACTGGCACTTGCTATCCCACAGCTGACGCGCGACAGCTGATTGTGCGACTGGCGTTTGATTGACGTTCGGCCGCATAATGATCGCTAGCGCAACTGGCGTGATGACCGCCAGCGCAACTTGCGCTTGCTGGTCGCTTAACCAACTTCCGGCCGCCTCAACGACAATGCTAGCAGATTGACCGGCAGCCTCCAGCAGATTGAAACATAGCGCTCGATTGCCCCAGCATGGTAGGGTAATAATGTGCAAGATGCGTCATGCCAAGGCGATGCCATGTCAACATGGCAAGGCCACTACAAGGCAATGTGATGCCAAAGCGGTGTCGTGCCGCAGCTGCATGCAATGGCGGCCAATGGAACGGCACCCAGGGGCGATAATCGAAGACACATCATAGATCCCAATCCAGGAGAAACGATGGCCATCAACTTCAACAAAGCAGAGTTCACAGCCTCATATGGAACGGTCGAGCAGCTTCCGAGGTCAATAAAGCCCGAGGTTGCATTTGCCGGAAGATCCAACGCCGGCAAGTCGTCGATTCTCAACAAGCTGCTGGGTCGCAAATCCCTCGCCCAGGTTTCTAAAAACGCGGGCAAGACGGTCAACATCAACTTCTACGACGTTGGCAGCATCTATCTCGTCGACCTCCCGGGATACGGATTTGCCAAGGTCTCCCACAAGGAAAAGGACCGCTGGATGAACCTCATAGAAGGCTACTTCCAGCAGCGCCGCAAGCTCTGCCTCGTGGTGATTCTGGTCGACATCAGACTCGACGCCAGCCCGCTCGACATCAACATGGTGGAGTTTCTCACCGAACTCGAAATCCCCTTCGTGATAGCGCTCACCAAAGCCGACAAGCTGAGCAAAAGCAAGCAATCGGAACAGCTCCAGAAGCTAAAGCAGCAGTATGGATTGGAGAGCGACCAGTTCATAATCACCTCTGCAACAACTGGTCAAGGCGTGGACGATCTGCGCAATCTCGTTGCCAAGGCCTGCGGAAAGTAGGACCCCGGTAACGCAGAATCAGCCACAGCAAGGTCGCATCAGCGCGTCAGGTCCGCAGCAGCAGGTAGCCGCATTATGGCAGAGGCAG
>CADBOM010000232.1 GCA_902796325.1 uncultured Coriobacteriaceae bacterium
CACGGCAACGTGGAGGGCGTGTACTCGTGGTGGGCGCAGCGCGTGCGCACCAGCAAGATCAACAACGCTGGCTGGCGCATCGACTACTTCCTGGTAAGCGACCGCATCAAAGACCAGATCGTGCGCTCCGAGATAATCGATTCCGGCGCACGTCAGGATCACGCTCCCCTGCTGTTGGAGATGCGCGTGGACTAGCTTGCGCGGGCAGCCTTGCGCTCGTGGGCTGGCGACTTGCATGAATCGGCTCGCGCAAACCAGTTTGCTCGCTTCGAATCGCACGAGCCAGCAGGTGCGAGTCCGCACGCGAATCAGTTCACACCGGGCGCATCAATCCTTGGGTATTGAATGCTTTGCCAGAAGATTCTGCAGTTCCGAAATCTCCGCCTCGGAAAGCCTAGTGCGCTCCAAGAGGAACACGGCTCCGTCGCTTCGCTGGATGTAGATATACTTCCCGTGATCACCGTACTTCTCGATCGCCGTCCAGTAAGTCACGCCATTTCCAAGCGTGGAATCAGTCTCTATCGACTCGTCCGAAAACGTCCAGGTGCCATGAGCTGTAAGTATGCTGCCGCCCTCGCGAAGCATGCCCCTGAGAATCATGCTCACACGCATGCGCTTTTGAAAAATCGCGAACAGCAGGGCAACGGTTGCGATGATGATGTAAACAATTGAACTTGCGCTCACGCCCTCTGCATTTATCAGCGCGATTGCAAGGTAGTACAGAATCGCCGCGCACACGCAAAGGATGATCTGATAAATTATCCGCTTTCTGGCTTCGGGCTTTCTTTGCTCGGCAATCTCGGCGAGAGCCTTCGCCATGTCCTTGTCGTATTGAAAACTGTAAGTAATCACCTGGATACCTCGTCATTTCCCTCGCTAGCAATCGCTTTTGCTACCCCGCCGGTTCCTTTGCAAGCAATCACTTTTGCTACACTGCTGGAACCGTCTCGAGCAATCACTTTGCTGCCCTGCTAGATCCGTCTCGAGCAATCACTTTGCCACATCGTCATTTCCTGCATCCTTCGGTTTGACGAGAGATGGCGATTCCTCCTCGCAAGAATTAAGCGACCCATCCTTACGCGCACGCCTGCGCTGCACAGCCGAAAAGGCCATTGGATAGAACAGCCCAGCCGTGAGAGCCAGCAGCATATACCTCGCAAACGATCCGGCATCTACACCCAGTAGAGCTACCAGCGGAGCCTTGGCGCCATACATGATAACGGCGAGAATGACGAGTCCGATGATCGCGCGCACAATCCGCGTACCGGTGCTCCCCTCAACCGAGAACTGCACCCAGCGTCTCTCGCAAAACCACGCGATGAGCGAGCCTGCAAGCAGCCCCGCCGCCACGAAGCAGCCCTTGACCATTTCCTCGGGGTCGACCAGCAGTTGATTGTCAACGTAATCGTACGGATACGGCTTGAGCAGGCAGAAAATCACGAAAACCGCGCACAGCACCAGTCCCACGACGAGCACGATGATGTCGTGCTTGCCGCCGTGCTCGCCAAATCGGTACACCCACCATGCTATGGCGATGCCCGCAATGCCCACGATGATTCCGAACAGCACATCTTGCGGCGTGTGAACCCCCAGGTAGTTGCGCGAGAACCCCACGAGCAAGATACCCACCACGCATAGCACGACAAGCCATCGCTTCTTTCGCCATACCGTGGCAATGCCACCTAACGCCGTGGTAGCTGTTTGCGTGTGCCCGCTTGGGAACGAGTAGCCCGTAGCATCTGGCACGGCCTCCGCAACCGGGTGCAACGCCGAACTCCTGATCCACGGCCTGTACACGCAGGCAATGTTCTTGACCAAGGTGTTGAGGCAGCCTCCGATTCCGTTGGCCAGCAGTAGAAACATTCCCGCCTCGCGGTTCACGCACCAGAGTATGAGCGATTGCAGGATCAGACCGCACAGCACCACGTCGGCTTGCGAGACTCCGTTCATGAACGAGTCGAGCGCTCCACCCGTCGCGTCGCGGAACTCCTGCAGCGCTAGCAGGTAATCGATATCCATTCGTTCTCCTCACATGTGTTGCTGGTTGGCTGCTCGTGCTGCGAGACAACCACGCGTGCTGCAAGACGGCCACGTGTTGCGGACCTCCATGCGCGTTGCACGGCTAGGTGCCGTGCAGCAACATGCGCCAGACGGCTATCGGCGCCATATGCCCTGCAGCAACTTATTCAAAAGTATGTGCTGATTATACATATAGGGCGAAATGCACAGGAGAATATCCTGACGAGCTGCCAACCGATGAGTTGGCAACCGAGGCAATCACCCCAACCGGAAAGACTTTCTTTTCTAAGCTGGCGTGGCTGGTTGCGTTAATGTATTGTCGAAATGTTTAGACAGATTAACCAAGTGCAAACAAGAAAGCAGCTCTGCTGATGATAGGATTTCCCGAACTTCTCCTGATAATCGCCATAGTGCTCATCCTCTTCGGGCCAAAGCTGGTAACCGGTCTTGGCGGCACATTCAAAAAGACAGGCAAGGCTTACAAGAGCGGATTTGAAGGCGCAGTGCCAGACCCTCAGGAGTATGGGGATGATGAGGACGAGTGCATCGAGGTAGATGCCGAGTACGAAGATGTTGCTGCACCGGCGCTGCCAGAAGGAGCATCTGAGGCTTCCGGGCAATCGGAACGCAAGCAAGCTCCACCTGAGAGCAATCATCAGAGTACCCAGAAGCGCAAGAAGACTTCGGAATCTTCCGAAGCACCAGCTGCGGGCACGGTAGCAGCTGTCCAGGGCGACAGATCGAAGCGCAATGGAAAGGGACGTAAATCAAAGGGCGCCTCCAAGGCAAAGGTAATCGTCATGCTGATCGGCGTTGTGCTAGCCATCGCCTGCATCATCGTCATCGTGCAAGGCAAAATGTAGGGTTGGCGTAAGTTAGGCGCAAGCCAGTCGCAAGCCAGTCGCAGAGCAGTCGCACGTCCAAGCGCAGGCATGAGCACATTGGCAAGGTCAAAGCCAGGTCCAAACACAGGCTACGCATACACAGGGCACAAAACCGGACGCAGGCTGCGTTCCGACACCGTTATTCTTCCCCGCCATCGAGGCGTAAGCGCCCGTCACCAAACAGCATCGGCAGACCGATGTCGTTCAATGCCAAGCATATGGGTTCCAACTCTTCCGGCCACTTCCCCTCGCCATCGGCATGGCCGCGGCTCTTTCCGTCGGTGTAATCCAGCTTCCAGGCGCCAACATCGTACATTCGAATTCCGTCCGGGTAGTAGCTCCCGTGGAGTCTCTCCACCCCGTACGTTGCCAACTTGCGCGCGAAAGAGGCCGCATCCGCTGCATCGACTTCGACCGTTATGGGCTCATCTTCGCAGTAGGTTTTCAGAGTGGCTTGCAAACCAGTGCTGTTTCTCATGATCACGAGCTCGAAACTCTGATCGGCCACCTGGTACATAGCGGAAAGCCGCAACCACTCGAATCCCTCCAGAACCAGCGGAAGATCACCAGCAGCCGACAGTTTCATCTCCTCAGCGCCGTCGTAGAACCTGTCGTCTTCGTCGGCCTTTCGGTCTTCCTCGAGGTCGTAGCTGTAAACCAGCTCATACGACCCATCTGGCATTCGAACGAGAGCCTCCTCGGGCTCGTCATCGAAATCGACCATCGACTCTCTCCTCCCCTTCTGCGTTAGGAATGGTTGTCTCAAACGATATTAAACCTATCTAGGTGTTGCCGATTACGAAGAGGATGCAGCCTGAATTTGCCGCATAGCTCGCAGAAGAAGCATTTCGGAGCATATCGACGG
>CADBOM010000233.1 GCA_902796325.1 uncultured Coriobacteriaceae bacterium
CCGTGAAGGTCGGTTCCGATTACGCGGTGCCACTCTTCGAGTCCCTTCTCGGACAGAAACGGGGCAGTGCAGCCAACGCCGGCGTTGTTAACCAGAACGTCGAGGTTGTCGTACTTCTCGAAATAAGCCTTCTTAGCGGCAATTACGGAATCGTGATCCGACACGTCGCACTGGATGAAGGTGTGGTTTCCGCTGGTTTCGGCAGAAATTTCCTCTACTGCCTTGGTGCCTTTGTCAACGCTACGGCACATGATGCACACGTTTGCACCGCTCTGGGCAAAGGCCTCGGCAATGCCGCGTCCGATTCCACGTGCGCCACCGGTGATGATGACGTTATAACCGGAAACGTCATAGGCTCCGTCCATCGAGGTGATTGGCGTGGACTTGATGTAACCCATGCTTCCTCGCTTTCTGTGGTTGGAAATATCAACAGCACAAATATTGGCAGTATCCAAAAACGAATGCAAGCGCGTGAAACCCGCGGTCCCACACGCTTGCATATTGCTGTGAATCAAATTATCCTGCTCGCGCTAGTTCCTGCCGCTGTCCCTAGCCGCTAGACCCTGCAACTAGACCTTGCCGTTGCCGTTAGACCCTGCCGCTGTCCCTAGCCGTTAGACCCTGCAACTAGGCCGTTAAACCCTGCACATCAGTCCGCCGTCAAACGGGATGTTAACGCCACGGATGAATGTTGCCGCAGGCGATGCCAGGAACACATAGAACGCGCCAATCTCGATTGGCTCGCCAAAGCGGTGCGCTGGCATTACGCGGTATGCGTTCTCGATGGCTTCTTTGGGGAGGTCGCCCTCAAGGTCGGAGTGAATTGGCCCGGGCATTACCGAGAGAACCCTGATGTCTGCATCGCCCAATACCATTGCCAGATAGCGGCTGAATACATTAACGCCAGCCTTGGCAACGCTGTAAGGAGCTGTGTGCTGCTCGGGAGAAACGGTGATGCGCTCGGACCCTATCGATGAGGTGTTGATGATGGTTCCACCGCGTTTGGCATCTCTCATCACCGGTGCGAACTCGAAGCACATGTTGGCAACACCGTTGAGGTCGACGGCGATGACCTTCTGCCACTCCTCATAACCCTCGTCTGTGAGAAACGGTGCGGTGCATCCAACTCCGGCGTTGTTGATCAGCACATCGAGGAAATCATACTCGGCGAAGTAAGCTTCCTTTGCAGCCTTGCAGTCTTCGAGCTTGGAAACATCGCACTTGATGAACATGTTGTGTCCGCCGTACTTGTTGATTTCCTCAACCGCTTTTTTGCCGCTCTCCTCGTTGGTGCAGACGATGCACACGTTGGCACCGCTCTGTGCAAACGCCTCGGAGATTCCACGTCCGATTCCACGGTTTCCACCGGTGATCAGCACGTTGAGACCCTTGACGCTATAAGCGCCATCCATCGAGGTGATTGCCTTGGCTGTCATGTAATCGGCCATATCTCACGCTCTCTTTCTGCCCGGATTAGCCGGGCAAATTGTTTGGCAGATGCTGCTTGGCATAGCAAAAGCTTGCAGTATATTGCCATGCATTACGACAAGCAAAATGCTGTCATTTGAAAGCGTTTAAATCAATAAAGTTGCTGATATTCAGATATGGCAATGAGTGTTAAGGTGCTTTGACTTTACGATGGTGAAAAATGCTGTGCTCAAAATGATGGATGCCGGCATTCATCTAAGATAAATGATTGCAACATGAAAAGGGAGGTGCAGCCTATCTGGTTGCACCTCCCATGCGAACTCAAATATGTGAGCTTAGCTCAAGCTACATCACGCAGAGCTGACCACCATCGAACGGGTAGTTCACGCCACGGATGAAGGTTGCTGCCGGCGAGGACAGGTAAACGCAGAACGCGCCAACCTCGATGGGCTCGCCAAAGCGGTGAGCTGGCATTTTCTCCTCGAACATCTTGCCTGCCTCTGCAGGAAGATCCTTGTCGAGGTCGGAGTGGATTGGGCCGGGCTCGATGGAGAGAACGCGGATGTTGGCGTCGCCCAGGACGATTGCCAGGTAACGGCTGAAGATATCCACGCCAGCCTTGGACACGTTGTATGGAGCGTTGTGCTGCTCGTCGGAAACCGGGGTGCGCTGAGCGCCGACGGAGGAGATGTTGATGATGGTTCCGCCGTTGCCAGCGTCCCTCATGACGGGAGCGAACTCATAGACCATGTGGGCCACGCCGTGAAGGTCGGTGTCGATGATGCGGTGCCACTCCTCGAGTCCGTGCTCGGACAGGAATGGCGGCTTGCTGCCGATGCCTGCGTTGTTAACCAGAACGTCGAGGTGATCGTACTTCTCGAAGTAGGCCTTCTTGGCAGCGATCACGGAGTCGTGGCTGGAGATATCGCACTTGATGTAGGAGTGATTGCCCTTGGTCTGAGCGGAAATCTCGTCGAGCGCGATCTGGCCGTTCTTCTCGTTGCGGCACATGATGCAAACGTTTGCGCCGCTCTCGGCAAATGCCTGGGTGATGCCGCGTCCGATTCCGCGAGCGCCGCCGGTGACGATTACATTCAGGCCCTCGACGCTGAATGCGCCCTCCATGGAGGTAATCGGTTTAGAAGTGATGTAATTGCCCATCCTAAATCCTTTCTGAAATTGTTTTCCAGCTTATTATCGTTAGCTGGTTCTTGCCGGTACTTGTTGTGCCTATATGCTTATGGGAGCTGCGAACTAGACAGTGAGCTAGATGTCGCGGCAAACCCAATATGCCTGGTTGATTGCGTCGCCGATGACGCCCACCTTCTTGGAATCTCCAACGATGTAGGTGTGCGGTACAACGTCTGCGAGCTCTGCGACTTTGGCCGAGTTGGGCTTCACGCCGAATGCCAGAACCGCGGTGTCGGCCTGCAGGGTTTCCTCCTCGCCGTTCTCGTTGATAACCACAACACCCTCTGGGGTGAATTCCTTTACGGAGCAGTTGCCACGAAGGGTAACGCCGTACTTCTCGAGGTCTGCCGTGAGCTTCGGCTGCATGAAGAACGAGAGGTCCTTGTGGAAGCTCTCGACCGGTACCATATCTACCAGGGTCACGTCCTTGTGCTCCATCGCAAGCTGCAGCGCGCACTCTGAACCGGAGAGACCGGCGCCGCAAACCACAACCTTGTTGCCGGTTTGCGCAATGCCCCTGTCAACCTCTACGACGGACTTCACGTTCTTGCCATCGATACCCGGGGTGCGGGGCTTTATCAGTTCTGCTCCGGTTGCGATGATCAAGACATCTGGAGCTTCTTGCCTGATGTCCTCAACGGTTGCTTCCTTGTTGAGCACGATCTTGGCGCCGCATTCCTTGGTCTTGCGAACCTGGTACTTGTAGTACCTGCGGAATCCGTCCTTGTAGGTGAGGGCCGATGCCTCGGGCAGTCGCCCGCCAAGGTCGTTCTCCTTCTCGTACAGAACAACGTCGAAGTTGCGCTCGGTGAGCACCCTTGTGGCCTCCATACCAGCTGGACCGCCACCGATGACCATGGCCTTCTTGGGCTTGGCAATGGGGATGAGCTTGGTGCCGCGGTACTCCCATCCCATGGTGGGGTTGACAGCGCATCCCTCGAGGTGGGCGGTTGCCTGGCAATCCTTGAGGCACCACATGCAGCGCATGCATGGAGTGATGTCGTCTTCCTCGCCGCGGTAGCCCTTGTTGGCAAAATCGCTATCGGCCATGAGAGCCTTGGCCAGTGCCACCACGTCGGCCTTGCCGGACGAAATGATGTACTCGGCCTGCTCCAGCGTGGAAATACCACCGCAGACGGAGATGCACAGATCTGGGCAAGCTTCCTTGTATGCCGCAGCATACTCAACGTTGAGCATCGGTTTCTCGTAGTACCCCGGCATGTTCTTGCTGAATGCGCCGTTGGGCATCTTCAGGGTTCCAGCCGACACAACAACCATGTCGATGTACTTCTGGGCGATCTTGAGGAACTCGATACGCTCCTCCAAGGGCATTCCGTTAGGAATCCACTCGTTGCCAACGAAGCGGATTTCGATTGGGATGTCTCCACCTGTGGCCTCGCGTGCAGCCTCCAGAACCTCCAAGGGGAAGCGGATACGGTTCTCGAAGCTCCCGCCGTACTCGTCGGTGCGGTGGTTCCAAGCGGGGGAGAGGAACGACGACAGCAGGTTGCCGTGTGCCATATGCACCATCACCTGGTCAAACCCCGCAATCTTGCAGCGCTTGATTGCGTCGACGTGATGCTGCAGTACCATGTCCATATCGTCTCGGGTGATTGCCTTGGTTTTCTTGGGGTCGTGGAATGGCTCGACCACGGATGGCACGAAGGCCTTCTGACCCTCTGGTAGAAGATCTGCAGCCCACTGGCCAGCATGTGTTAGCTCGGCGGAGAAATTGCAGTCTTGCCTGTGGATTTCGCGCACCACGTAGGCGAGGCCCGAGATATCGTCGTCGTTGGTTGCAGACATGCAACCGAAGAAATCTCGGCCCTCCTCGAAGTCTACCGGTGTGGATCCAACGGTTACCAGGGCGCATCCGGTTTTTGCCTGGCCAACCAGGAACTCGAACAGCTCCTCGTTAACCTTTCCATCGCGGTATCCAGCGTGATTAGACACGATTGGCGAGAACTGGATGCGGTTCTTCATGTGCATGCTGCCAACGTCGATTGGCTGGTAAACATGCGGAAAGTGATTGAATGGCATATGGCTCTCCTCTTGTACGGGGGCGAACTCCCCACTTTGATATGCCCTCGCATCGTGGCTCTCTATAACGCGTGGTTTCCTGCATGCCAGCTGGTGACATGCCCTTTCGCATGACCTCGCATGCCCTGCTGAAAACCAATATCGCGGTTTTACAAGCCCCGACGCGAACTAAAATTAAACGCTCTTACGATTTTAACAATAGATTTCCTTGTCTTGCGTTATTTGTATTCGCTGCAGAAGAATGCCATTGCATCTGCAAATTTTCTGCTGATAGTTAATTTACGCGAGGGGCGGACATTAACTTGATGGTTAAGTGCGGTTACATCGGTTCGACAAGATTGACGATGAGTGAAGTTGCACCACGATATTAGTTTGCAAGCTCGCTATGCTGGTATGTAAAACGCATGCGCAGATTGGCTTTAATTGCAAACCGGAGCATGCGTTATTGCTGCTATTGTTCGAATGTGTACTGATGATGTCTGTGACCGCTGGCTATGGCTACGGGTGTTGGTCCCTATGGCCTAACGACGCTCATGCTTTCCGCGCTTACGCGCCAGCCCTGCTCCAATGACTGCAAATCCTGCTGCCAAAGTGGCTGCAAACGGTACGAGGGGAGACTTGTCGGCCGTCTTTGGCATTGAAGATGCCTTTGTGGAAGTGGATGCCAAGTGTGCCGGGCTGGTGGATATCTGTGCCACCAAACTCGCCTTGCCGCTGGTGTTGGAGCCGCTCGGAGTGTTTGGCGTTGTGGGGTTGCTTGGATTGCTGGGAGTGACGACTGGGGTATTCGGTTTGTCGGGGGTATCTGGCGTGTCAGGTTTATCCGGCGTTGCGGGCATATCGAGATAGGTCATTCGGAGCGCTTGCGACTTAACGCCATCTTCAAACCAATATGCCGGGCGCTTGCCCTCGGGACCATACTCGGAAGATGCGATGGCGAATCCCTCGTTGTTGAGGTTTGGCATCTCGCCTGGGCGGTTGTAGTACACAACTCCGTCGATAGCAGATTTCGAAATCGATTGCGTGACCTTCGGAGTCTTGGTGCCGTTGAACTGAATTGTGGCCAGATGTCCGTCGTATCCATCGTCGCCGGCTACCCAGAGGGTGTGGGTCTCGACATTGTAGTCGAGCGCCATGGCTCCTCCCATGCCTGCGTCTATGTCTGCAATAAGCGTGGCCGAACCATCGCCATTCAGTGCGAAGGCGTAAACATGGCCATTGTCCTCTAGGCATACGAAGAACAATCCACCTGCCGTGGCGTTTGCATAATCGGACGACTTGTAGGCCTTGCCAGTATTGATATCGATGATCTTTCCTTCCAACTCACTGTTGGCAATCCATTCGATTCCCTCGATGCCCATGTTGGCATTAACAGCGGGAAGGAGGCTTGTGAGGTTCCACTCCTGATCGGCCACGAGAATGGGATCATCGGATTCCAGCGCATCGGCATTGACCTTCACCACAACGTTGTAGTTCACTCCTTTCTGCGCGTTGTCGCGCTCTACCGCCAGATAGATGTTGTGGTTGCCGTCCACCGTGATGCCTTCGGAGTCTGGGCCAGCTACATCTGCGCGTTTGCCATCTTTTTGGAAGTTGATTCTCTTGCCGTTCGACCATTTCTCAGCCATTGTGGGGAATCCGTTCTTATCGAGGGTCATCTTCCAAATGGTGCCATGGTCGTTGTCTACAGCCCAGAGGATGTTGCCGTCAACATCGAGGCCAGATGAATCCTCGAGGAACGTGGAGGTCTTGTCCACAACGGTAACGTTTTGGTCGCCGGGCCAAGGCTGGGCGTTGAGATCGGTGGGCTTGTCGGGGGTTACGTCCTCTACCTTCTGGTTTGCAGCGCCCGGTGTTGGCTTGGTAATCGCGAAATCTCCACTTGCATCAGGCAGACGTCCGATGGTCGCATTGGCTGGGTCTCCGCCGGCAGACGCATGCTCAGTCCAGCTGTCCTGTTGGATGAGGGTGCCAGCGGCATCGTAAACGCGCACGGAATCTCCCGCGCCAAGGCCGATGTTGAATGTGCCATCACTCCATGTTCCCGTGGAGTCATTGAATTGGATGCCCTGAGTGTTGTTGTCCACAACGTAGTAGGCCCCGGCTGCGAGTTTGGTGCCGTCTGCGAAACGCCAGCGATGGTCGTTGTTGCTGTCGCGAATCTCGTAACCCGTAAGGTCAATTTCCTCTGTGCCGTTGTTGTAGAACTCGATCCAGTCTGCTGGGCTGGAGTCGATTTCGTTGAGTATGAGATGATTCTCCGTTGGTGCGTTTTTGGGATCGTTCAGCGCTCCCTCGGAAGCCGACCCGGCCTTGAACTCGCCGGTCCCGTCCGGGACGCGCTGCCACGTGCTGCCCGATCCCGCCTTGGACGTCCACCTGTACTGGTCCACCGTGTTCCCGTCCGCATCGCGCAGGGTCACGGTGTCGCCCTTGTTTCCGAGCCCGAAGGAGAAGTCCCTGTCGCCCCTGAACACGAACGTGCCGTGCGCAGCGATCTTGGTCCCCTGGGTCAGCGGAGTGGCCTTGCCGGCGTGCCCCGCCGGGTCGTCGTCCATGATGGTCCATCCGGAGATGTCGATCTCGCGGTCGTTGGGGTTGTATATCTCCACCCAGTCCGGGGACCCGTCGGCCTGTATCTCGTTGATAACCACATTAGATGTGGCTTCGAGTGTACTCAACGCTGTAGAATCTTCCGATGCATTGAGAGTTTCTTTTGCAACTGCTTCTGTTGCAATTATATCTGTGGGAGCGGCGGCAGAAGCAGAATCATAACCGGAAACAGCAGATCCATCTGCTTCGGCAGCTGACACTTCAACTCCGACGCCATTTTGGGCTGTCTGCGCGTCGCGCTGAGCAACGTAATCTGCGGGAAGCGGGATGTTTGCTGTTGCAGGCTTTGTAGTTGTAATTTGCTCCACGCCTTGGCTGCCAGCCTGTATTGACTCTGGTGCGATTTCGTCTACTGGCTCTTGAACCGTTGCCTCGTCTGCGAGCGCTGGAGTTGCAGCCACTGCGCTAATTGCAAAAGCCAAGGGCACTGCACGCTTAAGATACCATGCTGAGCTTTTCTCCGATTTTATATCTGCCATATCCTTACCCCCGTTGGATTGATTTGCTAGTTCAAGATTTCTTGCTATAGGCATCTTGGACATGTTGATGTGCAATGTTGATTTTTGTTGCACGCGGTGTGGATAATAGCAGCCTGAACTGCGAAAACTTTATCGAGACAGGGTAATTTGCGTAATTTTAGAGCGGACTTTGCAGATGGTTTTCCATCGTTAAAATGCGGTTACATCAGTTTGAAATTCGTGTGTCACAAAGGAAGGGGGGGTGATTCCAATGCTCTGAACAGACATGTCTAGGTCTTTCTGGCGGTGGTGGTTATCTCAGGCCTCTGCCGCATGCCGCGTATGAAGATACTGTACATAGCGCGCGTGGTGTAGTAGTGCGGTGCCCACCATCAGGAATGTGCTCGAGAACCGTACTGGGTTAGCACTCTGGAGGGAAATCCCCGCATGGTGGTGCTACTGGTTCACGGATATTGTTGTCGGGAATCGGTCGGATGAAGAAGATGCGGCGTGGATGCAATGTCGCATCCACGCCGCATGTTTGGGTTGATATAAATTTACAATGGATTTAGTCTTCAATAATCCAATGATACTTATTTACTGCGCTGCAGAAATCTTCTATCTCTTCATAAGAAAATGCGTTTCCGGTGAAGATTGCGTTATCGAGAAACCTTGCAAATCGCCCCAATTCCGGTCTGTTGTACTCGAAGTCATAGACTTGCTCTGCAAACTCTTGGGAATGTCCGTTGTCTGCCATGACGACTATCGGCCTACCAATGGTGATTTCATGGCTGGGAAGCCGGTAGACCGGGTACGCGGGGAACACCGACGAGTTGGTCCCTATGGCAACGGCGTCCGCGTAGCTTCCGCCCTTGACGAGGTACATTGTCTCATACCCGAAGGGACGCTGGGTGCCACCGTCTGGATTGGGCTCCCTGAGCTCCACCTCGTAGGCGGCTACGGCGCGGGAGGTCGCGTACCTGTCGGCGCCGGCGAGCCTGATGGCCGTCACCCCGAGTCCGTCCGGGAGCGAGTCCAGCACGGCTTGCGGCACCACAGCCTCGCCGCCCACGACCATGAAGGACTTGGCTCCGGAGACGGCCTGAGCTTCGGACGAGGGGATGGAGCTGCCGGAGGTGAGGATCACAGGCATCCTTCCATAGGCAGCGAGGGTCGCGGCGGACGCCCCGTCTGCGTACGCCGCGCCGGAAATGAGGATGGCGGTGTCTGACCAGCCGGATCCGCTGGTGGCTCCGTAGGACCAGACAGCTGCGGCGGTGGCGTACCTGTCGGCGCCCCAGACTCTGGTGAAGCTTGTGACGTACGGTCTGGATGCGAGGCCAGAGATGGCGGCATCGGGCAGGGCCGAGGTTCCTCCCACCACCACGACGTGGGACGGGGCCATGGCGTCGATGTCGGCCATGGCGTCGGACCCGAACCCCCAGGGGCCGGAGTACACGAGCGCGTACCCTAGGTTGCCGGCGAGGCCGGACGCCACCATGGTGTCCGTGGCGGACCAGCCGTTCACAACGACGACCCCGTCGGGCGTTCCACCGTATTTGGTCGAGAACTCCCTTGCGAGGGCGGTGGATGTCTCCAACCTCGTCGCGTGGTCCCAGCTTCTATAAGCGGTTAGTACGGATCCTCCTACGACAGGTGGGTCAGTAGGATCCTCATCCTGTGCATACGACGTTCCCGGCATGAGCATCGCCGCAAAAGCGAGAGCGGAGGCGATGGAGACCACCGCGGTCGCGATCTTCCTTAATCTCTTCATCTGGATATCCTTGTCTTTCGGGGAGCGCCATACATGCGTTCCGCTGGTGAAAATATCTAGTATCGCCCGTCGGCAGCGTCGAGGACGTATGCTCTGAGCGCATCCGGTATTGCCGCGGGGCCGCCGTACCACCTCAGGCTCCCCACCCCGCGGGACGGCAGCGCCTCTATGACGTGCCTGTCATAGGAGTAGTCAGTGCCGGTGACCTGCAGGAGTATGCCCCTCCTAGACCCTTGGGCCGGTCCCGCCGCGAGAGCGTCTGGGAAGTTGTCGCCGCTCACGAATCCGCAGTCCGACCACGAGAGGACACCCTCCCTGGCCGCCATGTCGGAGACCTTAACGGCGGTGGAGTACCTGTTGTCCCCTGGGATCCTCTCGACCGATTTGTCGGGGAACAGAGAGTCCACCCACTGCGGGACCACGGATGTTCCTCCCACTATGACGACACTCTCTATCCCGGGGTTCCCGTTGATAGCGGAGACCTCACCCTCGGTGAGCCCTCCGTCGGAGCTTGCGAGGAACACGGGGGCCTTCGCCGCGTAGGCGTAGGGCGATGCGGACAGCGCATCGGGGTAGTTCTCGCCGTTGCAGACGATGGCGGTCGTCCCCCAAGAGGACGATGGAGCCGCCGAGTACAGCGCGGCGCAGGTGTCGTACCTGGTCTGTCCGCTGATCCTCGAGATGCCGCCCCACCCGTAGGTATGGCCGAGAAGCCAGTAGACGTCACCCGATACCGCCGACTCGCCTCCCACGACCACTATCCTGAAACCGTCACTGCCGGACCTCAGCGCGTCGATCTCGGCGGAGGTTTCGGAGGGAAGGTAGCTTGGGTCGGTCAGGAGGATCGGGTATCCCAGCACGCCTGCTAGGCCCGAAGCCGATATGGCGTCGGGGAAGCTCGTCCTGGACGCGATTATCACACCGTCGCTGCCGTTGGGGTAGGCCGCGGCGACCCCCTTGGCAGCCGTCCCGTATCTGGTATCCCCGGCATAAGACGCGGTGGGGACGCTTGTGTCGACGTGCGCTATCATCGCGATGGATCTGTCCCGTCCGGTGGCCTCCCATGCATCACCGTTCTTTACCATCGACTCGCCATAATTGATAGGTCCTAGGTAATGATTGTAATTTGACAAGTTCGCTTCGTAGTAGGTACAGCTCTGCCCATTGCAATCCTTGATGGTGGCGACCACCGAGTACGGTTCTCCGTCCATTAACTGCACGGCATCCCCGAGGTCGATTCGGTTGTAGCCGGGGTATCTCTGCGTGGTTGACAGCCTGTACGCGACGGTTCCGCTGGTAGGGTCGTCCATGTCTGCGAGATTGGTGTGCACGGTGAGGTCGATGGAGGAATCGACTTCGTCGGTGTACACGCTCACGGAATCGAGGTACCCTCCGTGGCTCGCCCTGAATATCCCGGCCTGGCTCTCGTAGCCCGTGCTCGATAATGGAAGTTTGAGGCTACCCGATCCCAGTAGGTCGTTTTCGCCGTGCTCTGAGATGCCGGACACGTCGAAGAACACGACGTTCGTCTCCCAGAAACCAGGACACTCGTAGGGAATCCACAGGAACGAGCTTTGGTCGCCCCAGCTGTTCTTCACGTACCATGCGCCGTCCGAAGACGGCCTGCAGTACTCCTGGAAATTGTTCCTGGAGTAGTTGTCATCCCATCCCACGACTGCAAGCGAATGTCCATCCATGGATGATCCGGTGTAGTTGTAGGTGGTTCCATCATCCGAGCCCAGGCTTTCATGTATATTATCCGGGTTCCATAGCATAGATATCGCGCCAGCACCGTATTCCATGATGGACTTCTTCATCGTTGGGACATCGGAGCTGTTGACCAACCTGTATCCGTCTACATGAAGCGAGTCCGCCATAGTGGCGTAGTATCTATCGAACATATTCTGCGTTATGTATCCGGTTATCTGCGTTATGTATCCGGTTATAGTAGATCTGTCTTCTTCCTTGTTATCGGAGCTCGGATAAGGAAACGGTAACCCGCCGAACTGCCCGTATTCGTTCACCGGGCCGACCCAGCGCATCAGCAAATCCGCGGCTATCTGTGGGTTTCCTCCATCGAAGAGCCCGTCGCTGCTCGAATAGCTGTAGTATCCGAGCGCCAGCTCCGAATAGTCCGGGTTTGAGGCGATTCCTTCGTTTATCGCGCTAGACTCCAGGGCGGACACGGTGGCGAAGGCCCAGCATGATCCGAGTTGCCTCTGGTTTTTTGGGCAGGTGTATTTTGTCATGTAATACGACGGAATGCCACCGGTAGAGCTGTTGGGGATGACGTCAACCGCTGGTCCGCTGAGGAGCTCGATGGGGACCCCATGGTATGCGTCCTGTGTTTCATCGGCAAGAGCGGATGCTGGTGCGGACATGCTGAACGCGAGCGCTACAGCGGGAACAGCACATGCCAAGGTTCTGACATGTTTTCTCCATCGTCGAGGCGCCGATCTTATCGGGTCTTTCAATTTCACCATCTCGCTCTCAAGGAGTAGATATAAGAATAGATAATATGTTTAGTATAACTTCTTACCAAAATAATTGTCAATTTAAAATAAACATTACATTTGTAATCAACTATGGCTGGATTTAGGTTGAATTACTGGTTGAAACTTGGGAAGCTTTATTGCTGTTTTCTGGAGTTGACAATCTAGATTGCGCAAACATAAAAAATGCACCCCCGAAGCTCGAACTTTTTCAGTCCAAGCTCGGGGGTGCAGCTCACTTGTGCTTTTAGAGCACTATCTTACAGTGATGTGCCGTCTCCTTATGCCAGTCCGGCATCCTTTACAGCCTTAAACGCCTGGTCGAGGTCTGCCACGATGTCGTCTGCTGCTTCGATGCCGATGGACA
>CADBOM010000234.1 GCA_902796325.1 uncultured Coriobacteriaceae bacterium
GACCGCGATAACGTTAGTCGGCACGCCTAGTGCGTTAGTGCGAATATGCCAACCATATTGTTCCATCGAGGACAACCCGGATTGGTTGGTAGTTAGATTTACAGCCATATTGGCGGCCACGTTCCAGAACCAGGGTACGGCTTTTCATGACGACCCTTCATAGTTTCCAAAGATGCGGAGTCTATGTTCGAGACCCTGATAGGGGGAAGAATGAAAACACTTGTGATCAATGCCGGCAGCTCGTCTCTTCGCTACCAGCTGCTCGATGTTGAGACCCACGAGGTTATCCAGTACGGCAGGTGCGAGAAAATCGGCGAGCAGAAATCGTCCATCTATGTCGTCTCTGGAGAGCAGTACAAGAAACTGGTGCTGTCGATTCCCGACCATGAGCAGGCCATGCGTTTGGTGCTGAAGGAACTCAGGGATCCGGAAATCGGTGTGGTCGAGGATTTCAGGGAAATCGACGCTGTTGGTCACAGAATCGTTCATGGTGGCAAATACTTCGACGGCCCTGTGATCATCGACGGCGATGTCTTGAACAAGATCATCGAATGCGGCGAGCTGGCTCCTCTGCACAACTATGGTGCTGCGAAGGGAATCGAGGCTTGCATGCACCAGATGCCCGGAATCCCGCAGGTTGCATCTTTCGATACCGCGTTTCACATGACGATTCCGCCGGTAAACCACGTATATGCGATTCCCTACAAATATTACGAGGAAAACGATATCCGCAAATACGGATTCCATGGAATCTCGCACAGATATGTTTCGCGTCGCGCGGCTGAGATGATGGGCAAGCCGATAGAAGAGCTCATGATCATCACCTGCCACCTTGGCAATGGTGGATCTGTAACGGCGGTTCTAAATGGCAAGTCATTCGACACCTCGATGGGATTCTCGCCTCTCGACGGAATCATGATGGGTACCCGAAGCGGTGCTATCGACCCAACCGTTGTTACATACATCATGCAGCACGAGGACCTTACTCCGGACGAGATGACTGCGATACTCAACAAGGAATCTGGTCTTCTGGGCGTGTCTGGCGTGAGTAATGACCTGCGCGAGATAGACCAGGCAATCGGTTCTGGAAACCAGCGCGCTAGGCTGGCGTTCGAGATGTATGCGCAGACTGTACGCCGATACATCGGAGCTTATCTTGTGGAGATGTCCGGAGCAGACGCCGTTGTTCTCACCGCTGGAATCGGAGAGAACAGTCCGGCTGTTCGCCAGAGAATTTTCGAGGGGCTGGAGCCAATCGGATTCAAGCTCGACAAGTACCGCAATGAATTCGGTACTCCAGACTGTGAGATATCCACCGATGATTCGATCTGCAAGATTTTTGCCATCAAGACCAACGAGGAATATCTGATTGCCCTGGACACCAAGGAAATCTGCGAGAAGTACGGCTTGATTTCAGAGTAGATGCGCTAGAGTGGCACGGTTGAACAATTGCGCCAGAGAGGTTGCATCTGAGCAGCTGCGTCAGAGCAGAAACAACGGTGCTTTCGCATATTCAATACCTATGAGAGACCTTCGATCCGAGGGTCTCTCTTTTTTGCCTAGCCTTTACCCGCCATCTTCTGTGCGAAAGCCTAGAATGGAGGGCAAGAGGTTAATCCCGCATTTTTAGGGGATTATGGGATTAGAGACATTAGCGGTAGCGTAAGGTTGGTTGGCCGCATTAGCCGCATTGGCCGAAGTGTCCGATGTGCCCATTGTCTGCCTGCTGAAGGTTGCCAACGTTGGCTTCATGGAGATGCCGGGAGCTATAGAGCGGGTGCTGCCGATGATGGAACTTGGGATAGGATGGTGACTTTATATGAAGTGGAAGCCGGAAGAAATAGGTAGGTTTGGCTTTAAAGTCGGACGCTCTTTGGAGCCTGCGTGGTTCACACTTTGGCGCGACCCGGAGGATTACAGGCTGGTTCTCTTCTATATAAACGAGGACGAAGACGTTATCAACACTACGACTCATGTGCCGTTCGAATATGGCGACAAGATAATCGAGCAGGCGGCTGACAATGGGCACATCCTTGAATGGGATGAGGACTACAACCTTCCGCGCGAGCAGATAGGTGACGACCCGTTTTCGTGGTCGTTTGACATCGCGGATCCCAAGGGAAATACGCTGTTTATCTCCCATGGTATGGAGGGATTCCCGCCAACCGAATACTTTGCTGCGGTGCTTGCCGCAATAAGGACAGCTTGCCCGGAGTTCGGGTCTTCTATGCCGGAGCTGGAGCAGTTCAGCTGATCGACTCAGCCGTTCAATTTGGCTGGTCGATGCATCTGGCTGATTTGGCTGCTCGACTCGGGTGGCCGGCTTGACCGCCCAGCTTGGCTGTCCAAATTGCATGAGCAAAAACATGAAGCCCGGGTACTGCTTCGAGCGGTATCCGGGCTTCTGCGTGCTTTATGTGTTATGTGCTTTTGCTCGCGTGTTTGTTGCCAGGTGGCGGAGCCAATGTTCCATCGTTACTGTTGCGATTTGATTACCTGTGACTGTATAGCCGTGATTGCGATTACTCCGAAGATGTCGTCTGAGGAGCAGCCGCGAGACAGATCGTTAACCGGCTTTGCAATGCCCTGCAGAACCGGGCCGTACGCCTCGGCTTTGGCAAGCCTCTGAACCAGCTTGTACCCGATATTCGCACTGTCCAGGTCGGGGAACACCAGCACGTTTGCCTTGCCGGCCACCTTGCTGCCAGGAGCCTTCGATGCTCCAACGCTCGGTACAATTGCTGCATCTAGCTGCAGCTCTCCATCGATCAACAGGTCTGGGCGCTTTTCCTTGGCAAGCTCGGCGGCAGTTCTCACCTTGTCGATCGACTCTCCCTTGGCGCTTCCATATGTGGAGTGTGCCAGCATGGCCACTGCGGGCTCGCCTCCAATGAACGACTTGAAAGACTCCGCGGAAGCTATGGCGATTTCGGATAGAGCCTCGGAATCCGGATACTGGTTGAGTGCGCAGTCCGCAAAGAGGAACGTTCCGTCCTTGCCGAATTCGCAATCCGGAACAACCATGATGAAGAATGCCGAAACCAGCTTGGTGCCCGGAGCAGTTTTTAGAATCTGGAGCGCAGGGCGAAGGACGTCTCCGGTTGCATGGCAAGCTCCCGAAACCATGCCATCGGCCTTGCCTGCTTTCACCATCATGGTTCCGTAGTACAGCTCGTCTTTTACCTTGGCATCGGCATCTTCGGGAGTTACACCCTTGTGTTTCCTAAGCTCATAGAACATGTTGGCCAGCTCGTCGTGATCTGCGGCATCTTTCGGGTCAATCACGTCGATGCCGTCGAGAGCTACGCCATGCGATTCAACGGTGGCCTTATCTCCCAGAACTACAATCTTCGCTATTCCGGCATCCGTGGCCTTTCTAGCGGCTTCAAGCGTTCTTTTGTCCTCGCCTTCCGGCATTACTATCGTCTGGATGTCTTTCGAGGCTTGGGACACCATCGAATCTAGGAATTTACTCATGATTCAACACATCTCCTGTATCGGCGGCAATTAGAAGCTGATTGCGGACGAACCGCTGTCGAGCATTGCTAGCGCTGGTGCCTGGTGCGCACGGACATCGGTGCGCATGGGCATCGAAAGCTCCGGCGACGGTGGAAATTGCCAGCATGAACGTTTAACAGCATCGTCCACAGTGACATTTTCGCACAGTTTGCGCGGTCTTTTCCCTGCAGTGGGGCAATCGTGCGTGGACGTTTGAGCTTATATTGCGGCTGCAGTATCGCTGGATTCTCGCCTCTGCTCGTGCAACTTTTCGGCTGCAGCATCGCTTGAATCCCGCCTTTGCTCGTGCAACATGCTGGAATACAGGACATCTCCATGTAGTGCGGGTCTTGTTTGCGATAAAATTAAACAGTTTGCAAGCCAAGATTTGCAAACTGTTTCGAATGCGCTTGAGCAACGTTTGGCATACGGGCGCATTCGAGAGAGCAAGCGCCTACTGTCCGGTGTTCGGAAAGCGCCGGACGAGTTTGCGGGCAATTCTATCAATCAATCGGAAGGAAGATAAATGGGCGTTATTGACAGCGCGGGCAAGATTCCTGAGCTTTCGTCTTACGATGCAATAGTAATTGGTGCTGGATTTGCCGGCTCGGTTGTGGCTCGCGAGCTTGCACAGCGCAGCGGCAAGAAGGTCGCGATCGTAGAGTCGAGGGACCACGTTGGCGGCAACGCATACGACAAGTACGACGATGCCGGGGTGCTCATCCATGCGTATGGCCCTCATATCTTCCACACCAACGACGCCCGTGCTTACGAGTACCTGTCCCAGTTCACCGACTGGCTGGATTACCAGCACGAGGTCTTGGCCAACCTCCATGGAACCTATATCCCGGTGCCATTCAACAAGAACTCCATCGAGAAGGTGTTCGATGCCGATAAGGCCAAGAGCTACATCGAAAAGCTCATCAGCGTTTTCGGAGACGAGCGCAAGGTTCCCATCATCGAGCTGCGCAATACCGACGATCCGCAGCTGCACGAGATTGCAGATTTCGTTTACAACAACGTCTTCCTGTACTACACGCAGAAGCAGTGGGGGCTTACTCCCGAAGAGGTAGACCCATCGGTTACCGCAAGGGTTCCGGTTTTCATCTCCAGAGACAACCGTTATTTCCAGGACAAGTATCAGGGCATGCCCAAGGACGGCTACACCAAGCTGTTCGACAACCTGCTGGATTTCGAGGGAATCGATGTGTTCCTTTCCGTGGATGCTCGCGATGTCCTGAAGTTTGACAAGAGCGACAGCAAGACCAAGGTTTATGTGGACGGCAACGAGTACAAGGGAATCATCGTGTACACGGGAGCCATCGACGAGCTGTTCGACAACTGCTTTGGTCGCCTGCCGTATAGGTCGCTCGATTTCGTATACGAAACCTACAACCAGAAGCACTGGCAGCCGTGCGGAACCGTTAACTACACGGTAAGCGAGGACTACACCAGGATTACCGAGTTCACCTACATGACCGGTCAGGACCTGGATGTAACCACGATCATGAAGGAATATTCGCGTCCTTACGAGGCAAAGCCGGGTCAGATTCCCTATTACGCGATCATCAGCGACGAGAATCAGGCTCACTACAACCAGTACAAGGAGCTGGCGGACAGCATCGACAACTTCTATCTGATCGGACGCTTGGCCGAGTACCGTTACTACAACATGGACGCCATCGTTTCGCGCGCTCTGGAGCTTGCCGACGAAATCTGCGACTAGGCTTTGCGCCTGCCGCTGTGGAAAGGCAAAATTTTGAACAGTCAATCTAACAAGAAGGCCCTAACGGTCACCATTCCGTGCTACAACTCGGCGGAATACATGGACCATTGTCTGCAAACGCTGATAGACGGAAGCGTCGGGCATCACGACAAGCTCGAGATCATCGTGGTGGACGATGGTTCGCAGAAGGACAACACACTCGAGAAGGCCCGTGATTGGGAGAAAAGGTATCCCGATGTCGTTAGGGCAATTCATCAGGAGAATGCCGGACATGGCGGTGCGGTTAACAAGGGCATCGCCAACGCAACCGGAACATATTTCAAGGTTGTCGACTCCGACGACTGGGTGGACGAGAAGTCTTTCGAAGTGGTAATGGAAGCGCTGGAAGCTTCTGCAGAAAGCGACGACCCGCTGGACATGCTTCTTTGCAACTACGTGTACGAGAACGTTGAGCTGGGCCAGGACTTCGTGGACTACAAGAAGGTGCTTCCGGTAGGCAAGGTGTTCACATGGGACGACATCGGAAAGTTCCCAGTTGACACCTACATCTTGATGCACTCGGTTTTCTATCGTACCGAAGTTCTTCACGATTGCGGCGTCAAGCTTCCCGAGCACACGTTCTATGTGGACAACATCTTCGTATACGTGCCGCTTCCGTATGTTCGCAAGATGATGTACCTCGACCTTGACCTGTACAGGTATTTCATCGGCCGCGAAGATCAGTCTGTTAACGAAAAGGTGATGATCGGGAGGATCGAGCAACAGCTGAAGATCACCAGGGTCATGATCGACGCATACGACCTGGACAGGGATATCACCAATTCCAAGCTCCGCGATTACATGGAGAACTACCTGCTCATGATGATGACGATCTCGTCGGTGTTCAGCTTGCTTTCCGATAGGCCGGATCGCCTTCAGCTGAGGGATGGCATTTGGAAATACCTGGAAGACAACAACCCCGGTGTTTATCAGAAGATGCGCAACAAGTTCTTGGGGAGGGGCACCAATCTCAAAGGCGAGGCTGGCAGAAGGTTCACCATTGGGGCTTACAAGGTGGCTCAGAAGATCTTCAAGTTCAACTAAGGTGCACTAACACAACGTTGCATTAATTAAGAGGCTCGGAAACCATTGGGTTCCGAGCCTCTTTTGAGTTTGTTTCCGCCGTCATCGAGCAGGTTTATTTTCATCGTCGGGCGGGTCTTATTTTTTATTGCCCCTACGTCTCTGGCCGTTGCCACGATTTTGATTGCCTCCGCGGCTGTAGCCTCCGCCGCGCCTTTGGCTACCGCTTCGGTTCTGGTTTCCGCCACGATGCTCGCCACGATGCTGATTGTTGCCGCGGCTTTGGTTTCCATTGCCTCTGTTTGCCCCGTGACCTTGGCTGTCGCTTCGATATTGGCGGTTGCCGTCGTGGTTGTGGCTGCTGTAGCTCCTGCCATGCTCGCGATTACCGCGATTGCCGTTTCTGCTTGGGCCGCCCTGTTTGCTTCCACGGTCGTAATGCTTGTCGCGGTTCTGGTTTTGGCTTCTTCCGTTGCGGCCTTGCCCTTGTCCGCGGCCATTGCCGCTGCGTTGCTTCTCGTCGTCCGTGCGTTGTTTCGCGCTGCTGCGATCGTCTCGGCCGCGGTTTTCGCGCTGTTCGTCCTTGCGGAAGTTCCGGCCCCCGTCTTTGCCGCCTTGACGATTGGAGCTGCGATTGCTGCTTCCGCGGTCTTGCGCACGGCCATTCCCGAGCTTGCCTTCTCCGCTGCCCTTGCGGTCGTTCCTGCCCTTTCTGCTTCCTCCGGAATTTTCGCGCTTTGGTTTCGCAGCCTTGTGCGGCTTGTTGTCGCCTTTCACCTTGTGCAGGATGGTCACGGTTTCGACGTGGAATGTTTGCGGGAACATGTCCACGGGCGTTACACTCTCGATTTCGTAGCCTGCCTCCTGCATGCCGGTGAGGTCACGGGCGAGGGTCGTTGGATTGCACGATACCAGTGCTATGGTACTCGGCTTCATGGCCGATATTCCCTCGAATATATCTTGCCCCATGCCGCTGTATGGCGGATCCACCACAAGCTTGTCCACCTTGCCTATGCCCCTAGACTCCCTTACGGCGTCTCCTCCGATTACCTCGCCGTCCAGGTCGTTGTCGAAGAGATTGCGCCTGAGGTCATTCACGCTGCTTGAGACAGACTCCACGGCGAAAACCTCGGCAGCTCTCTCTGCCAGCGGCAGCGTGAACGTGCCAACTCCGCAGTAGAGGTCGCAGGCAACGTCGTTGCCTCCAACGTTCAGCCCGTCCATGGCAAGGGCCACGAGCTTTTCGGCACCCGCGGTGTTCACCTGGAAGAACGAAGGAGCCGAGACGGTCAAGATGTTGTTGCCAAGCTTCTCCTGCCAGTAGTCGTCTCCGCTAAGTGTTTCCACTCCTCGGATTTGGCGGGACTTAACATCGTCTCTGATGAGGACTCGCACGACGCTGGTTACGCGTGCAGCGTCTCCCAGAACGTCGGCGGCTGCCTTGCGCGGGAATTGACCCGGTGCCGTCCACAGCGCGATCTGA
>CADBOM010000235.1 GCA_902796325.1 uncultured Coriobacteriaceae bacterium
AGCTTTGCGCAGTGAAGAACTTCTCCAGATAAATCACGGCCTTGCTGTCTGCACCGTAGAATCCGGCTTCCGCAGCGCGTGCGGCTCTCTTGTCCTTGTGCTGCAGGATGTCCATGAGCGTTGCATAGGCGCGCGGGGTTTTCAGGCTTCCCAGCATCTCAATGGCCACGGTCCTAGCTCCAAAATGATGGACTCCCTCTCCATTTGCCAGCTTGAAGAGGTTTTCCATAGCGGTCTCGTTTTTCTCGGGCAGGCTGCGCAGCATCTCTTCGATCAGCTCGTTGTGCTTTTTCCACCTGTCGAGAGCGTAGTCCCTGCGCTTCTTGTTCTGCTCGTCTATCTGCTCCTGATACTCCTGCGGAACATCGGTGCGCTTCTCCACCCTCTTGAGCTTGAACAGCTCCTTGGGGCGTGGTCCCCAGGTGTTGCCGAAGGCAATCTGAGCCGTTGTTGCCACGGTTTTGTTGTCGTCATAGCAGCACTCCAGAAGCTCTGGGATAAGCTCGATATCCAAGCTGTTGCAGATAAACGATGCGGCCGTGAACTTCTTGGTCTTGTTGTCGGATTTGAGATAGCTCCTCAGCATCTCGCGGTCATGCCTTTGCGGAGTTGGCATGGACGCCCTCTGGGTTAGGAACACACCAACCAGCACGAACACGATTCCCTCGTAGGGCATGGAGGCTATGACCTGCATGAGGATGTTGTCGAATGGAACCAGGCCCATGTACGCCATTCCGATGGGAATTACCAGCATGAGAAGCGAGGTGTACAGCAAACCCACTCTTGCAGTTGCTATGAACGATACCGTTTGGATTAGTCCGCACACGCAGCCGATCGTGATGATCGATGCTATTGGGCTGGCGGTGGCAAACAGATATATAGGTAGGGCGATGAAGAAGATCACCGGCAAGATCCAGTAAAGTACGGGCGGGCGCTTGAGATTTCCAACCATGCAGGCTCCCCTTGGGAACAGCGCTCTGGTTTGAAGGTAGCGGCAGTACAGCGTGCTGAGAATTGCTCCCAGAACCGCACCTGCGATAAGCGCAACCAATCCGCTCATGCTGGTGGTTAGCGTTAGAAGGTAGAAGAGCCCGATAACGCAGATGAAGATTCCAATCCATTCGTGGTAGAGTCCGTTTGCAAATGCCGCCGGGAAAGTGCACTTGCTTGCCATCTTGCGATATGCAGAATGGAACTCCGGCTCTTTGATGTAGTAGGGGTTAACGAAGGTATCGGATCTTGGGTAGTTGTCCTCGAAGGTCAGCATGAAGAAAAAGCCCCTTTCAGTGGCGATGCTGTTGGCATCCTGTAGTTGATACCTGCGTTTGACAGGCTCACAGCTGGCAGCCCCAGCTCAAACCGCACTCTGTTTGCGTTCTATAACGGTCGCACGTCACGCTACGCCGCACGTCACGCTACGCCGCACGTCGCGCTATACCGCGTGTTTATGACGCAAACTACGCGACGCGCTGACGCACCCGGGCGCATGCCCTGCCATGCCTTGCATATGATCTCTATTGGACTAGCAGGCTGGCAAGGCTGGTAAAGCGGGCTAAAATAGGCCGCTCAAATGTCGCCGGTACTGCAAATGCTGCAGGCGAACAAGTTCGTAAACGTTGTATATGGAAATATCAAAAGCATGCGTAGATGCATCAAGGCACGCTTGAGTAAAAAGTATACCTGTGAACAAGCGTCTATTACAAAGCCTCTGCGCTAGCCGTCACACAAATTCCCAATATATGTGGCATATGCGCTGATTTGGCATGTTGATCTAGAAATCGAGGAAACAAGCCAAATTTGAGAAGACAAGCCAAGTTGGAGGAAACAATCCAAATTTCCAAGTTGGGGTGAACTCAAAAAAGTATTCGGATCGATAGAAATCTCGTAAGAAAAACTGAGGGAAATCGAGGTTCGGCTTAAGCATTGATTTGGATTCAAGTTGGAATAGATGCGAATTCGAGTTGGAATTGCGAAGCCCGGCGGTAAGGTTTCTCCTCCATCATGTTCTCTGCAGAGAGGGGGAGCGATAGCAATGAAAACCATCGGAGATTTGCTCATATCCAATATCACGGCCACGATCACAGATAAGCCACGCGCTAATGGCTACCCAACACACTCGACGAGCAGGGGAACTTCGTCGTTGGCATGCAGTTGCAGGATTGATGATGAAGTGGCGCAAGCAACCAGGCACCTTCACGAAGGCCATGCTCTCTCTATGGGCTTCTCGAATTCGGAGATGGTGAAAAAGATGTCCGTTTTGGCAGCGGCAACTCTCCTCTCTGCCTATCTGTTAGTTGCAATTCTGCCGTCGAGCGCGTACGCATGCTGGCCTCTCCAGGGTCAGGGCGAAAATGTTTCCCTTGCATTTGGACAGAGCTACATAAGCGGTGATGGAGATTCCAACATTCACCACGGAGTCGATTGCGCGTCTGCGGCTGGTTCGGAAGTGGTGTGTCCCAAAGGGGGAACAGTGTGCTTTGTGGGCAGCGTTCCGCAGGTCGGTACCACCAATGCAACGATGCTCGCAGTGTCCGTAAAATTGCCGGATGGGAAAACCCTCACGATGATGCCGTTTTCCGATATTTGCGTGGACGAAGGCCAACAAGTTGCAGAGGGCCAGCCCGTGGGAGTGCTTGCATCTAAAGGAGATGCTTCGTCTTCTGTCCCACATCTGCACGTCGGACTGAAGGACAAGAGCAGGTATTACGATCCAAGCGGTCTTCTAGGCATCGATGCGGCTCCAAGCGGAAATGTTCAGTATCCGGAGAGCCAGACATATGCTGCAGGCATTGCGCTCGGATTTGATTGCAATGGGAACGCAGGCCAAACGGCAGCCATCACAACGTTGGGAAGCTCTGCTTTGGAAAGTTCGGCTTTGGGAAGCTTTGCCGCCGAGGAAAATTTAGATTCCAGCGCAGGCTCGAGTGTGCAGCAGCAGACGCAACCTCAGTCACAGCAAAATCCGGAATCTGCCGTAGAGGGGGCAGCTCAAGAGGGCATGGTGTCATCTGCAGCTCCTGCAGGGGTGAGTTCGATGGCCGGAAGCGGGACGGCGGATTATCTAGATTTCCTCGATGGAAACGATGATGAAAGCCCATCTGCCGCTAGCAAATCGGGGCTATTCGAAAGCACGGCCAGCAACATCTCTTCGTTTTTGGAATCTGTGTTTCCAAATTTCGACATTCCGTTGGGAGCTTCCATATGGATTCTGATAAGCGCTGTCGCGTTAGCAACAACAGTGCTGTTGTTGAAAAGGGTTTCAAGCATCGGTAAGGAAAGGATTCTCAAGTTCAGGAAAAAATCTTCGAGTCTGCCGACAACGGGTTTGGAAAAAACAGGATAACGGCAATTTAGCCGTTCAGCCCTAGAAAATGGTTCCTTTTGAAGATTGTGGTTACACTTGGGTAGTAAAAGATGCTAATCTTCAATAGTTAATTTCCTGTTCCGGTAAGAAGGCCGGGGCCGTTTAGTCCAGAGGAGGTGACCAATGAAAGCTTACGAGCTACTCTATTTCATTAACCCAGCACTCGACGAGAACGAGCGAGCTGCAGTAAACACCAGGGTTAAAGACACCATCAGCAACATCGAAGGAACCATTGAATCCATTGACGAGTGGGGCAAGCGCAAGCTGGCTTACGAAATCAAGGGACTCAACGAGGGCGAGTATTATCTCGTGAATTTCCAGGCAGATCCTGATTCCATTTCCGAGCTCGATCGTGTTCTTCGCATTACCGACCAGGTAATCAGGTTCATGATTGTCCGTCGCGACGAGGACGAGCAGAAGCAGGAAGACTAGTTCCTACTGTCACTACCGATGGGTTAATAACCGTTGGAAAAGCATTAGAAAGCAGGACAAAATGAGTATCAACAGGGTTGTCATAAGTGGAAATCTAACTCGTGACCCAGAACTGCGTTCCACTGCTAGTGGAACGGCTGTTCTCAGCTTCGGAGTAGCTGTGAACGATCGTAGGCGCAACGCTCAAACTGGAGAATGGGAAGATTACCCGAATTACATAGACTGCACCATGTTTGGTGCCAGGGCACAGGGCATTTCCCGTTACTTGAGCAAGGGTACCAAGGTTGCGATCGAGGGCAAGCTTCGCTGGAGCCAGTGGGAACGTGACGGCCAAAAGCGTAGCAAGCTCGAGGTCATCGTAGACGAGATTGAGTTCATGACTTCCCGTTACTCGAACGGCGAGGGAGGATCGCAAGGCTATCAGCCCCAGTCTGGCGGATATCAGTCCGGTGGATACCAGCAGGGAGGACAGCAGCATTCCGGTGGAAATCAAATTCCACCTGCTCCAGACCTGTCTGTTTATGACGAGGAGATTCCTTTCTAAGCAGCTTCCTGCAAAGAGAAAAAACGAAGGCGCAGCCATGCGCCACTACGAACTTTACGGATGGTAAAGGAGGGAAAAATGGCAGACCGTAGAAATAACAACAATAACAACAATAACAACCGCCAGCCCAGGCGTAAGTATTGTCAGTTCTGCAAGGACGATGCTCCCAAGATCGACTACAAGGATGTCAACCTGCTCCGCAGGTACATGACCGACCGTGGAAAGATCAAGCCGAGAAGGGTAACCGGCACCTGCACGCAGCACCAGCACGATCTGGCAAACGCAATCAAGCGTGCTAGGGAGATGGCATTGGTTCCGTATACAGTTCCTGTGGTCAATGGACGTGGTGACCGCAAGAGGCGTTCGTAATTCAGCTCAAGGAGAAAAGATGAAAGTTATTCTGATGAAAGAGCTGAAGGGTAAGGGAGGCGAAGGCGACGTCATCGATGTCGCCCAAGGCTTCGCAGATAACTATCTGCTGCCCCAGGGTATCGCCATCAAGGCCACCAAGGGCAACCTTAAGCAGCTCGAGCAGCGCATGCACAACATCAAGAAGCGCGAGGCCGTGCGTCTCGAGACCGCCGATGACGTTAAGAATGCGCTCGATGGTAAGTCCGTTACCATCATCACCAAGGTTGGCGAAGAGGGCCAGCTGTTCGGTTCTGTCACTCCGACCATGATCGCAGCGGCACTGAAGGATCAGCTCGACATCGAGGTCGACCGCAAGAAGATTGACCTTCGCAAACCGATCAAGACTGCTGGCGAGCACACCGCAGTTGTCTCGATTTACCGTGAGGTAAAGGCCGAGATCACCGTAGTGGTGAAGAGCGAGGAAATGCTGGCAGAGGAAGCCGCCAAGGCCGAGGCCGAGGCTGCAGCCGCAGCAGCTGCAGCTGAAGTTGCAGAGCCTGCAGAGGCTGAGGAAGCCGTGGAGACCGAGGCCGAGGCAGCAGCCGAGGCTTAAGCATTTCACAACGCTCGTTTCAGCGTGGTGATGTGGCAGATTTCGCGCTAACTAAATGGGCCCGCAAGAGTTATGAACTGAGTCCCGAATCTTGGACAAGATAAATAAAGTCTAGCAGCTATGCTGCCGAACGGACGGCCTGACGCCTGAACTCCTCGGG
>CADBOM010000236.1 GCA_902796325.1 uncultured Coriobacteriaceae bacterium
ATTGTGGACATAGTGAAGAGAATAGGCAGCACGGCGGGCAACGTGCCTGTGGTAATTGCGAATCTCGAGAAGATGAATTTGGTTACAAGGCGGAAGTCCGAACAAGATCGACGGGTTACGGTTGTCTCCATATCGCGCAACGGGTCCAACGTTCTCGATGAGGTTTATCCTGCATGGCGCGCAAGGGTAGAGGAATTGCTGGGGGTTCTGAGCCTTGATGACAAGCTGGACCTTGCAAGTTCTCTCGATATCCTTGCAGACAGCATGGGCGAAGGTGCAAGCGATGCTCGTGAGCTCAAACGTGATGTAGCTGCTGGCGGTGGAAGTGCAAACAGCACAGGTGCAAGGAAAGTGAGCTTGGGTGAGGACAGCAGGCGCAGCGGGGGAGCGAGCAGGAAAAACTCGGACGAACAACCCGAAGATAAGGACAAAGACCTTGAGGTGGAGTTCAATATCACACCGAAAGCTCAACGCTATGCATCGGAGCGCGAAAACGTAGGTGAGAGCATCGGAAGTAGCGGTGGTGCGAGCCATGGAGATGAAATACGGGAAGGCATGCGGGAAAGCACGCCCGATGCCAATTCGACTACGGAGAAGCAGGGAGGCGCCGATTCGTCTTGGCCGGAGCCTGCCAACCGTTCTCACAAGCCAGCATCTAAGCCGCATGGATTCGGAAAGGCCAAAGGCTGGGATTCCGGCGGAGGCGTATGGGGCAGCTTCTCCAACATGGATGATAGCCGCTAGCCATGGTGGCGAGTGGATGGTTGCACCCGCGCGAATCTGCATGAATTCTAAAACTCCATTTATGGCCGGCGTTCTCTTTATGTGGGCAAGTTTGGCATTCAAGGAGTAGAATACTTTCGGAATTAGCGGCAGATAAACCTTGCGCTTTTGAGTGGCAATATCCTCTATTGGCATAGCTTCGTTTCGGGTCCAACCGGAGAAGCGCGAGCAGTACATTGCGAACATTGCTACTCAAGGGCACCAGAAGCAGGCAGGGGCTACGTTGATCGAGTTCTTCAAGACAACGGACGGAATAACCAGCAGGATCGACCAGCCGGATCCCGGCTGTTGGGTTAACATCATCGACCCAACGCCGGATGAGAGAATCTGGATGGTCGACCAGCTTGGCATAGTACCCGAGTTCGTGCAGTCTTCCCTCGACGACGAGGAGCGCTCGCACGTGGACTTCGACGATGACACCGGCCAGGTGCTCATCATCGTGGACTGCCCGTTTATCGAGGATAGCGATGAGACGGAGCATCCCGGAATCGTTCAGTACGACACGCACCCGCTTTCTGTACTTTTCCTAAAAGAGCAAGACCTCATAGTTACCGTGAGCCTGCGTGAGAACGAGACCGTCACGGCCTTCGAGCAGGGGCGCGTCCGCAACATCAACACGCATCAGCGCACCCGCTTGCTCCTTCAGATGATGCTCAGGATCTCGCAGCGCTATCTGGCGTACCTGCGTAATATCGATCGTCAGTTCAACGACAACGAGCGAGTGCTCAGGAAGACGATGAGCAATACCGAGCTCATCAAGATGCTGGGATTCGAGAAATCCTTGGTGTACTTCTCCGTATCCCTGAAGTCCACCGAGGCAACGCTCACGAGGGTCTCTAGCGGCAGGTTCATAAACCTGTACGAGGAGGACAGGGACCTTCTGGACGATGTGTTCATCGAGCTCAGACAGGCAACCGAGATGTGCACGATTTACACTGGCATTCTAAACGGAACGATGGACACGTTTGGATCGGTTATCAGCAACAACCTCAACCTCACGATGCGTACGTTGACCATCATCACCGTGGTTCTCTCTATTCCTACGATGGTGTTCAGCTTCTATGGAATGAACGTGGGAGATTTGCCGTTCTCGGTTAGCTGGCTGTTCCCGCTAGTCTTGTCTGCCGTCGTTGGCTTCATAGTTTTCCTGTTCTTCCGAAAGAGCAAGATCTTCAAATAATCTGCTTGCAACGCTGGCTTTGCGTTTGAACGCTGCAGTTTGGGCGCACGGATGCAATCCGTGCTGTCGCATGGGCTCGAACGTTGCCGGATTCTGCGTCTTGGCGCCTCGGCGCATGGTCGTATGGCGTTCGAGCGTCGAAGATGCTGGCGCGTGCATCGAAAGGAGACACATCATGCTTGGTGCAATCTACGGGGATATAGTTGGAAGCTCCCATGAATTCAATCCGATCAAGACCGAGGAGTTCCCGCTTTTCGATGATCGCTCCGACTTCACGGACGACTCTGTGATGACGGTCGCGATTGCGGATGCCCTCATGAACTCCATGCTAGACGGCAAGCCGCTCGATCGGTGCTGCGTGGAATCGATGCAGCGTTTTGGGCGGATGTTCCCGAACAGGGGATATGGTGGGAGGTTCGCCTATTGGCTGATTACCGACGACCCCAAGCCATACAACAGCTGGGGTAACGGGAGCGCCATGCGGGTGTCGCCTGTGGGATGGATTTTCGATGATCCGGAGGATGCGGCCAAGGTTGCGGCTATCACCGCGGCCGTCACGCATAACCATCCGGAGGGAATCAAAGGCGCCCAGGCCGTAGCCGTTGCCATCTGCCTTGCCAGGACGGGTCTATCGAAGTTCATGATCAAGCGCTATCTCGAGAACACGTTTGGCTACGATTTAGAGCACAGCGTGAGCGAGATCAGGCCAGGTTGCAAGTTCGATGAATCGTGTCAGGGCAGCGTGCCACAGGCCATCATCTGCTTCTTGGATAGCCGCGGGTTCGAGGACACGATACGCAAGGCGGTGTCTTTGGGTGGAGATGCCGACACGCAGGCTTGCATTGCCGGATCCATCGCGGAGGCCTATTACACGATTCCGCAGGATATGCAGAGAGACGTGCGCAGGATCATGGACAATGCTCCGGAGCTAGCTGACGTAATGAAGAAGTGGGATGAGAAGCTGCCCCAGCTTTGGGCTATGGCAGAGTCGGGATGGGATGGCGTAAACCAAGCAGCCGACTAGCGCGGATGCGGCGACTGGCCAGCGTGAAGGCAACGGCCGACCAGCGCGGTTTACGACGAGCGACAGGCGGGCTTGATGCTGGCCCGCCCGTGGCCTGCCCGCCAATTGTGCGTCCGACTAGCGCTTAGCGCTGGATTTCAACCTCGATGTTGGGGTTTTGATCTGCGCCCCTTTGCAGGACGTTGCAGATCTTATCGAACCAATAGTTGGCTTTTGGCTTGGAGCTGCGAATCACCACTATCTTGACGGGCGTGTTCACATCGCCCAGGCAATCCGACAAAGCTGCCAGGTTCCCGCCGTAATACTCGGGAAATCCCAAGATGAACTTCAGGTATGCATGAACGTCTGCGGGCGTCATGAACTTGTTCTCGTTAAGATGTATGGTCATCGCGTTTTCCATCGTTAAACCTCTGAATAGATATCTGGTTCGTTTTCAGTGCCGCGTGGGCAACCGCGCCGCGCAGACCGCGCGGATAACGTGCTGCTCGGACAGCCCACTGCGAGCGCGCAACGAGCTTCGTCGCCAGCTGCTGCTAATACAGTCTTTCGAACGTTTGGTAATGATCGCCAGTGTAGTAGATCAGTCCATCGCTCGAGTAAACGATGCGCTCGGCTCCGCGGTATCCACCATGGTAGTTGATGTCGCATTCTTTCCAGGTGCGGCCTTTTGCGCTAGGGAGAAGGCCATCGTCGTTGTAGAAAGTTCCTCCGCCAATGCTCTTTCCGGGTAGAACTTCGTCCAAATTTCCCGAGTCTGGATCCCAACCGGCTTTCTTGGCCTTGGTCTTGGTTATGTAGTTGGATGGCAGATGCCCGAATTCGTGGATGTACAGGGCAACTTCGTCCTTGCTGGTATAGGTGCCGTTCTCCGTTACAGACGAGCTTGCATATGTGGCAGACCCAGCCCCTCCTGATCCAGCGCTCGAAGTGCCGCTGCCCGTTGATCCGCTGCCGGCGTCCTGCGAGTATCCTTCATCGGAAGACTGCTGGCTTTGCCCGGATGTGCTGGCACTGGTGTCGGAATTGCCCGAGCAACCTGGCAGCATCGCAACGCTCATGGCAACGAGCACCATCAGTAGGATGCGCAACGCCTTTTTCGATATGTTGGAAATGGTTTGCATGCGGTCATTATACAGATTTTGCATCCACCGCACCTATGGCCTCGCATATCATTGACTGTAATTGGAATTGGAAGCACGTGGTTTGTAACTGGTGCCCTGCGCCTGCTGCATAGAAACGCAGGCTGATTAGGGCGTGCACATGCAGGCGTAAGTCGAAGTATGAAGGCTTAAACAGACGCCTGAAGGCACGTGTAGACAAATGAAGACGCATACAGGAACAAGCAGAACATCGATGCGGGAGGCGCATGAGCGGCATGAGCGAGATGCCCGGCGTTAGCTACGAAGGTTGCATAGGGGCCATGGATTCTGGAGTGGGTGGAATCAGCGTGCTCAAGGCCATGGCTGCAGAGCTTCCGCACGAGAGATTCGTGTTCTTCGGAGACTCGGACAATGCGCCCTATGGAGAGAAGTCGCGCGCCGATGTCATGCGTCTTGCCAGCGCGGTTATCGAGCCAATGATTAACGGCGGCGCAAAGGCGGTTGTCATTGCCTGCAATACGGCCACCAGCGTGGCTGCCCAAACCCTTAGGGAACGTTACCCGTATTTCCCGATAGTAGGCGTCGAGCCGGCTCTCAAACCGGCAACTTTGGCAGAGAAGCACGACAACATTCTGGTGATGGCAACCAGCGTGACAATCAAGTTGGAGAAGTTCCATAAGCTAGCGCGCGAATACGGCTCCAATTCGAACATAATCGCAGTCCCATGCGTTGGACTGGCCAAGATGATCGAGACCGGGAATCTGGATTCACCTCAAATGCATCAGCTGCTCGAGAGCCTCATAGGCAAATACCGCGGAAAGGTGGACAGCGTTGTGTTGGGCTGCACCCACTATCCGTTCGTGAAGAGGCAAATCCGTGAGGTCTTGGGAGATGTTCCCTTCTACGATGGGGGAGAAGGCACTGCCAGGCAGCTGAAGAGGCTGCTGTCCAAGCGAGGTGCTTTGGCCCCGGAGACGTCAGAAGGCTCCATTGAATTTGCCACCAGCTCTAACGATCCTGCCGAACTCGAGCTGTACAGGTGGTTCTATAGCCAACCGATTTAGAAGGCGCTGGTCTTCGATCACTGTTAACCATATCCATTGCCACGTGCTTATTGGCCTGCAGCATTGGCCTGCATGCTGCGCCAACCTGCATGCTGCGCTAACCTGCATGCTGCGCCAACCTGCCTGCGATGCTGTCCCGCATGTGGCGCTACTCTGCATGCGGCATTAACCTGCGTGTGGCACGCTGACCACGCTGGTTTGAGCACCCGATGCCGGATTGGATTAGTTAGCTTTTGGATACAGTTGCGAGTAAGATTCTATGCAACAAAGAATCCTTGCTCTACGAAAGGCAGGTGCATCTGTATGAAAATTGCCGTTAGATATTACACTCGCGGTGGCAACACCAAGAAGGTGGC
>CADBOM010000237.1 GCA_902796325.1 uncultured Coriobacteriaceae bacterium
TGTCGTGGCGCTCCAGGTATGGGAAAAGCAGATCCTCTTTGCGCTTGTAATGAGAAGTGAGGTTGCTGAGAAGATCCTGTGCGATCTGGCTCAATTGGTTAGGCTCTCCGCTATTTTTAGCGGCTTCGATGGCCGGCTTTACCTTCTCGTCAATGAAATTCGTGATAGCGGTGTTCTCCAGATCCATTATGTTGAGCGGGTGACCCGGAGTTTGCACAAGGTTGTTTTTATCCGGAGAATCCAGCGATATAGCGGCTTTGGATTTGATGTCTTTTGGTTTGTCGGCCTGATCCTTTTTGGAATCGACATCGTTTTTATACGACTCGCCGCTTGTGGCTACCGAAGGGGAAGATTTATGCGAAGCGGCCGAAGCAAACGAAGGCGCAGCCTCCGTGGAGCCAGACTCCCCGCTAGCTTTCTCGGATTTCGGCTTCAGGTTTAGCTTGATGTTCGATAGCGCATCGTTGATGGCGCCCTCGAATAGCGTGGCGTGGACATCGCAAAGCTTCTGAACTTCTTGCGGGTTAACCCCTCCGTTAATAAGTGCTTGTTCTGCCGCGGCGATTTCCGAAGACGACACCCCATCGAACTCTCTTGCAAAGTCTTTCTTCACGTCTTCAACCGACTCGCCATTGTCCAGGCGTTTCAAAAACCCCTGCAGGGATTGGCTTCTCTTTTGCGTATCGTCTCCATTTTCGATGTTCATCTGAAATCTCCTAAGTGAGCCCGTTGCATGAATTGAGGTTTATGAATTGCTGTTTGGGTTAGAGATGCTACTGCTGATCTCCTGTAACGGTGAACCCATGGTCTTCGAGAGCTGCTACAACAATTTCCAGGGGGATCCCCTTGACGAGGCACCCTTTCCTTAGAGTCATCAATCTGCCCATGGTCTGAATACGGCCCGGTTTCACTATCTGGCTAAATCCAACCGATGCCATGATTTCCTTAATCTCTGGATAATCGGAACATATTGTAAGAACGGTATCGTCTACGTCTACGTATTTGTCCGACATGCTGGTCTCCTTCCAAAATTTGTTAGCAATGGTAAACTAGCACAACCCGCGGACATTAATTTGTTAGATATGCAACAGAGAGCTATTTCTCTTGAAAAACGTTGGGATTGGAGGGCGTGATTTCTCTAGGCAAGCCCTGGATAAGATCCTTCACTACCTCGGAGGCGATAATAAGTCCCACGACCGAAGGCACAAATGGGCTAGACCCTGGTATGGATCGCCTTCCTGGATCCGGCTGTTCTGAAAGCGTTGGTGCTTCGGGATTGGCATTTAAATCGGACTCGAGTGTATCTGCGGGGGAGGACGTTGAAGCGGAGGACGCTGGTGTCGCTGGCACCTTGAGTGGCGGCAATGGCTTCTCCTCCGAATACACCACCTTCAGGCTGTCGATGCCACGTTTGCGGCATTCCTTTCGAAGGATCCGCGCGAGAGGACAGATTGATGTCTCGTAGATATCCGCCACCTTGAAAGCGCACGGATCCATCTTGTTTCCGGCGCCCATGCTTGAGATGATTGGGGTTCCCTTTAGCTTTGCCTCGGTTATGAGCTGCAGCTTCGCTGTAACGGTGTCCACGGCATCTACTATGTAGTCGTATTCGGCAAAATCGAATTCATCCTTCGTGGCCGGAAGGTAGAAGCATTTGTGCGACTTAACCTTGCAGTTGGGGTTAATGTCCTTTATTCGCTGCTCCATGACATCGACCTTGTATTGTCCAACCGTCTTGGTCGTGGCGATAATCTGCCTGTTGATATTGGAGAGGCACACCTTGTCGTGATCGATGATGTCGATCGACCCAATGCCGCTTCGCGCCAGGGCCTCGGCTGCGTATCCTCCAACTCCTCCTATGCCAAATACGGCAACTCGGGATTGCTCGAGCTTGTCCATCGCGGGCGTTCCGATTATCAGCTGTGTTCTAGAGAACTGTTCTTGCAACTTAGACTCCCAAGATAAATTTGGATAGACGCTATATTTCTACTTCACAAGTGTGAATTTTACCTTATAGACAAAACGGCGGACGGCCATGTAGTTGGTCGTCCGCCTTGATGACGAATTGGCATCTTACACGCATTGTCTTGCGTGCATCGCCTAGCCGCATTGCATGGCATGCATCGTCCGGCCGTATTGCCTGGCATGCATCGCCCAATGCGCTTTGCTTATCTTGCCTTTCAAACCCTTGTCGTTTGAAGGCCTGTCTACATATACAGCGAGATGTCTTTCCAGGCCTCAAATCTGTCTCGGTACGGATCTTCCAAAACGGTTGGCTCGAGGTCCACGGTAATCGACTTCCTGGTATCATCTTCGAACCGCGGCCATTCAACCAAGCCAGCTCCATTTGGATCTCCTGTCTTGCAGAACTGCACGAATGCTCCATGAAGCTGGTCTCTAACTTTCGCCTTTTCTTCTTCCGGCGATCCATAGTAGAAATTCATCGGGTTGGGATCGTTGCTGTAGGTGTCGAGCGCCGGTTGGATGTCCATCGAATGTGTGGCGAAGAGGCCGATTTTCTGTGCTCCAATGGGAGCGTAATCGAACCTGTATTGCCAAACTTTTCCGTGGCTGGTTTGAGCAAGGGCGCACTTCTGGGCATCTACCCAGAACATCCTGTCCCTTGTGAGCTCGCATACGGAATCGATCTCCGACTCGCCCTCTTTGGCATAGAGACTCTTCATCTGTTCGAACCTGTCACCATATCCGTTGGCGTCGAGCATCATCTTCACGCGCTCCCAGCTGTAAGGGGCCATCTTGCCAAGCGAGAACATCCTGCCTTCATCGCGGCATGTTCCAACTATCACATCCACACCGTCGGCGCCTCCATTTGCCATACAGTCCCATACGGTGCCGGGGAGCATGTCATCGTCGATAACATGGCCCGAGATGAAGATTCCCGAATGCTCAACATCGTTTTGCGTCATTACCGCGGCACCACCTGGAATCAGCTGCTCGATGGGTGCGTTGAACAAAGCATCGCCATCGTTTGGATCCAGATGGGCGGCATCGAAGAACAGGCCCATGTTCAATTCATGGGTAAGTTTCGTGGTGGTGTTTCCTGCGAGGCCAGACATCGGGATTGCCTTGCTGAAGAGCCCCTTGGCATAGGGAGATGCCAGGCAGGCCCATGTTTGAGCGCCACCGGCAGATTCGCCGCATATGGTCACATTATCGGGGTTGCCTCCAAAAGCCTCGATGTTGGCTTTTACCCATTTGAGCGCAGCTATCATATCGGAAAGAGCGCAGTTGGTTTCGAACCTCTCGCCTAGGTCTCTGAAATCATAGAATCCAAGCGGACCAAGCCTATAGTTGAACGAGACACCGATTACCCCATCATGGGCAAAGGATGAAAGATCGTAGTCCGGGTTGGCGGCTTCGCCCATGTGGTTGGCACCGCCGTAGGCCCATACGAATACGGGGTATCCACCGATGGGAGCGGCTGAGGGGTCTGCTGGAGCATACACGTTCAGATAGAGGCAATCCTCGCTTTCCGGGGCAAACATGGGGGCCTGCGGCATCGAGCCGGGCACATCTGGAACAAACTGGTATGGGCTGTTGCCGTATTTCTTGCAGGGCTTGACACCATCCCAACCATCGGGCTCCTGGGCCCTGTGGAACCTAAGTTCACCAATGGGAGGTTTTGCAAATGGTATTCCCAGCCATTTCGAAACCTTGCCGTCGGTTAGACCCTCGACATCGCCGTAAATTGTCTTGATCACAGGATTTGATTCGGGCATGCTCATGCTCCTCCAATCTCCGTAGCTTACATGTACAGAATTCTACATGTAAATTTAAACGCATAAAAAGATATGCCGGAATATCTGGCGATACCCTTGGTGCGATTTGAAAATGTTTATCAAACGGGAGCTATGGTGCATTTATTGACGGTATATTCCGGGATCGAGGTGACGTCGAGTTGATATTGTGTCAGCATCGTATTGCATTGACTCGATGCTGGCTTTCGTGTTCTGAGAAGCTGTCGAATTCGAGCTTTGGGCATTTTCTGAAGATTGACTATCTTTGAAGCTGAATTATTGACTCAGATGCTCGTGTTCAATTGGCGGCCTTGACCTATAATCGAACGAAATTTGCAAAGACCATGCCTGTTGGAATCTGGCTGACACGTTGTTAGATGGAGGTGCGTGAATGCCGAACATGGTTACTCACGACACCTTTGCCCGAGAGCTGATAGCTAGAGATTTCAACCTTGCCGGCGGCTCTGGCGATGAGCTCTATGCATTTCTGCTGGGAAACCAGGGTCCGGATCCGCTGTTTTGCTCAGTGGCCACATATAGGTTCCACGGGCACCATAAACTGGGCAGGATACTTCACGATTACAAACCATCGGAACTTCTCTTGGCATTCAGAAAAGCAGTCGAGAATCTCCCCGAGCATGATCGGCCAATTGGGCTGGCTTATGCCAACGGGTTTCTGTGCCATTATCTCCTAGACAGCATGGTTCACCCCCTCGTCTACCATTATGAATTCACGATCTGCTCTGCTGGTGTTCCTGGACTAACCATGAGAAACGGTGGAGACGTTCACGGCGTGATTGAGAGAAAGTACGACGAGATGCTGCTGCACTCCAAACGCGGCCTTACCGTATCGGATTTCAAGACTTGGAGAAGGGTGCTGCAGGGGTCGGAGCAGCTGCTGGATATTGTCTCCAGGATGTACGTGGACGCAGTCAAGAGCGTTTATGGCGAGGATATACCCCAGAACATGTTCAGGCTGTGCATGCATCACTACAGGCGGATACAGCATTTAACCTATTCGCCCAAAGGCGGAAAGAGAGCTTTCTTCACTGTGGCTGCAAAGATGGTAAGGCCGTATTCGTTCTATGCGGCAACCAGCATGCGTGACATCGATTCCGATGTCTGCGAGTTCGACAACCGGGAGCATGCTGAGTGGACCAA
>CADBOM010000238.1 GCA_902796325.1 uncultured Coriobacteriaceae bacterium
ATTCATTAGGAGGAAACCAAAATGATCCCTGCAATCACTTCCCTCGACGGCGCGTTCAGGCTCGACGGCCAGAACGCAATCATCACCGGAGGAAACCGCGGACTCGGAGCCGCCATCGGCGAGGCCTTCGCGCAGAGCGGCGCCAACGTGGCCATCTTCTGCCGCGACCAGGCCAAGGCCGCCGAGCAGGTTGAGAAGCTGAACGCCTACGGCACGAAGAACCAGGCGTTCTCCTGCGACGTCACGAGCCTCGAGTCCTGCAAGAAGGCCGTGGACGAGGCCTACGAGGCCTTCGGCAACTTCGACATCCTCGTCAACGACGCCGGCGTAACCGCCACCGGCGAGCTCCTCGACATGGACGAGGACCTCAGCACCTGGACCAGGGTCATCGAGACCGACCTCAACGGAACCGTGCGCATGACCTTCGTGGTGGGCCGCAAGATGCGCGAGGCGGGCAAGGGCGGCTGCATCATCAACGTGACCTCCAACGCGGGCTTCATGGTCAACCGCAGCCAGGCCATGTCCTGGTACAGCTCCGCGAAGGCCGGCGCCAACCACTTCACCCACTGCATGGCATCCGAGCTGGCGAAGTACGACATCCGCGTGAACGGCATCGCCCCGGGGTTCACCAACACCGAGCTCTCGAAGTTCATCCCGTCCGACATGTTCGACTACATCAACGACCAGACCGTGACCCACCGCTTCGGCGAGCCCATCGAGGTCGGCGCCCTCGCCGTGTACCTGGCGTCCCCGGCGGCGGCCCAGATGACCGGCCACATCGCCGTGATCGACGGCGGCTACATGCTGCGATGCTAATACGCTGCGGTGAATGCTTTGTCAACGTTGGAAGCGTTACCAACGTTTCTAACGCTGGATGGAACATCGTTATTCAAGATGTAAAGAACCGGATGATCCCAACTGGGACCATCCGGTTCTTCTTTTGATGCAACTCCTAGGATGAATGCAGCTACATATAGATGCCGCGCTGGTCGGCGCTGCTTTGGCGGCGTTTCTCCGGTGCGCAACTAGGAGCGCTTAGATGATTGCGTGTGCGATTCCAGTATGTCCACCGGCAGCAGGCGCATCATCCGCATAACCGATTGCAGCAGAGGCCATCGGGGAAAATCCTTCAGGAAGATTGAGTTTTGCCTGGAGCTCTGGCATCTTGGGGAGTCCAAAGTGCCAGAATCCCCACAGGTAGATGCTCTGCAGATCTAGGTCGGTTGCCTCAATGAGCATGTTCTCGATCACACAAGATGCGTTTGCGATGTTGAGGGATGCAAACTGCTCATCGTCCTTGGTAGAGACCAAGATCAGAACCGGAGCTCCATATGAGAAGTCGCGGTCACCGGCGTTTCTGAACTCGTTGATAAGATCTGGATCCTTGATGACGGTAATCTGAAGGGTATCGTTCTTTCCCATTCCGATTGGCGCGGCGTCTGCGGCCTCGAGAATCTTGACAATCTGCTCGTCCGAAACGGGTTTGCCGTTAAAGTTGCGGGTGGAGTGCCTTGCCTTGATTGCATCTAGCGTTTCCATGTTTACCTCCTATATTGCTTCGTGCATATTTTGTGCATAATTGCCGATTTTATTGCCTTGAATTGCCATGCCCCATTTTGGGTGTTAATAACTCGCCAGAATAGCTACTCGTGCTCGCTACTCGTGCTGTTCTACGAACGCCTCGACCGTAGCGTTGTACCTATCCTTCTGCTCCCCGTGAACCCAATGTGTTCCATCTGGGAAAAGCTCCCATCTGGCTCCTGGAATTCCATCTGCCACCTGCTTTGCAACCAGTGGCGTGCATTCATCGGCGGCTCCAGATGTAACGAGCGTTGGGGTGTCGATTTCCGAGAGCCTTCCGCTTATATCCCAATGTGAAAGCTTTCCGGTCACTACGAATTCGCTCATGCCCTGCATGAAGTGATAGCATTCGTCGCCCACTGGGTCGGGCCCGGGGTTGTGGAGCCCGTCGGGCCTCTCGTTTTCGGGAATCAGGCTCACATGCCTGCGGTAGTATTCCGCAGATGCAGCTTTAACCTCTGGTCTGTCATAGTTGCCATCGACATCTGCTTGCGCCAGCGCGTCCCTCATGTCTTCAGGGAGATAACCCCTAAGCCGAATTGCCTCGTGCAGCCATAGGTCCATGGATGCCGGGGAGCTTGCAACAATCATCGATAGCAGGCCGCTAGGATGCTCCAACGCGTACATCATGGCGAGCATTCCACCCCACGATTGGCCCAAGATGTGCACTTCGTCCAATCCGAGAGCATCGCGAACGTTGCGCAGCTCGTCTAGGAAGAACTCCTCGCTCCATTTATCTGGCAGCGGGGGAGTGACCGATTTGCCGCAGCTCATCTGGTCGTAGTAGATCACTGCACGGCCGTATTTCTCGGCTATTCCATCCAGCGTTTGGAGGTAATAATGAGCCGCACCTGGTCCTCCGTGCAAAACCAGCAGTGGTTTCTTGCCGTCCTTGCACTTGCCTGCTATGCGGTAATAGGTTTGATATCCAGCAAACGGTATGTATCCTTCGCGATCTTCCATTGGAAGGCCCACCCTTCTGTTTTCCCAGCTGATGTAAGTTGTCTACCGGCAGCGTCGCTTCTGGTCGCTGTTGCCGATAGAGTTTGCCGTCACCGTATGCTGCTAACGTTCCCTGCAGCCGGATTTGCCGACCCCATACCTTAGACAAGGTAAATCTGGTCGATTTCAAAACTGTTTCGATTAACAAGGATAGTCGCCTAAACCTAATGGTTGGCGTTGAATAGAGCTAAAACCTATCATTTTGGTTCTCTATCCTCGCATTTATTCTAGACTCATTCATATGAAAATTATCTATACGATATGCGTAAATATGTCGATTTAATCAAACTGGAAAGTTATCTGTCATGCTATGCGTCATGCCCACTGGGCTTCTTTTCCCGAGGTGATCTTATGAGCGCAGGTTATGCGAGCATCGTGGCCTCAGGGCCTGTTGTTGAAACTGCATTTGGAAAAATTAGGGGAGAGCAGCGTAGCGGATGCTGCAGGTACTTTGGAATTCCCTTTGCCAAACCGCCGGTTGGAGACTTGGCTTTCAAGGCTCCGGTGGATCCAGATCCTTGGACTGATGTTAAGAATGCGGTGACGCTCAGCAAGAACCCCCTGCAAGCGCGTAGAAACTACAATCCCAGGGCATACGGGCAAGATTGCCTCTATCTCAACGTTTGGGTTCCCCAGCACGGAGACGACGAGAAGCTGCCTGTGATGGTGTGGATTTTCGGTGGGTCCTATGCCACGGGAGGAGTGGGGCGAGATGCCTCTAATCCAAAGACGACGCTCTACGATATGGAGCGCTTCTGCGTCGAAACCCGCACGATAGTGGTAACGATCAACTATAGGCTAAACCTATACGGCTTCTTGAATCTGAGCTTCCTCAACAGCGAATTTCAAACCAACATTGGCATTCTCGACCAGATGAAGGCCCTCGAATGGGTGAGCAAGAACATAAAGGGCTTTGGCGGTGATCCCGATAACGTAACGATATTCGGGCAGTCTGCCGGTGGTGCCTGCGTTATGGCGCTCATGAGCATCCCAGAAGCTCGTGCGTATTTTCAAAGAGGAATAGCCCAGACGACTCCTTCTACACCTTGGACGAAAGCTATGGAATAGCCCTCATGTATCTCGAGGAGCTGGGAATCGACTACCACGATGTCGAGCTGGTGAAATACCTGGCTCCCCAAGATGTGATAAGGGCCAACCTCGCTATTCGAGATAGAAGGTGGAACGCGGGAGACTTCAGGTGCGTGTTCAGCCCTGCAGTGGACGGTCAGATTCTAAGGGGGTTCCCTAAGGAACTTGCCGGCAAATGCGGAATGCCGATCGTTGTTGGGAAGAACGCCAACGAGGGCAGCATCTTCACCCGAACCACCTCTCCATCCGATTTGCGCAGGATGTTCGAGGCCGGTGGTATCGAGTACGAGAAATACGACGGGAACATCTGGGACAAATGCGGACATGCGCTGAGCGAGACGATATATGAGAGGCCGCTTAGCGAGTTTCTCTCGGGCTGCGATCAAAGCTCTACGTACGTGTACGACTTCGATATGCCAATTCCGCTGCTAAGGTTGTTCGGGGTGGAAGATTGCCATATGACAGAGCTTCCGGTTCTGCTGCAGATGGACAGGTATCGAGGCGTTTATCTGGGCAACATGGATTCCGTGCCGCGCGTAGGCGGTGCCATGCGAAGGTATTGGGCTGGCTTTGCAAAAGACGGCGCACCGGATATCTCGGACGGGGTGGAGTGCTCCACCTGGCCCAGCTATGCCAGCGGGGGATACGTGAAGAGGTTTCGCTAGCAGCGCAATTAGCAGCACAGTATGAAGGGCATGAACGCTCCACCGAAGCAGAACCAAAGTATTAGGTCAACCGCGATGAAGGTTGAGCAGCAAATGGCCAGATTGCGTGATTGGCTGTTGAACCCGCGAGTAGTGGCGCTTTGCTGGTAGGTTTCCCTGGGGTCGTTTCCATAGGCTTGCATGACTCTGTGGTAGTTGATGTTGCCCGGGTCCATCTGCAGCGCGGTTCTGATTTGCTCGTAGGCTACGGTTGGGTTTCCTGCTCCATAGTTTGCCAGCGAGGCGATGTAGAACCAGCGGGCATCGCGATCCTTGGTGTGAACGCTCTTTACAGCCTTGAGGGCTTCGTCATAGTTATTTGAGTTTATGGCGTCGATGGCTCGCCTTATGGTGTCGGAATCATCCGGAGACTTCTCGGGATGGATGTTCTTGGGATCGGTGTTGCTACGGTATCCGTAGGCGTTGTTGAAGAAGTCGTCCCAGTTAACGTAGGTTTGCCTCTGCTGGCCATAGGGATTTCCATATGGGTTTCCAGACGAGCTGCTAGACCCACCAAATGGGTCGTATCCCCAACCGTACCCGCCGTATCCGCTATTGTAGTTGCCGTATCCTCCGGTGCCACCCGTGCGCTGCTGGTTTGCCCAGTCGGCAGCCCTCTGCCTGGCATCTTCCCTTGCGAATTTCTCCGGGTTGGTCAGGCGCTCGTAGGCCTCGTTGACTTCCTTCATCTTTCGCTCGGCATCCGGATCGTCTGGATTGAAATCCGGGTGAACCTCGCGGGCTTTACGCCTGTATGCCTTTTTAATTTCGTCCTGAGAGGCGTTTCTATCAACACCAAGAACTTTATAGGGATCCATCATTCGGAAGCCACATCCTCGATTTCGTTGCCTCTCAAAGCAA
>CADBOM010000239.1 GCA_902796325.1 uncultured Coriobacteriaceae bacterium
AAAGGCAACCGCGCCAGCTCCGGCTCCAAACACGAAGCCCAGCGAGATGATTAGCCCGACGAAGCTCTGCAGGGTCATCATGCCCACCATAGAGATTGCCATGAGAGCAGAGCCTGCGATCAGCACCGTTCGGTTGGACGTGCGCGACGCCGCTAGGCCCCACAAAGGTTGGGTTGCCCCGAACACGAGGTTCATAAGGGCGATGGCCAGGCTAACGTCGCCGTATGGAGTGCCACTGCTTTGCGAAAGCGCTGGCAGGAGAATGCCAACATTGCCACGAATAGCCGCGCCAACACCGTAGAGAAGGCACGCCACAAGGCCGAAGCCGATTATAAGCAGTCGCTTCTGAGCAGTTGATGCCATGTTGCCCCTCCCCCTACATGCTGAGGCCCGCATTGAATGTTTGCGCTAACTGGTTGTGTCCTCTGTATTACGTCGGGCAGCGCAAGGTGGCGCAGCCACGCATCCAAAAGGCTACATCAGGGCGGCGCGTCAAGGTTGAGCTCATTCCGGGCAATCGGCGAAGCTCGTTCGGATAAGACACACATACTGCGAGACGCATCCGTCGCACCTGCCACACATACCGCACAACAAAAACCGGCCTGAAACTATTATCTATTGCCCGAATAATTGCGATTTATGTGCACCTTCTATTGAACCCAGCCCATTTCAGGCCGGTTTTTGGACCGCCGCTAGCCCACACGAGCGAAAGCCCGCTTACAAAACCCGAGGTAAAAGGCCACAAGAATAAGCGTCTTTCCAGTACGGGTGGAATAACGGCCCCAAAAACACAGCGTCTGAACGGCGGTTTTGCGAGTGCCGATACTCCACGGTGGCAATACCGCACTTTCAGGCCTGTTTTGGGCCGGGTATGGAAATAACAACCGGGCACCAACCGAACTTCACATGGCATTTGAGAGCCTTGTTACCAAGCACTACGCTCGCTACGAAGGGGTTCCAGCCGCAGCCTACCTGCCGACCTACTACCAGTCCCGTAAGGAAATAGCGTATGCCCTATAGCCCTTATATAACAACGCCCGCCCCACGCCTTCCGGCACCCCGAATTGCCCAAATTAATGCAAAGCTGTCCCTTGCGCTGGACACCCAACATCCACAACATATGGCATGATGTTTACTGAGTATCCAGTGGAATAAATATGTGCAACCGAGCAACTTGATCCGAGCAACTTGGCATTTGCAGCTGGACAGCCCGGCGCGTAAAACGCCGAGCTGTCCAGCTAGCTAAGATCGGCGCACATGCAACTTGAGCGACATTGGGGGTCAGTCATGAGCAGCAAGGACAACAAGGGCAACGCCAACGACCGCAGCCGCGGCAGCGCGGGCGCCGCTTCCGGCGCCTCCGGCGCCAACACCAGCGAGCTAGCCGCGATCATCGAGCAAATCCGCCAGGGGCTCACCGGCGACCCGCAGCACGACGCGCCATACCTGCAGCAGCAGATCGAGCAGCACCAAAACCACCCGCTGGCAAAGGAGATAGCCCGCGAATGCGGCCGCATGCTATGGGACGTACTGCCCGAAGAGCAGCGTAAGGCCTTCGCGCAAACCATGGACAAGGACACGGCCAACACCATGGCAACGCTTGCCCAAACCGCGTTGCTGCAGCGCGAGGGCAAGTCAAAGGAGGCGCTCCAGACCATCGAGCCCCTGGCCAAGCAGATGGCCCAGAGCATGGACAAGGGCCTGTTCAAAGACGACAAGGCCAGCAGATACTTCGACTTCGAGACTCCGGAGCAGGAGCTTGTGTGGCGAGCCCACAACGAGGAGAAGCGCACCATAAGGCACGCAACGCAGCCGTTCACGCAGGTGTTTAGTGCCTATGCGTCGTGCCTATACGACGCGGAGAGGTTCGACGACGCCATAGCGGCCCTCAAGAAAGCCCTGCGCTGGAACCCCGCGAACGCCGACCTTTACCTCGAAATCGGTGAGAACTACAAGAGGCTTGGCCGCATGCCCGCCTACGAGAGGTCGCTGGACGAGGCGTACAAGTACATTGACAATCCGGACACCTTGGCGCGTTTCCACCGCTCGAAGGGCTATTTGCAGATTGACAAGCACGAGTACAGGATTGCCGCGGCGCACCTAGTGCTTAGCCTTGTGTACCAGGAGTCGCAGATGGCGAGGGGCGAGCTTCTGTACCTGCAGCAGAAGATGCACAGGGACTTTACCAAGATGCAGCCCGACGAAGCCAAGGACATCCTGGTCAAATGGGGCGAGTCGGTTGGAGCTGCTCCGGAAACCCTGCAGGCTCTGGTGGGCGCGATCAAGTGGGGCATCGACCAGGACGTGTACACGGCTACGCGTGCGGCCGTGAAGCTCTATGGGCTTACTGGCGACGAGGAGGTTGGGAAGATGGCCCGCGACCTCGTGGATGCCCTGAACAAGATGGAGAGCGAGAAATAGGGAGAAGGGCTGGGAGAGGAACCAGTAACGAAACCCAGCTATTGCCTGCTTGACGCCGAACAGCTTGCTTGAGACCCCTGCCATCAGCGGATCAAACCAAATTTATCCATGTTGAGGATATTTAAAGATTTTGATCAAACCTGAAAGAATTAACGAAAAGTTGATTAGGATAGAAATAATTCACTAGGCACCTTATACCAAGGAGAACCATCGATATGGGATCTAGAACAGTCAAGAACTATCCTTCTCCAAGGCTCATGGAGACAATCGGAGCAACAAACCAAAAGCCCTCCGAGGCAATTGGCGAGCTCGTGGCAAACTGCTTCGACGCACGCGTCGGTACTGAGAAGCTGCATATCACTGTAGACATGCGCGATGCCAAGGTAGTCGTCACAGATGACGGCAAGGGCATGACCGACGATGTTTTGGAGAGAGCAGTCTGCATTGCCGAGGATATGTCCCGCTATATCGAGCGTGGAGAAGGCGCGAAGGGCCACTTTGGCATGGGATTCAAAACTTCGTGCTCTACCCTGGGCAGATACTACGAAATCTTCACCCGACCGGTTGATAAAGACATCGAGTACCACGTTGCCTTCGATATATCCGAATACAGCAATAGGCCTTCTGGATCGGACGCTTGGGATGTTGTGATTGAAGACTCAGAGCCCAACCCCAAAAGCCCGCTAGGACACTCGCCACATGGAACATCCTTTGTGGTTAGCAAGCTGAAGGACAGGAACATCACCGTTAGCGCGGTGCTCGATTACTTGGGCGAAGCTTTCAAGGGACATCTTGAGACGGGAGACTCCATCAAGATTATCGATGACAATGGAAGCTACCCTGCCAAACCCAAAAAGTACAACTTTGTCCCTGGCTCGAAGATAGATATCGACGTCACATGTGGCCCCAACAACGAATACAACATCACCGGATGGATGGCGCTGGATAGCCAACTTCACAATGATGGACTCTACGGATTCAACATCTATAGAAACAACCAGCTGGTTTTGAAATGGGATAAGACCTGGTTCCGTGCCCATACCATGACATCTCGAGTTATAGGCGAGGCGAATCTGGATTTCCTAGACGCCACGTTCTACAAACAGGGGCTTCAGCAAGACGAAACCTGGGCAATAGTAAGCGCATACATGCATGAATACCTCAAGCCAATCGTTTCGGCTTCGCAAAAGCTAAATAGAAAAGGCAACGCCAGTAACCCTATAGAGCGCACCAAAATCATCAACGAGATGAGGGATAGGTTTGAGGAAGATCCTATCGAGCAGCCTGTTGACGATAATCCCAAGGACAAGAAGAACGTAGATGAAGATGAGCCGAAGAAGAGCATAAAAGACGCAGTCAAGACAGTAGTCAGCGAGAAGTCCTTGTATTTGCCCGGCGAAGGCGAAGTGCGTATTAGCTACATAGAGAAAACTGCCAACGAAGCTGATAAATCGCCTTTTGACTATACGTACGACGACGACAATGAAGCTCTACAGGTCATTGTCCATCCAGATCATCCGCTATGGGGCAAAAAGGATAATTGGGACGTAGTCAAAACTCTTGCCACGTCAGATTCGATTTACAGAATGCTCGTGGAAGAACTTGGATATGACACATACAAGGCGCTGTCGATAAGAAACGAATGGATTTGGAAGCAGACATCGAAGGAGACGAACAATGGATAAGGTCGACGCCCTCGAATCGATAAAAGAAGCTTGGGACGACAAAAGTTTGTCTCTCGGAGATCGCATCATTAGAGTTTCCAATAACTTCTATGCCGCAGGACTAGATATTGAAGGTACTGCCGCATATCTGCACACAACTGTAGCCGAACTTGAATCGATATTGGAACTCGGGCAATTCGACGACGAGATTATCGAGAAGATCTCGGAGGTTAATCCGCCAAAGATAACCTGGGCCATACTTTCGAGCGGAAGTGAAGAAGAAGTCAGTCATGCACTGGATGCGCTGGCCAAGAAGAAATCCGAAAGTAGTACCGCTGACGATGGGAATGATGGAAACAGCGGCAGCGAAGCTAGCGACGGTGACAACTCCACGCTAGACGACAAGTACATCTACGAAGCCATGATGGAGATTGCCGGGCCAACCATAGAACAGAGAGTCGGAAGTCTGAGCTATGACGTGCTGAAACATGCTCGCAAGAAGGGCATGGATTTTGGCACGCTAAACGACTGGGAAGCCAGGTTCCTCAACAGCATCGCTGGCCAAACGAAGGTAGGCAAGGTCCTCACCCAGAGGCAACTTCATAGGACTGTGGTGATACTAACCAAGCTGGTTGAGAACGGCGTGATCAAGCACGACAGCATCGATGGTGACCA
>CADBOM010000240.1 GCA_902796325.1 uncultured Coriobacteriaceae bacterium
CAGGCCTTGGGCTCGATGGTGTCGTCGGAATCCACGAACATCACGATATCGCCCGAAGCGGCATCGATGCCGGTGTTGCGAGCGCCAGGCAAGCCCTTGTTCTCCTGAACGATTACCTTAATGCGGCTGTCGAGCCCCGCGAAGAAGTCCAGCACCAGGCCCGACCTGTCGGTAGAACCGTCGTTCACGCAGATTATCTCGATGTTCCCATAGGTTTGAGCTCTAAGGGATTCCAAGCACTCGACCAGGTATTTATCGACGTTGTAAACCGGAACAACTATCGAAATCAGAGGATTTTCGTTCAAGACTTAGTATTCCTTCCTGTACTGCTTCACTCGCTCCACGTAGGCCTTGCCGCCAAGATCCTTGTAATATTTCTTGGACTCGCGCTTCGTGCCCACCGTATGAGGTGCATTGCCCTCGCGGTCGCGCATGGCCTTGAAGAGCTTTGGCTCGTCGATGATGAGCCTCATGTCCCTTGGCTTCCACGGGGAGTACAGCGAGAAATCCACGAGGCCGTCGTCCATGAACTTCTTGAAGTCCTTGGAGAAGCGCTCCAGCCACTCCAACTTGAGGGCGTCGGCGCTTGAATCGAGGCGCTCGTAGTTCCACATGTAGGTGTCGTACTGCATGGACACCAGGATCTTGTCCAGCTTGTCGGCCTTCTCGGGGAAGCGCTCATGCAGATACCTGAACATCTCCTCGTACTCGTCGCACACGAAATAAAGCTTCTTTGGGTCTTTGATCGACGAAGCCGCGTTATCCTGCCTGTAGTGCAGGAACGCATCGTGAACACAGTAAGCGCGCTTGGCCGCGCACCACACCTTGAAGTTGAATCCGGTGTCCTGATACGAAGCTCCCGGGGTCTCGAGAAAATCGATGTCGTTCTCGTTTAGGAATGACTTCTTGTAGATGGCAGACCAGATCGAAGGCTGCATCCAGAAAACCTGCGGCTCATCGTATGCCTCGAACAAATGGTTGCACATCTCTTCGGTCGAATACTCGAAGAACTTGTTCTTGGGCTCCGGGGTTGTCCAGTACTCGTAGAAGTTGGACTTCACCACGTCGGCATCGTTTTCCTTGGCAACCTTGTAGAGGGTCTCGAGTTCATCCGCGTCCACGAAGTCGTCCGACTCCAAGATGCCGATGTACTCTCCCCTGGCCTCCTTGAGGCCCATGTTCATGGAAATACCATATCCGGAATTCGGCTTGTCTATGACCCTGAACCTGGGGTCTTTATCCATGTAGCTCTGGATGATGTCGCGAGAGCTGTCCTTGGATCCATCGTTTATGCAGATAATCTCAATACCATCGAGCGTTTGAGCTGCGGCAGAATCGAGGCATTCCTTAAGATACTTTTCTGCATTGTAGATGGGAATTAGCAGGGATACGGTTACATTGGTATCGTTTTCAGGCATCGATTACCCTTTCTGATGGCTCATCGATTACGGTGCACATGTGGTTTTATATGAATATTGGTTTGCACACACAGGTTTTAATTATAGAGCCGAGAGCGCGATGTTCAAAAACAAACGCGGTTTGCGTTGCAGTATAGCAAGGTAAGCGACGCCATCGCATGCACACGTTGGCATCCATGCGTCTCGATGTCACAGAATTGACACAAAGCTTAAAAAGAGGCCCGGGGAGAGACGACATTGCATCATCCTACCCGGGTCTCTAGCTTTTCAACTACGCACCGTCAGTAACTACACGCCGTCAGTAGCTACATGCCGTCAGTGAACCGGCACTGTCAGTAAACCAGCGCTGGAAGGCCGAAAAGCCTTAAGCCTGATCCTGATCACGCTCCCATTTCTCCAGCAGGCACTTGCCGCACGAGTCGCACTTCTTGTTCTCATCGTATTTGCACTGCATGGGGCCGTTGTAGTACATCTCCTGGGATGTTCCATCGGGCATGTCGTAGATACCGCCGAACATCGGCATCATGCAAGCGGCCATGAACATGACGGGCTTGTTGACTTTCTTGAAGTTGAGTGGGCAATGATACGTGTACGCGGGAATCCTAATAATCGTGGGTTTATCGATCACGTATGTTTCAGACTCCTCAGCCTTGCCAATCGTAAGCTCTATGTGCGCGTCGAAGTCGAACACATTTGTGGAGTTTGCGCCGAGAAAGATCAGGAACTCGTCAGCCGGATGACGGTGCTGCACCTTGTCGAGGAAGAACGGTTTCACGAAAATCTGGAAGCTCGAATTGAATTGCGATCCCGGAATCTGCGAAGCCCCACGGAAGTACGCCTGCGGGTGCACCACATAATCCATGGGGTCTCCCTCGGCAACTATCTCGTTGTTCTCCTGCGGGAACTCGAATACCAGCTTGCCATACTTGGCCTTCTCTTTAGCTTCCGGAGTGAGGATGTAGTGCTTCTCGAAATCCGCTTCCTTGAGTTTTCTAAGGTCGTATTTGGGCTCTTCTGCATCAGCCATGTCGATCGTCTCCTTCATTCCTAGCGGCTGTCAGGATAACTCCCGCTAGTTGTTGCTTCCTGCCGTTTGTTTCCCGACAGCCACTTGGTTTCTAAACCTTCCATTCCAATACGATGAATATATCCAACATCGTCCGGTATTTCTATAGTGCGTTCAAATTTTGCTACTACGCAACGGCTATGCAGCGCACTCTTCCTTTGCGTTTACCTTCTCGGCAGCCCTTGCCTTCAAGGTTGCCCAGCGCTTCCTCCAAACGATGATCATGAGAATAGCCATGATTGTCATGATGATTGCGGTGATGCTCAGCGGCACTCCGAATGCATTCCAGGTTCCACCGGGAACGTTCACGAATTTGTCGGCAATGATTCCATTGGAGGTGGAGATAACGGTTCCGGTGAGGTTGTTCACGAAGGACATGAGTCCGAGAGCTCCGCCAAGGGCCTTTGGCGAATCGAAGAGCTCGGGAACTATGGTGAACGTAATGGGAGGCCACATCTCCTGAGTTGCACCATAGAGGATCAGAATCGGGATGAACCAACCCTCGGAAGGAACTTGGAACTCCAAAACGTTGTTGAGCGCTACCGCAAGGGCCACAATCAAGATTACGAGCCACCACTTGTCGTGCTTGATCTTGGTCATTCCCCAACCGATGATGATTCCAGCAACGATTTCGGTGATTGCAACTACCGTGGACGTCATGTTGGCCTGCAGCGGCGGGATGTTGAATCCGCCCATTGCAGGAGAGGACTCCACGTATGTTGGCCAGTAGTTTGCGAAGCAGTTTGCGCCCCATGTGTACATGAAGAACATGATGATGAGAATCCAAACGCCCAGGCTCTTGTAACCGTCGCGTGCCTTACCTGTATCCTCTACCTGCTGGGCCACTCCAGCTTCCTCGGAAGCGGAGTCGATTCCCAGGAATGAATGCTCGGGAGATGGATTGCGGATGATGAACAGTGCGGCGATGGTGATGACTACCACGTAGATCGAGAAAGCCACCGTTGTGGTAACAACGCCAGCAGGGCTCTGGCCAAACGTCATGGCAAGCTCTTCCTCGGTGTAGCCATCGGTAGATGCCATGTTGATGAGCGGGGTCGAGAGAAGAAGGACTGCCAGCATTCCAACCGGGGTGAACATCGAGTTGATAGCCATTGGCAACGGCCTCTTGGTTGGCGGGAACCAATCCGATACCAGCATTGTGTTCGCCACCGTCATAGCACCCCATCCAAGCATCGTGGGAACTCCCATGAAGCTCATGGCCACGTAGTTAGTGGACCTACCGGCTATCAGCAGGTATATGGTTGGAACTATGGTACCGATGCATATGAGCACCAAGCATATGAGCGCGAGCTTGGACGCGCCCACTTTGCTAACGAAGAAACCCGCCGGTATAGATGTTGCCAGTGCGAACAAGAAAAGGATTCCGGCGATGCTGCCATAGGTCGTGTAGTCGATGCCGTAATAAACGATGACCAGGTTCAATGTGGTCATGCCCTTGTATGACATGAGTCCTACTCCAACGCAACCAAGCACGTTGGTAACGGCAATCAGCCAAGCACGACCTTTCTTAAAAGTTGGGGCTGTAGCTGTCACTTCAAATCTCTCCCTTCTTGGAATTCACGCCCATGGAGCTCCTTAAAGCTCCTTGCACTCCTCATGCATGGGCAACCGATGTTTCGCGCTCGTTCAAAATCCACCTCCTGTTTCAAGCGTGTGCTCGATTGGAATCTATACAAATTTTGTAAAAATTTAGTTATTTATAAATTCTTACAGAGGAGTTTTACCGCAATAATTCACGACATTTTGCGATATTTTGAATTCATTCAAATTTGAATACGTTAAAAAACTCTATTAACGCAGATTTAATGAAGCGGCGGAAATGCACGATAATGCACGAAAAATTCCATTGAGCGATATAGACGAGAGAGCCCTGAGAGACCTGCTTGAGAAAAAGAAAGGAGGCCGAACCCCCTACGGGGCTCGGCCTCCTGATCTATCTTGCTTGCTAGAAAAACTTGTTTCTAGCTAAACACCTTTGCGTTGCTGTTCTTTACAGCGACTGCTCGGTCCTGCGGATGAGGTCGTCCTGAGCATCTTTGTAAACCTCAACGAAGTATGCGGAGAATCCGGCGATGCGGACAACGAGATCCTTGTAGTTGTCTGGATCCTTCTGAGCGGCCTTCATGGTGTCTGCCGACACGATGTTGAGCTGCATCTGCATACCGCCCATATCGAAGAAGTAGGTGCTCATGAGATTGATGAGCTTGTTCATACCAGCCTCATTGGCAACCGAGCTTGGATGGAACTTCATGTTGAGCAGGGTTCCGTTGTGGAACTCGGAGTGATCCATCTCGGCAACCGATGCCAACTCTGCGGTTGGGCCGTTCTTGTCCATCTGCTGGACAGCCGAGATGCCGTCCGCCAGAGGAGTTCCAGCCTTGCGGCCGTCGGGGGTTGCCCAGGTGCTGTATCCGTAGAGAACGTTCATCGTAACAGGCCAGGTGCCCATTCCGAAGTTTCCACGATAGCCCTTGAGGTTGTTTCCGATGGAGCAGATCATGTGGCTGAACCAAGCTGCATACTTGTCGGCTTCCTTGTCGCCATTGCCGTAGCGAGGCACCTCGTTGTTGATGTATGCCTGCAGCTCCTCGTAGCCCTCCCAGTTGTTCATGATTGCATCGTAGAGCTCGCGAGTGGTTGCCTTCTTGGTCTTGAAGCAAACCTGATCGATGATGTTGAGGGAGTCGATAACGTTGCCCATTCCAACGCCGGTGATTCCGTTGCCGTTGTACTTGGCACCGCCGTCCATGCAATCCTTGCCGTTCTCCATGCATCCAACCATGAGGGAGGATACCAGAGGCTGCGGAAGCTCACGACGAGCGACTTCCTCGAACAGGTTGACGATGGTCTCGTCCCAATCCATCCAGTATTTGATCTGGGTCTCGAGGGCCTTCTTGACGTCCTCCATCGACTCCATCTCATACAGGTATCCGGTTGCCGGGCCGGTCTGGGGCCTTGGCGAACCATCGCGCTGCGGCATTGGGTTCACGCCGTTGTTGATTGCCATCTGCAGGCCGTTGACCAGGTTGAAGTAAGCCTCGTTGCCTCCGGTAACACCAGATGCCGACCACTCGTTGCACCATCCGGAAGGCTCCACGCATCCGATGAGGGTGTAGTCGTAGGCATCTGCCTGATCCAGTCCGTGTCCTGGCTTCTGCATGAGCATCTTCTCGCAAACCGGATCGCTGTAGAAGCTGGGCACTCCGCCGGCGCGCTTGGTGGTCTCGATTGCGCACTCCCACAGGCTATGCGGCATATCGGGGTGGCAGCGCAGAGCGATTGGCGGGTCGTGCAGGACCAGACGAGCACCGGTCTCGAGCAGCAGGTAGGTTGCGGTGTTGGTTGCATCCTTGCCCTCGCGGTTGGTGCCGCCGCAGGTGATGAGCTGACCGGAAGTGTATCCGGGAACTGCAAGGGACATCACTGCATGTCCGACCTTGTTGAGCTCGGCTACCTTGAGGACGTACATGTCCATGAGCTCCTGAGCCTGCTCGCGGGTGATGGTTCCGGCCTTGAGCTCGTCCTCGAGGTACCAGCCAACATACTGATCGATACGTCCGACGGAGGTTCCGTGCAGGTTAGCATCCATCATGATGCACATCTGATAGAACCATACGGTCTGCAGTGCCTCCCAGTAGTTGCGGGAAGGATTCTCAACGCAGTTGCTGAGGTTATCGGAAATCTGCTCCAGCTCGGCCTTGCGCTTGGGATCCTCGCACTTGGCTGCAAGCTCTGCTGCGTACTCGGAGTAGCGCTTTGCGAACAGGATGATTCCGTCGCACACGATGGTGACTGCGCGGTAGAAGTTGTAAGCCTGAACCTCGTCGCCCTCGACGCCCTTGGCCTCGAGCTCGTCCATCTTCTGCTGAGCAAGGTCGCGGGTCTTCTTGAAGCCGTCCTTGACAGCCCTGTCGTAGTTAGCGCAGAAGTGTCCGACTGGTCCACCGATTCCGGTGCCCCAGGACATGCAGCACTCGTTAAGGGCAAGATCCTTCTTGTACTTCTCGGGCATGTAGGGCTCAACCTTGGCGGCCAGGCACTCCTGCTTCCAGAAGTCGCAGGTGTCGAGGAAGTACTGGCGATCCTCCTCGGTCATGGTGTAGGGGTCGATCTCGCGGGTTGCGTAGTCGCGGGTCTCGATAACCTCGATCAGCCAATCCACCGAGTTCTCCGGGTAGAGGGCGCATGCGTGATACTGTCCAACATAGCTACCAACGATGAGCTCGTCGTCCTCGATGCGCAGCGGCATTTTCTCGCACATGTTCTTGAAGTTGAGAGCACGCTTGAGAATTCCAGTGACATTGCGGTTGTTCATGTAGTAATCGGTGACCAGCTTGTAGCGGTCCAGGTCAATCGCCGGGATGGAATTGCGATAGTGATCGCGCATCTGGGCGACACGGTCAGAAACCGGTCCGAACTTGTACATCTAAGTTCCTCCTTTGTGAAACTTCTCGTGGACTTTGCCGCAGCCAAATCCAGCACCCGCCAAACCTAACCACCCGGAGAAGCTGGATTTGCTCGACGGTTGCATGAATTTGGGCATGCCAAGACAAAGCCCTTCGACTTTTGAATACATTATATGTCGGCTTTCATGCAAATAGCCCCAAGATTTAGAACTCGCACGCTCGGTGTACAAATTATCGAGTTCGTAAAGTTTTGGTTTCCGCTCTATATATATGGAAACCAACGACGGCACGGCAAAACATCATAATCACGATAATAATTTACGTTTGTAATATGTTCGTCATAACCCGCATTAAGTTTGAATCGATTGCATGCAAGAATATGTCCGGAGCATCATTGACTGCGCGCGTAAAAACTTCTGGATCAACTCTGCGAGGCCAGCAGGTTAAAGGAAGCTCGAGCCCATCCTCAGCCCCAGCAACGCGATGCCAACTTTGCAAAGGCTGTGCAAAACTATCCGCGGCGATTACCCCGGCCACCGCCCCCTCTTCCTGTGCGGATGAAGGATTTTGGACGAAACAGCATGTCGATTTTGCGTAAAGCTGGTGTTTGCGCAATCACCCTGGAGAACGACACCTTCTCCGACGACAGGTTCAGAATCAAAAGGAGAACCGCCACCACACCGAGCAGCCAAGTTGGAAGCGAGACCGCGAAGAGAAACCCAACGAAAGATCCCATGGCGTTTGCCCCGGAATCTCCAAGCATGGCAATTTCGAGGTTGTCAAACCTAAACGTGGCTATGACTGGACCTGCGCATGCAAGAAGAACGCAGACAACTGGCAAGAATCCGGCCCCGGCCTTCCCGCAAGCGAAGATGGCGATTACGCCTAGCAGCGCCAGAACCACATAGACCTTGGTTGCGCGCAACGGCCTTAAATCCAGCAGATTGAGCAGGTTGGCGCACAAAGACATCGTGAGAAAGGATAGGATTACCCGCAATACCGGAAGCTGCTCGCCAGGTTCCAAAATGTATATGGCCGTGAACAGCGAGAGTAGGCCGATACCAACCATCTTGAGCATCCCCGTTGTCATCTTGCCGTGCGACAGCTCTCGAAGGTGTCCCTTGAACCCTTTGGCCGAGCCATCGTCCATCCAGTCGTCGAACATGCCGAAGATGCAGGAGCCAGCCACAAGGGGAAACGCCACGAGCATCAACGACAACCAGCCCGGCACTCCCCAGCCAGCGGCATTGAACACAACGGACGAGCACCACAGAAGCGCGAGCCATATGAACCAGGCTATTCCAAGGCCGTTAACCACCTTGGCACCACGGTAGTTCTCGCAAGCTGGCGCCACGCCGGACAACCTGGGGAACATCATGTAAACCATAAGAGCCGGAACAACGTCGCATAATACGAGAATCGTTATTACCTGCAACAGCTGGTCCATGCTAGCTCCCCTCATTGGTTGCGCAAACGCCGTGCGCCGTATGGCCATCAACGTAAATATTACAACGAGAGCCATTGCCGGTTCTGCATCATGCCGCGCCTTTTATAGCCCCGGAGCGTCAATTGGAACAAGGCAATCTAAGCGTTTGATATCATCAGATTATTGTGCCCTATGCGAAGTAGCCTTAGGTAGGGCAAACCAAGAGAACAGTGCAGATTTACAACGATTGCAGCAGATAAAACAGCAGAAAAGATCATATGTCTAACAAAGAAAACCAGGAAAACGAGCCAATTGCA
>CADBOM010000241.1 GCA_902796325.1 uncultured Coriobacteriaceae bacterium
AGTTTGCCGTCTCGTTGGAAATTGGCAGGTTCACACGTGGGGACTTATCTCAAAGATCTAGATTTAGATGATTTCGAGGAGATGGACGAGCCAGATCCAGATCCCAATAGATTCATCTTGTCTGAAATCAAGAGCCCCAAGGATCTAACGGGCTTAAGCTACAAGGAACTCAAGCAGCTTGCTCGCGAGATCAGGGCCATGATAATAGCCACTGTTTCTCAAAACGGCGGTCATCTCGCATCGAGCCTTGGCGCTGTGGAAATCATCCTCGCCCTGTATAGGGAGCTATGCAACGATAACGACAGGATTGTCTTCGACGTTGGCCACCAGGCTCTAGCCCACAAGCTTCTAACCGGCAGGTTCGACGAGTTCTATACGCTGCGTCAACACGATGGAATCGCAGGGTTCCCCCGCAGGGAGGAAAGCCCGTACGACGTTCACGATTCCGGGCATGCGTCGGATTCGCTGTCCACCGCAATCGGTCTTCTGATGGCAAAGGAGATGAGCGGGGACAACGGGAAGGTCGCTGCCGTTATCGGTGATGCGTCGATTTCGGGCGGCATGTCATTCGAAGCCCTCAACCACATAGGCCAGCTTGGCAAGAACCTCATTATCGTTCTCAATGACAACGAGATGTCGATTTCCCGAAACGTGGGTGCCATCTCGCTCTATCTCGGAAAGATTCGCTTGAGCCGCGGGTACATGAAGGCCAAGGAGAGGCTTAAGCACAATGCCACCACATTGGGCGATCTTGGCCGCGAGACCCTGGCTATGGGAGTAGTGGTCAAGGATTCCATCAAGAAGCTTCTCATCGGCGGAACCTTGTTCGAGGATATGGGAATCACCTATATTGGCCCGATTAACGGGCACGATATACGTGAGATAGAGGAGGCCATTGATGCCGCAAAGCGTCATGATGGCCCGGTTCTCATCCATGCGGTTACCATCAAGGGCAAGGGCTACAAGCCAGCGGAGAAAGACCCTTCGAAGTTCCATGGGGTATCGGGATTCGATATCGCAACTGGAGAGCTGAAGAAAGGCCGCGAGTCATCTGGATTCACCAACGTGTTCTCCAAGATTATGACCGTGGAGGGGCAACGCGACGATAATCTCATTGCCATCACGGCTGCCATGGCAGACGGCACTGGGTTGTACGAGTTCTCGCAGATGTTCCCAGATAGGTTCTTTGACGTTGGAATAGCAGAGGAGCACGCCGTTACCTTCGCGAGCGGATTGGCTATAGGTGGAAAGCTTCCCGTTGTCGCCGTGTACTCCACGTTCATGCAGAGGGCGTTCGACCAAATCGTAACCAACGTGGCATTGCAGAACCTGCATGTGGTGTTCTGCTTGGATAGGGCTGGAATCGTTGGCAAGGATGGGTCTACCCACCACGGCCTGTTCGACATTGCCTATATGCGAATGATTCCCAACATGAATGTTCTGGTGCCTTCGAGCACCGAGGAGATGGCAGGGGCTGTTAGGACCGCCCTGTATGCCGTGGATGGCCCCGTTGCCGTTAGATATCCAAGATCTTCGAAGACACCCTATGAAGCCACTGGAAACGAGCCTGTTTGGGAGTATGGAAAGGCCGTGAACCGCAGGTCTGGCTCCGATGTTGCCATTCTGGCAGTTGGAAGGATGGTTTGGAAGGCTATGGAGGCCGCCCAGATTCTGTCGGAGCAGGGCATTGAGTGCGCTGTTTGGGACATGAGATGGGCAAAGCCAATAGACTCCGAAGTGGTTCAGAGCTCTAGAACTTGCAAGATAATCGTCACCATCGAAGATGGGACTATCGAAGGTGGGTTTGGAGCAGCAGTGCTAGAGGAGCTTGGCAGGCACGATGTTCCGGAAACCGCGAATCTCGGACATCCGCCGGTGTTCAGGATGGGATTCCCGGATGTGTTTGTGCAACATGGCACGGAAGACGAGCTATTCAGCGATTTTGGTCTTATGCCAGAGCAGATTGCCAACACGATTTCGGAGAACCTCGAGATTGCAGAGAGCGCTGGCAGCGAAGGATCCAACCAATAGCTTTCGGCTTCAATGTGGCTTGTTGCGGTAGATTTCCGAAACGCAAGCGGTCCGGCGAGCTGTCTGCGACGAGCTGCCCACGACGAGCTGCCCACGACGAGCTGCCTGCGACGAGCTGCCTACATTGGAATCGTTGGCCGCGTTTGTGAATTTCGTGTATTCGGTTTTGCGCTTAGCTGAAAATTTCTATCGGAGATGGTGAGGGGCATGTCATCTGGCAAAGGCAAACCAAAAAAGCCCGATAATCCAGGCAAGCCCAAGAAAATGAGGCTCGACGAGCTTCTCGTTGCCAGAGGCCTGTTCGACACCAAGGATGCTGCCGCACGCGCATGCTTTGCGGGCGAGGTTACGAGCAACGACGCTACGATAACCGGGCCTTCGCAGAAGGTGGCGCAAAATATCGAGCTAAACGTGAAAAAGGCATCGCGTTTCGTCTCCCGTGGTGGAGACAAGCTCCAGGGTGCCATCGATGCCATGTCGTTTGACCCATCCGGCATGAACTGCATAGATGCTGGGGCATCGACGGGCGGATTCACCGATTGCCTGCTGCAAAACGGGGCATCACATGTGAGCTCGGTAGACGTTGGCTATGGCCAGTTTTCCATGAAGCTCAGGCGCGACTCCAGGGTCAGCGTGTTCGAGCGAACAAACATCAAAGATGTCGTTGCCAGTCAGATCGGAGGTAAATTCGACCTTCTGGTTGCCGATCTTTCGTTTATATCCCTCTCCGGATTGCTGCCCGTGTTCGCGAATTTAATAAAGCAATCGGGAAACGTTTTGCTTCTGGTTAAACCCGAGTTCGAAATCGATCGAAATTCTGTCGAAGACGGCGGGGTCGTTAGACGTGCTTCGGATCATATAAAGGTATTGGAAGATGTCGTGCACAGCATGCTGCTCGGAGGCTTCGATGTGAACGACATCTGCGTGTCCCCGGTGCTTGGGCGGAAGCAGGGGAACATGGAGTTTTTCGTTCTGGCATCTCCGGTACAAGGGGGCATGCCGGCTAAAGTGAATGCTAGTATAGATGTCGAGATGCTCGTAGGGGAAGCGCATCGGAGATTGGGAGTTCGCTAATGCATGTGGTAATAGCCGTTAACGCTACTAAGCCAATAACGATAGAGAAGGCTCATGAACTGAAGCAATGGCTCCAGGGTGGTGGGATTTCGGCTGATATCGTTGATGCGGATGGCATAGTGGTTAAGGGTGCAATTCCGGACGATATCAAGGAGAAAGTCGAAGACGCCACTTTGTACTGCTCTCTCGGAGGAGATGGCACGCTGCTCTCGTGCGCGCAACTGGTGTTTCGCCATCCCGCACCGGTGCTCGGTTTCAATTTCGGGCACCTCGGTTTTTTGAACGGCGCCACCCCGGAGGTAATGATCGAGGGTGTGAAAGCCGCTCTCGACGGTAAGCTCGAGGAAGAGCACAGATGTGCCCTCGATGTGGTGCTCGAAACCAGAGATGACGAATGCCTCACCTACACGCTGCTAAACGAGGTGGCCATCACAAGGGGCATGACCGGCAAGATGATCGACTACGACATCATGATCGATGGCGAGCTTTTGTCGACGATTAGGGCCGATGGGGCAATCGTGGCATCCCCAACCGGATCCACGGCATACTCACTTTCTGCCGGAGGCCCTCTCATTTCTCCAACGCTTTCGTGCATGGTGGTTTCCGCCTTGGCTCCGCACTCGCTGATTTCGAGAGCCATGGTGGTAGACCAGAGCCAGATCGTGTCGATACTCCCAACGGATAAATCGAATCTCGATTGCTCCGTGTTTGCCGACGGACATCTGGTTGAGCTAGACCGCAGCCCGAGAAGGGTTGTCGTTACCGTGCAAAACGATGCCATCACCTTGCTCAAGTACAACGTCCCCGGGTTTACCCGCTCGGCTTCAAAGGCGTTCTTCGGGGGAACGGAATGATAAACCAGATTCGCGTCCGAAACCTAGCGCTAATCGAAGAAGCAACGATGGAGTTCGGCTCCGGTCTTACCGTGCTTACGGGAGAAACCGGTGCTGGAAAGTCGGCATTGCTAGGTGCCATAAAGCTTGCGATCGGCGCACGCGGAGATACCAACTCTATACGCGATGGCCAACGCGAAGCCGTTGTTGAGGCGGAGTTCACGGTTGACGAGTCCACTGCGTCCGACATGGAGGAGAGGGGTTTCGAGCTCGACGGTAGCAATGCCCTGGTCAAGCGAGTTGTTTCTGCGGATGGGCACTCGCGTTGCTATGTCAACGATGGTCAGGCAACGGTGAAAGGGCTGTCGCAGACCATAGGCAGCCTCGTGAGCATCCACGGCCAGCACGATAGCCAAACGCTGATCTCACCGCAAAGCCACCTGGAGTTTCTGGATAAATGGGGGTTCGAGAGAATCGATGCTCCCAAAAACGAATATGCGAAGGCTTTAGGAGCATATAGGGAGGCGTCGAGGAAGCTCGATGATGCTCGGGAATTCTCCAAGACCTCCAAGTATCAGCTCGATCAGGCAAGGTATGTTTGCAGCCAGATAGGGGCTGTGAATCCAGGCAAAGACGAGTACGAGAAGCTCGAGGCCGAACTTCCAATTCTCAGAAACGGAGAAGCGCTTGCCAGCTCGGCATACGATGCCCTGCAGGCCATCCGAAACGATGGCTGCATTCTCGACCTTATGGGAGAAGCTCAGAGAAGCCTCGAGCATGCCCATGGTATGGACCCGAGATTAGATGACCTGGCCAGAAGGTTGGAGGAGCACGTTCTCGATCTCGAGGACATAGCGATGGAGCTCCGCGAGTACAGGGACGATGTTGAGTTCGACCCAGAGGCGCTGCAGGAGGCGCTCGATAGGCTTGGCCAGCTAGACGGGCTCGTTAGAAATTTCGGGCCCACATACGAGGATATGCTAACCCAGTGGGAAGATGCCAAGGAGCTGCTGGAGAATTCCGAGGACAGCGGGGGCAAGATCGAGAGGCTCGAGAAAGAGTGCGACCAGACTCGCCTGGCTTTGGAAAAGGCTGCGGCTAAGCTGGCAGATGCCAGAAGCGCTGTGGCGTCGGAGTTCTGCCCTGCGCTATCCAGCAACGTTTCCGAGCTGGCCATGGCCGGAGCAGTGTTTCAGATGAAAAGCGACGACTTGGAAATCTCGCAATGGACGATGTCGGGCTCTAAGCGCTACGAGCTCATGTACGCTCCGGCTTCCAGCATGACTCCGCGTCCGCTATCCAAGATTGCCAGCGGCGGCGAGCTCTCCAGGATAATGCTGGCCTTGGAATGCATGGTAGATTCTGGTCATTACGAGAAAACCCTGATATTCGACGAGGTCGATGCCGGTATTGGAGGCACTACGGCGCAAGCGGTGGCAAGAAGGCTATCGGAGCTGGCGGAGAAACACCAGGTTATCGTGGTCACGCACTTGGCCCAGATTGCAGCCGTTGCTCAATGCCATCTGTTGGTTGAGAAGAGCGGCGATGGCAATGTTGCCAAAACCACCATCAGACGGATCGATGGCGACGATAGGGTGGGGGAAATCGCTCGTATGCTTTCTGGTTCCACGGACGATGCCGCCATACGGCATGCCAGGGTTCTTCTTGCGGGATAGCTGCACCATGGCGCGTGGTAG
>CADBOM010000242.1 GCA_902796325.1 uncultured Coriobacteriaceae bacterium
CTATGCGATCTTTCCACCTGCATTTGGGCCTGGAGCAGAGGTGTAGACCTCGCCGACGGTGATGTAGCAACCGCCCTTAGCGGTGATGGGGGCACCCATCTTCTCGAATGCGGCATTGACCCATGCAGCCTGGGTTTCGAATTCCTCGCCCTCATTCACATAGCGTGCGGTGCCGTAGATTTCGTATGCTCCGCCTTCACCCCAGAACAGGACGGCAACCTTGGGGTTTGCCTTCACGTTTGCCAGAGTCTTGTTGAAGAACTGGTCGGACAGGTAGATGGTCTCGTCATCGATGATTTTCTTCATTCCCACGATGCAGCCGTTGGGTTGTCCATCTTCGCGTGCGGTGATGAATGCCACAGAGTCGACCTTGTTGAACAGGTCCTGAACTTCCTGCGGAATCTTAGCCATGATGTGCTCCTTAGAATTGACTTGGCGGGTGGGATGGGCGCGGAAGAATTGCAGCCGGGTTTTCAATCGATGTCATTCGATTGGACTTTAATGGCTGCAATAGGGCCGTCGCGCCTCGCACGAGCCGGTTATTGCTTTGCAAGTTAAACGATAGCAACTAGCGTTCGCCATGCAATACTCATAAATTTTTAAGCACATAAACAACATATTTGAGTTAAATGTTGATAAATGAGGTTGGTATTGCAATGTTTACGGACGAGATTTGCTCTCGTCAGATAAGGCCAGCTCAATCAAAACGACATGGCCCCGATCCATGGCTCAGCCCATGCTCCATGACTCCGTTCCTTGCCCCATGACCCTGCTCCGCTAGATACTAAAGAAAACTTAAGCCTCTCATTATTTTGCTAACCACTTCAAATATCGAAGCGCCAGGCGTACTCTGCGAGATGCTGGATGCTGCCCGCACTTCCCGTTCTGCCGTGTGGGTTCTTGGATTGCCGCTGATGCCCAAAAGGCTATACGACACGGCTACCCAAAAGCACTATCCGGCGCGACTGCTCGGCAAGGATTAACTCCTAAACCTCGAAGAAGGATGCAATAACATGGCTCGTCATCAGATCGTTCCAACATCTACCGGCACTTATGACACTCAGATCGTACGGCTACGCGAGGCGTTCGAAAACAGCGATGCGGTTATCGTGGGTGCCGGGGCAGGCCTTGCCACGGCTTCCGGTTATGATTATGCGGGCGAGCGTTTCCAGCGGTATTTTGGCGATTTCATCGAGAAATACCACGTCCGCGATATGTACACGGGCACTTGGACCCGCTTTGAGTCTAGGGCCGAGCGCTGGGGTTTCTGGTCACGTTGGGCCTGGGTTAACAGGTTCAGCCCGATGCCGAACGATACCATGTACGAGCTTCGCAGGTTGCTCGAAGGCAAGGACTGGTTTGTACTGACTACCAACATCGACCACAGCTTCCAACGAGCTGGCTTCGATAAGTCACGCTTGCGCTATACCCAGGGCGAGCTGGGGTTGTTCCAGTGCTGCAGACCGTGTTGTCAGGAAACCTGGGAGGCCCATGACGCGCTGCGCGAGATGATACTCGCGCAGGGTTTCGATATAGCCGACGATGGTGAGATCCTAAACGATCTGTCTGACGGTGCAGGATCAATATCCATGAGCATTCCAGAAGAGCTGAACCCAATCTGCCCACACTGCGGAGCGGGCGCAGACCTCAACCTCTATTGGGATGACCGCTTCGTAAGGGACGAGGGTTGGCACAAGGCTAAAGACCGTTACGATAACCGGCTTGAGGCCCATGACGGTAAGAAGATTCTATATCTCGAGCTCGGAGTTGGTTTTAATTCTCCTGGTGTTATCAAGTACCCGTTCTACAACATGACCATGCTGAACCCCAACGCCACCTATGCATGCGTGAACCTAAACGACGTTTGCTACTTGTCCGACATTGAAGATCGAAGCATCGCGATGGACGCCGATATCCGCCGGGTTATCGAAGATCTGCTGGCGGGTGAATAGCTGGGACAGCTTATCGGGACGCTTCGACGGGTTGTTCAGCTTACAGGGTCGATAATGGAGCTGGTAAATAATGGGTGGATTCTGGCCGCGCAGATTCTTCCACGCTGCCAGGCTCTAGCACTCAGGATCCATGGCCTGCTTGGAATTAAATTCGCGTTGTGCAAGCTCTCTGAGGTATACGGCTCCTCCGTGAACTTTCACGAAGGTGTATAGATCCGCGTCTTTCGGATAGAAGCGGACTATGAACTGCTTGACGTTCTTTTTCCGGTAATTCCGGTCAGCCCTTTTCTGGGCTTCACTCATGGTCATCTCTTCACCTTTGCTTTCCATGAGCCTGTTATGAGGATTGGGATTGTGATGATCAGAGGAAATCTCACCTGCACTCCCCGTTTTCTTCTTCCCAAACGCTCTGGTTGTACAGCTTGACCGCGCAAAGCCTGCCTTCGTCATCCTGTATGGTCGCGACGTAGCACATCCCTTCGGGCATGTCCCTCTTCCACATCGCATCGACGTCCATCTTGTCGAATCTCCGTTGCGCTTCGGATTCTGTAAGGTTTTTGGTTACCATCTCCCATTCAGGCTTTCCCTCGTAGAAGCCAGACTCTTTCTCGAACTTCCATTTCTCGAATGCCAATCTGTAACTGCTCATGCTGCCTCCTGCTGTTCGAGCCAAAGATATCTTCACTGATTTTTTGCTGTTGGATTTGCGGTCCAAACACCTCCTGTGTGCTTTGCAATAGCCGGTAAA
>CADBOM010000243.1 GCA_902796325.1 uncultured Coriobacteriaceae bacterium
GCGTCCAAATGTTCAGGTAAAGGCAATCCTCGTCCATTGGCTCTGGGTAGCAGTGTCCGTCCTTTCCTGGTCCAGAATCTGTTGGCAAGGGCATTTGGACCGCGATCTTCGCAAAGGAGTGGCACAGACGTGGCGGTACGTCTTCGGGATTGCTGGGTACGTCCAGAGGTTCGGGGGCTTTCCAACGTCTCTCCCCAACGGGTGGTTTGGCAAATGGGATTCCCCTGAACACGGAAACGAACGAGTTGTTGGAAGGTGCTCCTATCATCTTCCCGTACTTTGTCATTGCCTCGCGAATAGCCATGCCAAAACCTCCAAACTATGACAACGCAAGAATGCGCAATGCGATCCGGTGGAGGGATGCGGGCGCATACTCTTTGCTGGGCGAATATTTAACTTGCATAATATTCGCGCCTTTTGGTTGGTCTTTCAAGTGTTTTGCGAGGTGCTTGGGAAGCCTGCTACTTCTCGGCTTTGTCCGGCTTTTCGTAGAAGTGCAATCCGGTGCGGTTCTCGATGAATTCCCTAACCTCGTCTGGCTGCATGCCGAGGGCTACGGCGAGCTCGTTTTGCAAGATTTCCTCTACGATCTTGTAGAATTCCTTGTCGGTTGCAATGGGATTCTGGTCGTTGTCCTCGCGCTCCTCCATCCTTAAATGGATGCGCTTTATGAACGGAATCAGATTGTCGATGGTGTTCTTTTTGAGGTAATTGCGGTAGCAATCGTGCAGTTTGTTATTGGAAGATGCACTGCCTTGCCCCGGAAGATTGCGCTTGCGGTTGTACTTCTTCAGCTCTTCGTCGCATAGGGGCTCGGTGTCCTTTATGCTGTCTATCAGCTGCAGGGCCTGTTCCTTGGAGATTACGGGCCTTAGAAGAAGGTCGAGAGATCTCACCGGCACATAATATTGGAGAGAATGCTGAAATATGGCTTCCAACACAAGATAGTCGTCTTCTTCGATGTAATTCTCCTCGTAGCCTACTACCTTACATACATCGTGATGATAAACGACACAATCTCCCATGCTGTACACTAAAAACATCTCCTCAAGGCGCAAAATAAAGGACATTTGCTTTGAGATTCATAAGAAATGTCCTGTGGTATTATTTTAGCAGAAATTAACGATTTGTGAAAAATGCACTAGTATGCAGATTGACTGCATGTTATACTTCACTATTCAGCCGTGCATCGCTTGCAGATAGCGCATGTCGATGGACATGGCTTCAGAAGACGGACCTTGATAGAGATTCTTGGTGGCTTCGATTTTGGGGGCGACTGGATTCGACATATTAGCCATGAGGGTGGAAGCAGGCCGTGGTCTCCTCGCCACGTTAAACAGGGGTACAGTCAAATTTAATTGACGACAATTCTTATGCTCTCGCTGCTTAATTAAGCCAGCGACGTCGACCCGGGGAATTTCCCCGGCTCCGGGAAGACGTCATTTAGGGGAATGCTGCTGCGCACGTAGTCGGTATGGCGCAGAGTAAGCTTGAACCAACTAGAGATTGCAACGCTTGTCTGTGCGCTGCGCATGATCGAAACTCGAGCATAGACTGAGCTTGGAGATGCCGCCCAGGTGGTTCTTATGGACCGGAGTTCGATTCTCCGCGCCTCCACCAGATGAATATTCAGCCCCCGGCCAGGCACCATGCTGGCTGGGGGCTGTTTGCATTGATGTTCCGCCGGGCTCTTGCTTGCCGTCCTTTTACAAAGCGGCACATTCCGTCTGGCACGCGCAGGGAGCATTTATTTGTTCGAATGATTAAAGTTTTAAACAACTGTCAGCGGGTTCACGCGAACATCGACACGATAGGCGCGAACAACATGGCTCAGTGCGACGTTTGCGAGCGTATGATAATGCACCGAGGCCAAAGACTTTAAAGCTGCAGCTTCGTTTATTTGGGGAACAATCGAGGAGTGAACATGCGCAATGTACTTCGCATGCTTTGGCGTGATACAAAGCGCCTGCTCAAAACTCCTGCCGCCACCATAGTGGTGTTGTTTCTCATAGTTCTTCCTTCTCTTTATACTTGGTACAACGTGGTTGGTTTCTGGGACCCCTATGGCAACACCGGGAACATGCACGTGTGTGTTGTGAACATGGACGAAGGCGGTAGCAGCGAACTTACCGGCCAGCTCAACGTTGGCGACACGATAGTCGAGGCCCTGAAGGAAAACGACCAGCTCGACTGGGAAATCACAGGTTACGACATAGCGATGAGCGAGCTGGCTTCTGGTAACAGCTACGCGGTGTACGTGATTCCATACGACTTCACCCGAAAGCTGCTCACGATCACATCTGGGAATTTCGAGCAGCCGAACATTCTCTATTACGTGAACGAGAAAACCGGCCCCGCTGCGCCCAAGATCACAGACACCGGGTCTACGACCTTGGACGAAACGATCAACTCCACGTTCGTGTCCACTGTGAGCGATACCGCCGCAAAAGTGTTGGACGTAAACCTCAAGAATGCCCAGGCAGATATCTCGAATGCGAATTCAGAGGCCCTGCAGGATTTAAACGGCGCTCTCAATTCCATTTCCAATGCCAGGGGAGCGCTTTTTACCGTGCAGCTCAACTTGGCGAGCGCGCGAAATAGCGTGAATGATGCACGCAGCGGATTGGATCAGGCCAACAAGGACATAGACGCGGCCTCTGCTGCTCTAAGCGACGTTTCTACCCTCACCCAGGAGATGCAGAAAGATCTTGATGACACCACAGCTGCCGTCTCTCCAATCATAGGGAACCTCTCCACGCAGCTTTCGAATGCCTACTCCGAGGCCCAGAAGGCGGCATCCGGAATTTCCAGCGCTGCCGAGCAGGCAAAAGGTGCCGTGGACACGGCTGCCGCGGAGGCCCAGCAGGTCGTTAACCAGGCTAATGACACCATTGCCTACCTCGAGCTTATCAGGGATATGCTTCCGCAGGATAGCTACGCCTACGCCCGCCTGACATCATCTATAGAGCAGCTGCAAGCCATGGTGCAGGGAGCCCAGAGGACCCTCGATGATTTGCCACAGCTTGAATCGGACGTGGACAACCTCGCCAGCGGAGCGCAGGATGCTCTGAAGTCGATGGATGACACTATCGGCACCGCCAACACCGCGTTCAACCAGTACACGTCGATGCTGTTCGGCACAACCTTCCCAACAGTTAGCGCCAATCTGGGCAAGCTGGCCGTTGCAACTGCAAACCTATCTGCCGCTATACAGAGCCAGCACATGCTCGTCAGCCAAACGTCGAGCGTGATCGACCAACTCGATGGCACGATCGTGTCTGCTCAAGATGCCATAACTCAAACCGATGGAATCCTGGCAACCGTGCAAGACGGTGTGACTTCGGTTAGAAACGACCTTCTCTCTCTGAGGGAGGCAAATGCGCAGCTTAGCGGCACGAACATGAACGCGTCGGATTTCATGGACTTCATGGGGTCATCGGCACAGCTCACCACGGAGGAGCTTTACCCAATAGTGTCCTACGGTGCGGCGATGGGTCCACTGTTCATGAACCTCACATGCTGGATTGGTGCTTTCATGCTGCTGGTAATCATGAAGCAGGAGGTTGATGACGAGGGGATCGAGAATCTCACCCTCACCCAGAGGTACATCGGTAGATACCTGCTGTTTGCCATCATCGCAGTGCTTCAGGCCGTTGTTTGCTGCGCGGGGCTCATGTACCTCAACATTCAGCCAGTGAACGTGCCGGCCTTCTTCTTCGCGTCTGCCGTGGCATCGCTTGCGTATCTCAGCATCATATACATGCTGTCGGTGACCCTCCAACATGTTGGAAAGGGCCTCTGCATCCTTTTGGTGTTTGCCCAGATCCCGGGTGCCACGGGTCTGTATCCCGTGGAGATGACATCCGTGTTCTTCCAGGCCACGTATCCGTTCCTCCCGTTCACTTATGGAATCGGGGCAATGCGAGAGGCAATGTGCGGCTTCTATGGAAACCAGTACGTGGTTGATATCGCGGTTTTGTTCCTGTTCCTCTTCTTGTTCATGGTCTTGGGAATTTTCCTGCGCCCGCTGCTTGCAAATCTTAACCGTATGACAGCCCAGCAGGTAGAGGAAAGCGAGATTCTCAATGGAGAGACCGTCGACATTCCCGTGCGCCAATTCCGCTTCGTTCAGATTGCACACGCGCTTCTGGATAAAGAGGATTACCGCGAGGCGCTCATTGCACGCTACGAAAAGTTCATGAAGCGAAGGCCCATGTATCTCAGGCTCACGATAATCATCGGCGTCGTTACGCCAATCGCGTTCACCGTGTTGTTCTCGATGGGAAATACCACCAAGGTGGTGCTGCTTACCGCATGGATGATCTGGCTGGTGATAGTGTTCCTGGTGCTCATTTTTCTGGAGAACTTCAGGTTTAGCCTGTCGAGGCAGCTGAATATGAAGGACATGTCCGACGAAGAGCTGATCAACGCCAGCAAGGAATCTCGTACCGAGGGAGGGCATCACGATGCGTAACGTAGTGAAGCTCTTCAGGTGCGATATGAAGCGTCTGTTCTCGAACATCATGACGTCGATCATCGCCATCGGCCTCATCGTGCTGCCGTCGATCTTCGCCTGGTACAACATCCTGGCATGTTGGGATGTTTTCAACAACACCGGCAGCTTGTCCGTTGCAGTGGCCAATTCCGATGAGGGATATCAGAGCGATCTTGTCCCAATAAAGGTGAACATAGGCGAGCAGGTGGTTTCGCAGCTGCGCGCCAATACCGAGATTCACTGGGTGTTCACAGACGAAGATGATGCGATAGATGGCGCCAAGGGTGGCCGCTACTACGCTGCGGTGGTAATTCCCCCTAGCTTCAGCTCGGACATGATGACGTTCTATACCGGTGATATCAAGCATGCGCAGATCGTGTACTACTCCAACGGGAAAAAGAACGCGATTGCCCCGATGATCACCGGTCAGGGTGCAGATGCGATTTCGTACGAAGTGAACCGCGCCTTCGCGCAGGAGATAACCAAGGTGTCGTTGGCCCTTGCGCAATCGTTGGGCAATTTGTCGGATCAATATGACTTCACCGGACGAATAGCGCAGCTTTCCGACCATATCGACAAGCTTGGAGACCTAGCCGATCAAACGGCCAATGCGCTGGGGCTCTATGGTTCACTCGCAGCTAATGCACAGGACCTCATCGACGATTCCACAGACCTGATTGCAAACACCCAGGGCAGCATCGAAGATATCAAGGCATCGTCCGAGACGGGTATCGGCGATGTTACCGGCAGCATCGAATCCATAGAGCAGTCCATCGACCAGCTTTCCCAATCGCTGGATGTGATGATGCAGAGCTTCGACACCATAGCCAACGCAACAGACGCCTTGCAGGGCATGCCCGACGCGGCCAAGCATCTTGCAACGCTCATGAACGACGCGGCGTCTGGTATCGATGTCCAGATCAAAGATTTGCAGGGGATATACGCCGATATATCGGAGCTCAGAGATGCCGTGCCATATGGGCAGCAGGGTGCTCTTGATGCAGCTCTCATGCAGCTGCAGACTTCCATCGATTTGCTGCAAAGGTCGCATGACCAGCTGGTTGCCGCTGCCGATGAGCTGAATTCTGGAGAACTTTCCCCAGACGACGCCTCGGAGAAGCTCAAGGAAATATCGGCAGCAGCCAAAGCTCAGATTGCCGAGCTCAAGCAGAACTTCGATACCAATCTGTCGGCCAATCTAGCTCAGCTCGAGCAATCCAGTTCGATACTCATCCAGAACCTCTACGCCAGCGCGGAAGACCTGGATGCAGCTAGCGACAGTCTCTACGGTGCCGCGGGGTCGGCTTCCTACCAGCTGGGGCAGGCATCGCTGAGCATCAACGACGTGGTATCCCAATTGCACAACTCGGCAAACGAGTTGCACAACCTTTCCTCGAAGATCGATGCGGCACTTGCAAGCGGCAACGATAACGCCCTTAAAGACATGCTCACGTCTAACGTGGAGGAGCTTTCCGCGGCTATAGCCGCTCCCGTGGGTATCGAGCGAACTGCGCTGTTCCCTTCGAGCAGCTTCGGCAGCTCCATGGCTCCGCTCTACACCACGCTTGCCCTGTTCATCGGAGCGCTTCTTATCATGGTTGCGGTGAAGCCGTTCGTAACAGAGAAGGACATAAAAGAAGCCCATCTGGTAAATCCCAAACCCAGGCAGCTTTTCATGGGCAGGTACGGGGTCGTGGCGCTCATTGCGCTGGCACAGGCCACGCTTATGGGAATGGGCAACATCTTCTTCCTCCAGGTCGATGCAGTGCACCCCTGGCTGCTGATGTTCTGCTTCTGGGGGACGGCGATAGTTTTCTCGTTCATCTCGTATACCCTTGTGGTTTCGTTTGCAAACTTGGGCAAGGCCATAATGGTGCTCATGCTCATAATCCAGGTAACGGGTTGTGGCGGATCTTATCCGCTGCAGATACTCCCCTGGTTCGTGCAGGCTATAAGCCCGTATCTACCGGCTACGCACGTGGTTAACGCAATGAGAGCCGCCATGTTCGGCATATATGCTGGGGATTTCTGGTTGTCTATGTTCAGCTTGGCTCTGTTCCTAATACCGGCAATCATCTTGGGGTTCTTCTTGCGAAAGCCATTGGAGAACTTCGTCAAGTTCTACCTGCGCAAAGTCGAGGGATCTAAGGTCGTTGGCTAGCGGCAATCCAGTTGGAGAGGTTGAACATATGGACGATGCATTCGAACTGATAACCAGCAGGCGCAGCACGAGAAAATTCTCCGCCAAACCTGTTGACCGCAAGCTGCTAGACAGGGTTCTGGAGGCTGGCCGCTATGCACCTAGCGGCGGAAACAGCCAAACCTCGCACCTCATCGTTATAACCAACAGGGAAGTTCTGGAGCAAATGGCCGTCATTGCAAGGGAGTCGTTTGCAAAAATGGAGGTTCTTCCCAGTACCTACAGGTCTCTCGCCTCGGCGATCAAGGCATCTAAGAGCGGAAACTACGTGTTCCACTACAACGCTCCGGTTTTGGTGGTGGTTGCCAACAAGAAGGGGTATGGAAACGCGCTGGCCGACACCGGGTGCCTTATTGAAAACATGATGCTGGAGGCAAATTCGCTGGATTTGGGCAGTTGCTGGATCAATCAGGTTCACTGGCTCGATGAAGATCCAGATATGCATGCGAAGATGGTTGAGCTTGGACTTCGCGAAGACGAGCGGATTACCGGCGGCATGGCGTTGGGATACGCGGATAGCGAGGATGAATTGCCTGAAAGGCGTCCGCTTCCCAGAACTGGTAACCAGATTACATATGTAGAATAGGACTACGGGGCACAGCACAGGGTTTGCCTAGCGGAGCTGTGGCTTGCATGACGAAATTGCGCGGCTTACAAAGGAGGGCATATGTCTAGCCATAAAAGGTCGGCGCGGGCAAAGCGTGTTGCCGAATTTAAGTCGCAGCTAACGGATAGCTTGGGCTACGACATGTGGGACGAGGCCGAGGAGCGCGAGCGTATCATGGAATCGCGCAACAGCGCCAAGCTATCCAAGAAGATGTGCACTTCGAAGAACCGCTATGCCACGGAGGGCGAGGCTCTGGAAGTTGCGCGAGAATGTGCCGAGCATGGGTCTCCGGCCCTTCGAGTTTACGAGTGCCCGCTCTGTGGTGGCTGGCACCTTACCTCAAAGAAGGCGTGAGACTCAAAGAGAGCATGAGGATAATAGAGGGCGCAAGGCTCGCGTGACGAAACTCGCATCCAATAAAGCAGTAGATGTTGTTATTCTCGAGAGGAAGGAACAGACATGGGCCAAAATGACGAGGTTAGCCGCATAATTGGAAAGACTCCTTTGGTCGAGCTCCAGAAGTTCTCCAGCCAGGTTGGAGCCCGCGTGTTTGTAAAATACGAAGCCGCCAATCCTGGTGCGTCGATTAAGGATAGAGCCGCCCTCTCGATGATAAACAGGGCCGAGGAGCGCGGCGAGATAACTCCGGGCAAGAGCGTTCTAATAGAGCCTACGAGTGGAAACACCGGAATTGCCATAGCCATGATCGGTGCTGCTAGAGGATATAGGGTCATTCTCGTCATGCCCGAATCCATGAGCATCGAACGCCGCAAGCTGGCCGCAGCATACGGTGCAGAGCTCGTACTCACCCCTGCGGTGGATGGGATGCGCGGATCTGTCGAGAAGGCCGAGAGCATCGAGAGCAGCACCGATGGGGGATGGATCGTCGGGCAGTTCACAAACCCCGACAATCCGCTTGCCCACGAGCTCACCACGGCACCGGAGATTTTCGAGCAATTGGGAGCAGATCCCGATTTCGTGTTGGCCGGAGCTGGCACTGGTGGAACC
>CADBOM010000244.1 GCA_902796325.1 uncultured Coriobacteriaceae bacterium
ACCGCCATCGAGGCAGAAGGCCTGCTTGAGCAGGTCCTCCCCATATCCTGTAACCGCGGCCTTGGCGATGTAAGCCCCATGTTGCACGGCGGTATGCCCGAACAGCATGGACTGGTACAGATCGCGGAGCATGAGCTTGGCCGACGTGATCACATCGCCCTCGTTATGGCTGTAATACGACCACAGCATCTGTCCATCGGAGTTAATCAGAACGGCTTTCATGGTGGTGGATCCGGAATCCACGCCAAGATAGAATGGCCCGGGAGAATGCCACATCCAGGCCGAAGGCAGGTTGAACTGCTCGTGCTCCTTCTTGAACTCCCCATAATCGTCAGGGTCGTTGAACAGGGGGTCCAGCCTGTCGAGCATATCGTCCGATTTGCTGTCCAGCGCCAGTATGCGCTTCTCCAATTCCGAAATGTTCATGCGCCTGGACTGGTATCCGATGGATGCCGCGCCATATGCCACGTATAGATGCGCGTCTTCCGGGACGATTCCGGTTTCCTCGGTAAGGCCAAGGGTGTTCCTGAATGCCTGGGCAAGCTGCTCCAGGAAGTAGAGAGGGCCACCCAGCATCACGACCTTGCCCTTGATGTCGCGTCCACAGGCCAATCCCGCCGCGCATTGGTTAACCACGGCTTGGAATGTTGAGGCGGCTATGTCGGCGCGGCTTGCCCCCTCGTTTAGCAGCGGGCGAACATCGGATTGCGCGAACACCGCGCATCGCGAGGCTATCGGATATACGGTGGTTGCCTGTTGGCCAGAATCCCAAGCCCCGGGGCATTGGTGTTGAGCATGCCTGCGATGGTGTCTATGAATCCACCGGTACCGCCAGCGCATGTGGAGTTCATGCGCAGCTCCTCGCCGCCAGTGAGAAACAGGATCTTGGAGTCCTCTCCACCGAGCTCTATCACAACATCGGCATCGGGGATCAGGGTTCTAACGGCCTTCTTCGTGGCAACGACTTCCTGCACGAATGGGATGTCTAGTTCCTCGGCAATCTGCATTCCAGCAGATCCGGTCATAGTGAACCGGGCGGGAACATCCCCTATCTTCGATCGGCATTCTGCAAGCGCATCCACCAAGGTTGCGCGGATGTTTGTGTTGTGCCTCTGGTAGCTCTTGAATGCAACATGCCCATCGGAGTCGAGAGCCAGGATCTTCACGGTCTTGGATCCGCAATCGATTCCAATCCGGTGGTATGAAGAGGCATGGCCACCCTCATTGCAAGGCCCGTTCTCGGCATGCATTTCATTAGAACTACCCACGTTTTGCATATCGCTTACGCGGTTTGCATCGTTCGCGACAATCTCCGCGCCCGATAAGCTCTCCGCACTCGTCAGGTCCTCCACACTTACCACGTTATCTGCGCCGACCATGTTTGCCTCGCCTGCCATTTTCCAGACCGTTCCCCATAGGCAATCGTTTCCCATAGGCAATACTAGCCGTCTAGTTTTTCATCATCGTGAATTTTCGTTCATGTGCGTCAACTTCGGTTGGCACGGTTGGCGCCATCTGCACGGTTGGCGCGGCGGGCACTGGTTGCGCAATCAATGCAGCGGGTGCCTGCTGCACGGTTGCACGGTCGACACGGCTGTCGCCAGCTGCATGGTCAACACAGCTGGCATCTACTGCGAATTCAATCTGCGACGTGCCTCGGCGTATTTCTCAACCCTCGCTAGGTCTTGCTCGGTAACCTCGGGCAAGCGGGTGAGATCGCTGTTATGCTCCAGATCTGCCAGCTTCACCTTCACGGCCAGCGGATTGGCCTTGACCAAGTCGATGTAATCCATGTATGGAACGCTCTCATCATGGGTGAGCACGGTTATCGCATCGACCACATCTTTGCAAAAACCCTCGTGCTCGAGGTCTTTTATCGTCCAGCTGGTGTCCTCCACAACATCGTGGAGAAGAGCCACGCAGGTCTCGGATTCCGTGGACATCTGCTCTGCCAGATGCAGTGGGTGGTTCACGTAATCGATCCCCGCACGGTCCTTCTGACCCCTATGCGCATCAAATGCGATCTTCATAGCCTTGCGGGTTGCATCTGTGTATATCATCTTCTTCCCTCCATCGTTTGCGTTTCCGCGCCTTCACAATCTTGGTGATCGTGGTGGTTGCGATGCTTGCGGTTATTGCGGAGATTGTGACGATTGTGGCTATTGCGCTGGATGCGTCGGCTGCGCTGAAGATGTCGATTGCGCTGAGGGCGTCGAAGGCGCGAGGAACTTCCTCATCGTGAGCGCGAGCAACAGGTTGCAGAAGACGATCGATATGAAGTCCGATACAGGCTCGGCATACACAACCCCGGGAGCTCCGAAGAAGTTGGGCAATATCAGCGCAAGCGGGATGAACAGCACGATCTTTCTCACGAATGCGACGACCAGCGAGTACATTCCCTTGCCCAGGCCCATGAACGTGGACTGCACTCCAAGCTGAAGCCCGAAGAACGAGAGCCCGGACAAATAGATGGGAGTCATGCTGATGATGATTTCTGCGATTACCTCGTCGGTTGTGAACGCCGAGGCGATTGGCCGCGCAAATACGATAACGATAACGCCTATGGCTGCGGTGATTGCAAAGGCAACGAGTCGGATTGTCCTCGAAGCCCTCCGAACGCGGTCTGTGAGCCCAGCGCCAAAGCTATAGCTCATGATTGGCTGGGTGCCCTGCGTGAACCCCATGGCGATAGCCACTACCAACATGTTAAAGGTTTCCAGCACGGTTAGCGCACCAACGTATGCGTCACCGCCCCAAACTTGCATCTGAACGTTTAGCACGATTGTCAGGATGCCCTCGGACGCGCCTATGAAGAAAGGCCCGCTGCCAAGGGACAAGATCTTGCGGTACATGGCTGAGCCGATCTTTCCAGACGAACGCTCGAGCCGAAGTGTGCTGTTCTTCGATTGCAGGAACAGCATGACAAACACCGCGCTTGCAAATTGTGAGATTATCGATGCCGTTGCGGCACCTTCGATTCCCATCCCCAAAACCAATATGAAGAGGGCATCCAGGGCTATGTTGATAAGCGCACCGCTTCCGGTTGCAACCAGGGCACGGCTGGAATCGCCCTGGGCAAGCAGGAACGCCGAAAGACCCACCGACACCATGACAAATGGCGTGCCGGCAAGGCAAATCCTGAAGTAAGAGAGCGCATATGGGAGCGTGGCGCTGCTGGCTCCAAAGGCTGAGAGCAGCTGTGGTGCAAACGCATACCCAACCACCATGCAGGCTACCGCGAATATCGCGAGCAAAACCGTTGATGCCGCTACCACCTTGCGAGACGCCCGTGCATCTCCTTGTCCAAGCCTGATGGCTGCCAGCGGAGCTCCACCAGCACCGGCAAACGATGCGAATGCCGACACCACCATGAGAAGCGGCATGCAGATCCCAATTGCCGTAAGTGCTGCAGCGCCGACTTCTGGAATGTGTCCCACGAACATGCGATCCACCATGCTGTACAGGACGTTAACCACCTGAGCCACCATGGTGGGTATGGCCAAACGGGGCATGAGGGTGGAGAACTTCTCCGTGCCGAGGAAAGACCTGTCCTTCTCCTGGCGCTCGCTACCCTTGAGCTTGCCGCCGCCTTGCAGCTGGTCCACGGTTTCCTTCGCCATAACCCTCATCACTCCGGAACTGCAGAGGAGCTTCCGACAATTTGGAAGCCTATGTCGTTGATGGTCTGACCAGCACCGATAGTGCCGTTATAGCTCGCGTTAGACACAACGAGCGTGTTCCCGTTCACCGCGTACACGCCATTCCAGCCATCCTTGATCTGAATAGCCTCGCTAAATGGCACGCTGACGCTCCAGCTCGTGCAATCCGACCCATTGTTGGTGATGGACATCGTGTACTGGCGGCATAGCTTGCCGCTCTCGTTCCACGAATTGGCTTGCGTGATCGAATAGGAGAATTGACCCGAGCTGCCCGTCACGCTGACATTCTCGGACGACGCGTCTGCACTACCGCTGGAAATTCCATCGGAACCACCAACTCCAGCCGTTGCACCAGCCGCCGTGCCAGCCAATGCAGCCGAAGCTTGCCCTGGCTCCATAGCCAATGCGTTTTTGAGCCATGCACCAGCCGGGGCAAGATCGGATTCCGAAAGCCCGGATGTCTTGCTGCAGGAAGAGCTGATGATAGATGCAGATTCGTCCTTGTTGCAAAGACTCCACATGCACCAGCTGATCCCAAGCTGGTCCATCTGGGATACCCAGGTGTTTGCAGAATCTTCGTCTATAGACCCGTTGCCGCTCGCATCGCAGACTCCAAACTCGCTGACGAAGATTGGCAGACCCGCATCGAATGCACTCTGCATGCGCTGACGCAAATCGTCCTTATGCGTTGCCGCATAGAAGTGCAGCGTGTACATGATGTTGTCGGCATCGATTTTATCTGCAGCAGCCTCGTCGGGGCGCTGGCACCATTCAGGAGTGCCCACCAAAATCACGGCATCGGGGTCGTTTGCACGGATAACGGGTATCACGGTTTCTGCATAGGACTTCACATCTGCCCAAGTGGTGGAGCCATTGGGCTCGTTGCAGATTTCGTAGATCACGTTGTCGTGGTCGGCCAGCTTTGCCGAAACATCTCCGAAGAACTCGATTGCCTGGCTCTGGTATTTTGCGGGATTGGCATCGCTTAGAACATGCCAATCGACTATCGCGTACATGTCGGCCTTGGTGGCATATTCCACGCCGTCCAGAACCTGCTGTTTGAGCGCCGCCTGGTCGCCGCCCTCGCAATACCCACCGTTTTCCGCAGTGTACATCGCCAAGCGCACAACGTTGGCATTCCACCCGTCGGACAGCTGCCCGAACAGGTCCGCATTCACATACTGGCCAAACCAGGCAATTCCATGCGTCGAAACGCCGTGGAGCACAACCGGGTTCCAGTTCTTATCGCAAAGCTGGGTGCCAGCAACCCTGAGAGCTCCGCTGGTAGATGGACGGGCTAAGTATATGGAGGCGCCGGATCCATCCCCCTGTGCTGACTCCGACGAGGCCTGGCTTCCACCCGAATCACCCGAGTTGGAATCTCCAGACGAGCATCCTGCTAGTGCAGTTACCGACAGCAACGAGATCATGATGGCTGCAAGAATTACCACTATGGATTTTTTCTTCATGTAACGCGTATCTCCTGTAGACCTTGATATTTGCAATAATGGACGCTCGAGCAACAACGGATGATCGGCTTAAACAACCGCGATGTCCATTTCAAGCCTCCTTACACTCTTTAAATCCTAATCGAAGTTGCCCGATCCAGAACGGTTCCAATCCCGTCAGGCAGCTTTGCTGGGGGTATTTTGCAATCGTGTTTTTATCCTCTGTTTATACTGTTCAATATCCTCTGTTTTTACATATAAAATTCCTCTGTTTTCACGTTATAATATCCTCTGTTTTCGCATTAATTCAATTATCTTTCGATTACATGATATCTGGAGGTGCCATGGAAGGCTCTCTCAAGCCGGAAGGCTACATCCCTCGAATCGTTGATACGAGGCTTAAAAGACTGCTCAATTTGTTTGGAGCGGTCGAAGTTGCCGGCACAATGTGGTGCGGAAAAACATGGACTTCGCTTTCCTTTTCGCAAAGCGTCACCCGCATTGGATTGACGGGCCCACGAATGGCTGCTGAAGCAGACCCGTCAACTGCCCTCATGGGCGCAAAACCCCACCTTATCGATGAATGGCAGGACGTGCCTGCAATATGGGATGAAGTTCGCGCCGCCGTAGATATATCGAACAGCTCAGTTGGTTCGTTCATTCTTACGGGATCTGCAGAGCCAAACAAGGCAAAGGTTCACCATAGCGGAGCCGGTAGAATAGCAAAACTCAAGATGGATACCATGACGCTGCAAGAAATGGGTTTATCTACGGGTGCAGTTTCATTGAGCGGGCTTTTCGACGGAACGTTTGAGCCACAACTGGTACAGCAGAAGCTTGCTCCTCTGGCTACCTTGATCTGCAAAGGTGGCTGGCCTGCCCTTGTCGGAGACAAAGCTTTCGACCCCGAGTATCTAGATGAGTACTTCAAGGCGCTATTCGACGTGAGCATCGCTCACAAAGGTCTCTCTGGAGCCGAATCGCGAAGGGTCGCCCGTTCACTAGCACGCAACCTGGGATCCGCCGCGAAGCTTTCAACCATCGCCGAAGATGCACAGCTCACGGCTGTAAGCGACCGTGCCGCAATAAATAAAGTTACCCAGCATATCGAAGCCCTGGAATCGCTATATGTAATTACTCAAATAACGGGATGGGATGCTCCTATCCGGTCTAAAAGCCGTTTGCGAATCAAACCCAAACGATATTTTGCAGACCCTTCACTCGCAGCCAGCCTTCTGCAGGTTTCTCCAAGCAGACTGCTCGAGGATGGACAGCTCTTTGGGCTTTTATTTGAATCTCTTGCTATGCACGACCTTGGAGTTTACGCTCGTGCGATTCCGGGAGCCGAAGACGAGCCACTTCACTACTATCGAGACTCAGATGGGCTCGAAATAGATGCGATCATAGAACTGCGCGACGGACGATGGGCGCCGTTGGAAATCAAGCTTGGAGACAATAAGGTCCCAGAGGCTTTCGCCAACATAGAGAGACTCAGAAGAAAGGTTGCAAGCAACCCTTCAGCCCGCAATCCTAAACCGGCTTTCTCAGCAGTGATAGTGGGAGCTGGCGAATACGCCCGATACGACAAGGAGGCCGACGCATACGTAATTCCTCTTACATCCCTTGGTGTCTAACTAAATTCGAATTCGACACTTGAATCATTCGCCAACGATACGAAAATGATATATGGTTGCCCGATTGGATCGGACTGTGGCATGAAACCAAGTTGGCACGATGGATCAGTGAACTTTCGCGAGCAACCTGTTTACCAAACCCACTTGCATAGTCCATGTCCAAAATACAGAGTAGCAACCGATAACTCAAAGCAAACAACCACAACTTAAGGAGAATGCAAATGGAGAAGGAACTTTTTGATTACACCGCCGCTAAAGTTGAGGAACTTCTGGCAGCAGGATCCAGTGCGCCCGAGACCAAGCAGGCAGCGCAGGATTGGAAGGACGCCGTTGCAGCAGAGGGTGCAGATGTTGACGCTGCAACCAACGCGCTTCTCGACAAGCTCGACGAGGAGCACACCACCGTAGACGGGTTCATCGGGTTCCTGCAGACCGACATGGCCAAGGAATTCATGGGCGAAGAGGGTGCAGCCAAGATGATCGCCCACGAGCAGGAGCGCAAGGAGAGGGGCGCCAAGTTCTGCGATTGCGACGCATGCAAGGCAACCCACGAGCTTCTGGCAAAGTTTGGTCGCAAGGAAGCAGACCTGTACATCTAAGCTTCAGGCTGGGAGCGCGCACATCCAGCACAAGGCTTCCAAGCAAGAATCAAAACGAATGGCACCCGCGCTTTTTCGAGCATGGGTGCCATTTTTCATTCATTTGGATTTTCATTCATTTGGATTTTCATGCATCCAGACTATCTTGAGCTGCATGTCCTTTCCTCCGACGCTTGCGCCTTATGAGAACGGCAGCAAGAATGGCCACCAGCACGGCGGCAATGATGAACGGGAGGAATCTTATGCCGAGAGCCTGCTGCAGGGTGTCCGCGACAGTAGGTTGAGTTGGCAGAGCCGTGGTTCTCTTTGCATGTATGAGTAACCTGTGGTCGTTCACGCCATATGGAGTGCAGGTAACGAGCGTGCACAGGTCTTCTCCCGGCTGTACTGCAAGCGAGCTGGTCTCCTCCGGAAGCACTGTCTCTATCCCATACACCTCGTACGAGTATTCATGTCCCAGAGTGTGGATGGAGAACACGTCCCCTACCTCGAGCAACCTGATGTCGTCGAACATCATCTGCGCATGGGTGCCGGAGTGCGCGGTGAGAACCGTGTGGGTAGATGCACCCCCTACGGGTAGCGACGTTCCCTCCAAGTGACCAGATCCAGCGGCCAGCACGACATCGGATGTCCCATGGTAAACCGGCAATTTCACGTTGATCTTAGGAATGTCGACCCAGGCCATAGCCTCATCGTCGGTGGAAAGCTGCAGGCCGTAGGGATTGACGCTTGCAGGCGCTCCCCCAACGCTCGGGATCTCCTCCCCATCTCCGCGATCTGCGGAATCAGCACGCAGCTCATCAAGAGCGGAGCCGCGCATCGAATCGTAGGAGGTTCCGGCAAGCGACGCATTGTATGCGTATGCCTGTGAAAGGAGCTCCGATGCTTGCTGGGTATTGGCCGAGGCAGAAGACGTCATGGTAGACACAACCGTGCTATTCTGCCAATTCGAATACAGGTTCGAGAAAATTGGCGCAGCCAGTATAAGAAGGCCGATCGCGAGGCCGATCACTGGCCCTATCGGAAATTTGGATTTGCGCTTCCCAGTCGCTTTTGCGGTAGCTTTTGTGGTCGCCTTTGCCCTTGGCTGCATACCTGCACCATCGCGTTTGCCGGCCATGCATCTCACCCCCAATCCGAATACCTTGCACAGTTACGTTGTTCCCACGCTGTCGTAATCGCTCCGCAGCCATAAGACTCGCCACCGCGAAAACACGACGAGAGGCCGGCGGCCAAAAGCCGCCGGCCCCGAAGCTTCGGCGCTAAACCACCGAGCGATTCCCGATGGCCCTCTCCATAGCGCCCCCTCGCTTCCAATAACCA
>CADBOM010000245.1 GCA_902796325.1 uncultured Coriobacteriaceae bacterium
CAGATGGAAAACGCCGGGCAGCCCGATAAGAAGATCAACTACACGGATTACGTGGGACTGCTCATGAGCAGCGTGACCAACATCGTGAACATGATTACGCTGGTGCTCATCGCATTTGTGTCGATCTCGCTCGTGGTTAGCTCGATCATGATTGCCATCATCACCTATATCTCGGTGCTGGAGCGCAAGAAGGAAATCGGAATCCTTCGCGCCATGGGCGCTTCGAAGCTGAGCGTTGCTAACATCTTCAATGCCGAGACCTTCATAGAGGGTCTGATATCGGGTGTGTTTGCGGTGCTGGTGGTGTTCATAGCGGAGTTCCCGGTGAATGCGTTCGTGTACTCATGGCAACACGTGGAGAACGTCATGGCACTCTCGCCCGTAAACGCGCTCGTTCTCGTTCTGATTAGCGTGATGCTAACGCTCATAGCCGGTCTCATACCGTCGTCGATCGCCGCGAAGCGAGATCCGGTGGAGGCGCTGAGAAGCGAGTAGATCGCTGTAGATCGTGCAAATTTGACTTACATCGGGGATGGACGCAATCGCGCTTGACCACGTGGCGTCCATCCCCGAATTCTATCCACCGGCAATTTGAAACGAACTTCTAACATGCGCTCTTGTATTTCACATTCAAGATAAAAAATCTTTGTAAGTTATCGAAATTCCGCCTTATTTTTCATGATTGTGAAACATCTGCGGTTATTCGTGGTGGTACGCTGATGCTAGCCGGTGGCTTATGGCTATAATCCATCTCGAAGGCTACCAACGGAAGGCGGCATAGCGCATGGGTTTCATTGGAATTCGCGACACGATGGGTCCCATAATGGTGGGACCATCTTCTTCTCACACGGCTGGTGCATTGCGGATAGCGTACATGGCCCGCGACCTGTTTGGGACACAGCCGTCCAAGGTCACGTTCACGTTGTATGGATCGTTCTCCAAAACATATCGCGGCCATGGTACGGACCGCGCCCTTGTGGCCGGCATTTTGGGAATGCATTCCGATGACCTGCGGATCAAGGATTCATTCGAGATTGCAAGGCAGGCCGGGCTGGATTTTGAGTTCAAGGTAGATCACGAAACCAAGACATCGCACCCAAACACCGTGGACATCGAGCTTTCCGATGGCGCCGATACCACGATGGAGGTTAGGGGAGAGTCCATTGGCGGGGGAGCCGCCAGGCTGGTGATGGTCGATGGCAACAAGACGGATATCACTGGCGAATACAATTCCGTGATCGTGTACCAGCGCGATGTTCCGGGAGTTCTGGGCTTCATTTCCAGCACACTGGCGCTCGGTGGCATCAACATCGGGTCTGTCGGCCTGCATAGGCGCAGCAAGGGCGGGCTGGCAATCAACATACTCGAGGTTGACGATCCGCTGCCAGACGATGTGAAGAACATCCTTCTCTCGCATCCGCAGATCTTCTCCGTGAGGTTCATCGAGGCCCTGGGCAAGAACCGTGTTTCCGAGAACGCAAAGCCCGAGCATTCCGCAGAGGAAGCATCCGCGTTGTTCCAGAAATTCGACTTCACCGATGCTACGGGAATCGTGTCGTATTGCGACGACCACGACATGAGCATCGGCGATGTCTTCATAAAGCGCGAGAAGATCAACAACGCTATGAACAACATGGCCGAGAAGAACGTGGACACGTATCTCCACAGGGTCATCGAGGTCATGAAGGAATCTGTGGAGGGACCGCTTGACGCTGAGGTTCAGACGATGGGCGGGCTCATCACTGGAAACGCCGGCAAGGTGAAGAGGTATGTTGGGCAACCCGATGGAGTGTTCAGCGGGATGTTCGCAAATGCCGCAACCTATGCGATGGCGGTGCTGGAGACCAATGCCTCGATGGGGAGGATAGTAGCCGCCCCAACCGCAGGCTCGGCTGGAGTCGTGCCAGGCGTTTTGATGGCTTTGGAAGAGCAGCGCGAGTTCACGGAAGCCCAGATGAAGAGCGCTATCGGGTGTGCTGCCGCCATCGGGTTCGTGGTTTCGCGAAACGCCACGGTGGCTGGCGCAGAAGGCGGATGCCAGGCCGAGATGGGAACCGCGAGCGCCATGGCCGCTGCTGCGGCAACACAGCTGCTTGGCGGAAGTCCGCAGACTTGCCTGGATGCAGCTGCGATAGCGATAACCAACATGATGGGCCTTGTGTGCGACCCTGTTTGCGGGCTCGTAGAGGAGCCTTGCCAGAAGCGCAATGCATCTGCAGCTGTGAACGCACTGGTTTCGGCCCAGCTGGCGCTATCGGGCGTGCATTCCACTGCTCCGTTCGACGAGACGGTGGATGCCATGAAAAAGGTTGGACGCTCTTTGCCGATCGAGCTTAGGGAGACAGCTCTCGGCGGCATCGCGGCTTGCCCAAGCTGCAAGGGTTGCGCTTTGGGCTAGCGCGGAGTTTGCCACGATCCCCGCTTGGGCGAGGGCCGGCGCAACGCGCTATGCAAAAAGCCAGCACGGGGCTATGGCAATCGGCGGCGTTGTTGTTACGGCTAGTAAAAATCAAGGGGTGCTCGTGGTTTCCCACGAGCACCCCTTTGCCTAGGCTTCTAATTTCAATCCAGGCTTCTAATCCCGTTGCGATCTGGGCTTCTATGCCTGATCCCTGTATCCGTTTGGATTCTTCTGCTGCCAGTTCCAGGAATCTGCGCACATCTGCTCGATTCCGTACTTTGCCTCCCAGCCAAGCTCTTCTTTGGCCTTGGAGCAATCTGCGTAGCATGCAACCACGTCGCCCTCGCGGCGGGGCTTGATCGAGTACGGCACGTTCACTCCAGTGGCCTTCATGAAGGCGTTCACAAGCTCCAGAACGCTGGTTCCGCGGCCAGTTCCCAAATTGTAGATAGAGAGTCCGCCTTCGGGTTTGAGGGCCTTGAGCGCCGCCACGTGGCCGCTCGCAAGGTCCATAACGTGAATGTAGTCGCGAATGCAGGTTCCGTCGGGGGTGTCGTAATCGTTGCCGAATACTCCCAGCTCCTTCAGTTTGCCAATGGCAACCTGGGTTACATATGGCATGAGGTTGTTGGGAATTCCGGTTGGATCTTCTCCCATGGTTCCGCTTGGATGGGCTCCGATGGGGTTGAAGTAGCGCAGCAGCACCACGTTCATCTGCGGGTATGCAAACTGGGTGTCAGAGAGAATGTCCTCGATGATCCCCTTGGTGCGCCCGTATGGGTTGGTTGCCTGTCCCTTTGGCATGTCCTCGGTGAGGGGGAGCTTCGTGGGCTCGCCGTACACGGTTGCAGAGCTTGAGAAGATGATGCTGTTAACGCCGGCATCTCTCATGGCTGCCAGCAGCTTCACGGTTCCGCCAACGTTGTTGTCGTAGTACTCGATCGGCTTGTGCACGCTTTCGCCAACGGCTTTGAGGCCTGCAAAGTGGATCACGCAATCGATGTCGAAATCCTTGAGCGTCTTGGTGAGCTTCTCCTGGTCGCGAATGTCGCCCTCCACGAACTCCACGGGTTTTCCGGTTATGCCCTCGATGCGGTCCAGCACGACGGTGCTGGAGTTGCAGAGGTTGTCGTATGCCACGGCGGTGTGCCCGGCCTGCTGCAGCTCGACTATGGTATGGCTTCCGATAAAGCCGGTTCCACCTGTTACCAGAATATTCATTCCTGCTAATCCTTTCGAATGGGGAGGTTGCAGCTGCCACAGCCCATCTGCTGGGCTCAAGGCGTTGGCAGCGGCTAACCGTAATCTACAACAGTCTAGCCTCATGGCCCCGCAATTGGAATTGCCAGCACGAAGTATGAGCGAAATGCGCCCGTTATCGGGGATTATCACGAGGTAGGCAAGCTGCGATTTTATGCTGAACTCGAGATTCTCACATCATGCGGCATTTGAATTTGGAGCTCTAGAGAAGCGTGATGGAAATAACGGCTGCGGATTTAAAGGGCGGTTCTGAAAGTAATGCTGGGTGCCGGGCAAACCTAGATGTTGATGTGCTGGTAAAATACCGGCGTTGCAAGTGTAATTTACACGGCATGCGAAGCCATAGAAGGAAGATAGATGAAAACACAAGAGATGCAGGCTGCATACGAGCGCTGGTGCAAGTGCGCCAATGCCGATTTGCAGGAGCAGCTAGCTGGAATGCAGGAAGACGACAAGGCTATAGAAGATGCCTTCTACCGCGATTTGGAGTTTGGCACCGCTGGACTTCGCGGTGTGATTGGCGCAGGATCCAACCGCATGAACGTGCACACCGTTGGGCGTGCAACGCAGGGTCTTGCCAACTACCTCCTTGCAAATGCGGGAGCTTCCGGCTCTGCCCCCAGTGTTTCCGTGTGCAGGGACAGCCGCAATATGGGCCAGGAGTTCGTGCGCACGGTGGCATGCGTGCTTGCAGGCAACGGAGTGCACGCATACCTCTATCCCAGGATCGAGCCCACGCCCGCGCTTTCGTTTGCCGTGCGCGATCTTGGTTGCGATGCTGGAATCAACGTAACCGCAAGCCATAACCCTGCGGAATACAACGGGTACAAGGTCTACGGCCCAGATGGATGCCAGATAACCACGAAGGCCGCTAACGACATACAGGCGGCGATAGAGAGCATCGACATCTTCGACGATGTTAAGGCCATGGATTTCGACCAGGCCGTCGAAGCCGGATTGGTTTCCTGGATAGGCGAGGATACCCTCGACAGGTTCATCGATGCCGTGGCAGCGCAATCAGTCGATGGGAGCGAGAACGGGGAAGCGGGTGTCGGGGCTTCGGATGGCGCTGCAAGCGGTGCCGCATCTGCTGCCGAACAGTCGGGCCTCAAGCTCGTATACACCCCGCTAAACGGTACCGGGATCGAGTGCGTGGAGCGTATTCTCAAGCGCATCGGCATAGACGACGTCACGGTTGTGCCCGAGCAGGCCCAGCCAGACGGCAACTTCCCAACCTGCCCGTATCCCAATCCCGAAATCCGCGAAGCCCTGCAAAAGGGCTTGGAGCTTTGCGAGTCGGTTGGGGCAGACCTCCTGCTCGCAACCGATCCAGATGCCGACCGTGTTGGCATCGCGGTTCGCCATGGTGACGAGTACAGGCTGCTTTCGGGCAACGAGGTGGGAATCCTTCTCCTGGACTTCGTATGTCAGATGCGGTTGGCAAGCGGCAAGAGCCTGGACGGTTGCGTTGCAATCTCGACCATAGTGTCCAGCACCATGCCCGATGCCCTGGCAAGTGGCATGGGATTCCAGATGCGCCGCACTCTCACCGGGTTCAAGTACATTGGCGAGCAGATCGGAATGCTCGAGGCCGCTGGTGAGGCCGACCGCTTCATCTTGGGATTCGAGGAGAGCTACGGATATCTGAGCGGCAGCCATGTTCGCGATAAGGATGCCGTGAACGCCTCCATGCTCATATGCGAGATGGCCCGTTGGTATAGGTCGAAGGGCATGGATCTTGTCGAGGCGATCGAGTCGCTCTACGAGCGCTACGGTTACTACGGGAACAAGGTGATTTCCGTCAAGTACGCCGGCGCAGATGGTGCGGAGAAGATGTCGAAGATCATGGGGTCGCTCCGCGATGCGCAGAGTGCTCCAAAGCAGATAGCGGGCATGAATATAGAGCGCACCGTGGACTATTCCAAGGGCGTGGAAATGCCCGTGGTTAATCCGGGAAGCGACGCCGCCCAGGTTCTGCCTGCTGCAAATGTGGTGGAGTTCCAGCTTGAAGGTGGAAACAAGCTCATCATCAGGCCTAGCGGAACCGAGCCCAAGATCAAGGCATACATGTTCACCAGGGGAGAGAGCGCCGAGGCATCGGAAGATCTGCTTGGCAAGCTCGAAGCCGCTGCCCACGAGATCTTGGGCTAGCTTGCAGCTCGCGATTCAAGCGATTTAATACGCCAACTCCATGTGCCAACTCTAGGAGGTTTGAACCCATGCGGGTAAGGTTTTCGGAAGCACGGCTCGACGACCTGATTGCCGAAGATGTTCCATATATCGATCTCACCACCGAGGTGCTTGGGGTTGCCGAGCATAGGGGCCAGATAGAGTATTTCACGAGAGAACCCGGTATCCTATGCGGCACCGAGGAGGCATCCCGCATATTCGATAAGCTTGGCGCAAATGTGATAAGCGCAAAGCCCTCGGGCTCCGAACTTCAACCTGGCGATGTTTTCCTGGTTGCAGAAGGGGAGGCCGGTGCGCTCCACGCTGGGTGGAAGGTGTGCCTCAACATCTTCGACCACTGCTCGGCCGTTGCAACCAAGACACGCTCGATGGTGGATGCCGCAAAGGCCGCCAACCCAGATTGCGAGATTCTCACAACGCGCAAGAGCATGCCCGGGTGCAAGGATCTTCTAACCAAGGCCGTGACGGTTGGCGGGGCTTTCCCGCATAGGTTGGGATTGTCAGAGACGGTTCTTGTGTTCGACCAACACATAGAGTTCATGGGTGGCTTTGACCAGTTCTTGCAGGCTCTGCCGCAGATAAGGCACAGGTGCATAGAGAAGAAGCTGTTCGTGGAAGCCGATGCCCAGCATGCGGTGCTGCTCGCCAAGGCTGGGGTGGATGGAATCCAGCTCGACAAGGCAACTCCCGAGGAGGCTGCTCGGCTGGTGGGGGAGCTGAGGTCCATAGACCCTCACCTCACGATCATAGCTGCCGGTGGCATCAATCCCAAAAACGTTGCCAGCTATGCGGCTTCTGGCGTAGACGGCATTGCCACCACGTCGCCGTTCACTGCAAAGCCTATGGATATGAGCGTGAGGATGGCCGCGCTGTAACCCGCGCTGTAACTGCTATTAGCCACGCGCCTCATAGGTGCGGCGCCGATGCATGATAGCGGCATACGTGCGCACAAACCATTGACCTCCCAATCGGATGTATCGGTTGGGAGGTCTTACGTTTACGGCAGCATGGATGGGGTTTCTGCGCCACCCCAGCGGCTATTCGAAATCCAGAAGCGCCAGGATGTCGTCTCTCGTGATCGAAGTTGACCCAGCGGCCTCTCCGCCTATCACCATCTCGGCAAGGTCCTGCTTTCGCTCCTGCATCTCCACTATCTTCTCCTCGATCGTGTTCTTGGTGATGAGCTTGAACACCGACACCTCTTTGGTCTGTCCAATGCGGTGGGCACGGTCGGTGGCCTGGTTTTGAGCGGCCAGGTTCCACCAGGGGTCGTAGTGGATCACGATGTCGGCGGCGGTGAGGTTAAGCCCGACCCCGCCCGC
>CADBOM010000246.1 GCA_902796325.1 uncultured Coriobacteriaceae bacterium
AGCGAGGGGGAGATGCATCTAATCTCACCATCGAGATGAACATGGAAATCAGGGCAAACGTGAATTACAAGGTGGTCGGAAGCGTTTCCCCCGATCCAGAGAAGACAGATGCCCTGCCTGTGGAAAATTCCGAGCTATATCCATATGACCAGTACACGGCTCTGCCCGTCTTGAACACCACGGACGAAGGCTATTCGTTCTCGGGATGGTATTCCGATCCCGAATGCACCAAACCGTGGGTAGATGGCACCGAGCTAACTTCGGTATCCACGACTCTCTATGGAAAATGGGATTATGGGAAGGCGGAGAAGAAATCGGTTCCCGAGAGCGGGTCGAACGTTCTTCCTGGGCAGCAGATAAGCTACACGGTCACATACAAAAACGAAAATGATGTTCCCGAGAAGGTTGTGATTTCGGATGACGTTCCAATTGGAACGGAACTTGTCGACCGAGATGTCTTGGCCGAAGACGGCAACGTCTCGATCACGCAGCAAGATGATGGCAGGGATACGGTGTCGTCCACATGGAGCGAGCTCCAGCCCGGAGAGACCGCTAGCATGAGTTTCACGGTGACCGTGCTCCCGCAGTCGGCTGGTACCACGATTGTGAATAGCGGCAATGCAACCGTAAACGATGGCCAGCGCGTGTACGTCACCAACATTACCGAGCATGAAGTCGACGACTTAAAGGTTGCGATTTCGAAGGTGTCGGATCCGGAAAGCGGGTCGAATGTCCAAGCTGGGCAAACCATCACCTACACGGTAACCGCATCCAACGAATCGGATCACGACATGGAAAACGTTGTGATTACAGATGCCGTTCCGGAATATCTAACCTATGTGGATGGAAGTGCTACTTGCCCGTCTGAATCCAACGATACCGAAGAGACCGGTGATGTTGCCAACGTTTATTACAGCGGAGATTCCGTTGTGGCCAAGATTCCCAAGTTGGAATCCGGCGGCTCTGTAGATATGACCTTCAAGGCCACTGTGAACTCGATGAATGAAGGCGAAGCTAGCCGAGATATCGTGAACAAGGCTCTCCTGTGGTCTCCGACAATCGAGGCTACGGCCGCGGAGGGCGAGGGCAGCAGCGTGCTGATTGATGGCCAGGAGCGCAATGGGGCTATAGGCTCCAATGAGACGGTCCACCATCAAGTTGCCTCGGCAGATACGGTAAGTCCTGTGGTAGATCCCGATGATGATGAAGGGAAAGGATGGTCTGGGTTGCTACCCAAGACCGGAGACCCCATGGCGCAGGCAATACCGATTCTCGTTGCTGCCATAATAGCCGTCTCCGCGGGCATAGCGATGATTACCAGGACTTTCGTAAGAAGGCATGACAAGTAAAGGCCGGGGAAATTCGAGGCTGCGAAGAAATCGCACGGCTTGAAATAGGGTGGCGTGTCGTTTCCACGGTGCGTCACCCATAGCCATTCCCATGACCATACATAAATCAGCCCGATACGGTCCCCATCTGTCCTTTGGGCACCGTGTCATAGCTATCTCATCTGCTATAGTCGCATATTGTTGGCAAATATATTTTTGACATGTATTAAGAAGGGAAGACGCCAGGTATGGGCATGAAGGCACCTCGCGGTACGGAGGACTTGCTCGGGAGCGATTCCATCGCATGGGATATCATCCAGAACACCGCTAAGGACATTTTTTCCAGATATGGATTCAAACCGATAACCACCCCTATTTTCGAGCAGCAGGACGTGTTCGTCAGGGGCATCGGTAAGGCCACGGATGTTGTTGACAAGGAGATGTTCCACGTTCTGTCGAACAACGGATTCGACAAGGTGAGCCATGGCGAGTCGCTTAAAGCCGCTCAGAATCTTGCTCTAAGGCCCGAGGGAACTGCTGGAGTGGTTCGCAGCGCCATCGAGCACAACTTGGTTCCGCAGGGTGGTCCCACGGTAAAGCTCATGTACGCTGGCCCGATGTTCCGCTGCGAGCGTCCTCAGAAGGGACGTCTGAGGCAATTCAACCAAATCGGAGTGGAGTGCCTTGGCGCTGCAGATCCTTCTGCGGATGCCGAGATAATCATCATGCTCATCAGGTTCTACGAAGCCCTCGGAATCAAGAAGGATTCCATCAGGCTCCTCATCAATTCCATGGGCGATGACAACTGCCGTCCTGCATACAGGGAAACCATCAGGCAGTACATCCACGACCACAGCGATGACCTTTGCGAAGACTGCAACCGCAGGGCGGACATCAATCCGCTGCGTGCTTTCGACTGCAAGGTCGAGAAGTGCCGTGAAATCATGGAGGGTGCTCCGAAGATTTCGGACAGTCTGTGCGACGACTGCAAGGCACATTACGAGCAGGTGAAGAAGTATCTCGACCTTGCCGGAATTGCATATGAGGAAGATCCAAGGCTCGTCCGCGGCCTCGATTACTACACGAGGACCGTGTTCGAGGTTCAGGTCATCGATGGACTGGGCGCCCAGAACGCAATCGGTGGCGGTGGCAGATACGACAAGCTCATGGAGGTCATGGGTGGTAAGCCAACTCCCGGAATTGGATTTGCCCTCGGGTTCGAAAGAACGTATTTGGCCCTGCAAGCATCTGGCATCGAGTTCAAGGAAGATTCCGAGAGCGATGTCTATGTGGCCGTGGTCGACGAAGCTTGTGCAAACGAGGCATTTTCCATCGTTCAAGCTCTGAGAGATGCCGGGGTTCGTGCGGACATGGACCATCAGGGGAGGTCTTTGAAGTCCCAGTTCAAGCAGGCTGATAGGATGGGATGCAGCGTTGCCATAGTGGTGGGACCGGACGAGCTGGCCAATGGTCAGGTAACCGTGAGGAAGATGGATACCCACGAGGAAGAGAAGGTGGCTGTAGAGGCAGCCGCCCAACATGTGGCAGATATGCTGTCGTAGCGCATGTTGTTTACGCCGCCGACTAAAATCAAAGCGTTCCCAACAGCGCAGATGAAACCCGATGTGCGATAATTCATCTTTGTGCTAATACTTGCCCTGGGTTGTTCCTGGGTTTGAAATGCAATAGAACCGTTAGGAGATATTCGAGAATGTCAGACCATTCCAACTACTCTATGCACACGCATGCATGTGGCGATCTGACCACTGGAAACGTGGGCGAAGAGGTAAAGGTCACCGGATGGGTTGCGCGTCGTCGCGATCATGGCGGATTGATTTTCGTCGATCTTCGCGATCGCAGTGGCTACATCCAGTGCACGTTCGATCCGGAGTATTCCGGAGAGGCCTTCCATCTTGCCGAGATGATCAGGCCCGAGTGGACCGTGCTTATCAGCGGAGAGGTCCGTCATAGGCCAGACGATACCGAGAACGAATCGCTAGCAACCGGAGAAATCGAGATCAAGGCAACCGGAATGCAGGTTCTGAGCGAGTCCAAGACTCCTCCGTTCCAGATCGAGGATGGAATCGATACCGACGAGCTCACCAGGCTTCGCTGGCGTTATCTCGATATCAGGCGCCCCGAGGTCCTGCGTGCAATCAAGCTTCGCTCGCAGATCACAACCGCTATGCGCAATGCTCTCATCAAGAGGGATTTCCTCGAGGTCGAGACCCCAATCCTGGGTCTGTCCACCCCCGAGGGCGCACGCGACTTCATTGTTCCTTCCAGGCTCAACCCCGGAAAGTTCTACGCTCTCCCGCAGTCCCCGCAGCTGTTCAAACAGCTCCTTATGGTGGGCGGTATCGAGCGCTACTATCAGGTTGCCCGTTGCTTCAGGGACGAGGACCTTCGCGCAGACCGTCAGCCGGAGTTCACCCAGCTCGACATCGAGATGAGCTACGTCACCGAAGACGACATCATGCAGATGATGGAAGATGTCATGAAGGAAGTCTTCGAGGCCGTTGGCATCGAGCATGAGTTCCCGCTGAAGAGGATGAAGTGGCAGGATGCCATGGACAGGTTCGGCTGCGACAAGCCTGATGTCCGCTTTGGCAACGAGCTCGTCGATCTTTCCGATGTTTTCGCTAACTGCAACTTCAAGGTGTTCTCCAATGCCCTTAAGAATGGCGGAATGGTCAAGGCCATCAACGTCAAGGGTGCCGGAGATTGGTCTCGTGGAGAAATCGACAAGCTTGGCAAGGTAGCCGAGGAAAATGGCGCCAAGGGAATGGCCTGGATTGCATTCAGGACCAACGGAGAGCCCAATTCGCCCATCATCAAGTTCTTCTCCGACGAGGAATTCGACGCGATGAAGAAGAAGATGGACGTAGAGCCAGGCGATCTCGTCCTGTTCGCTGCTGATAAATTCGAAGTTGTGAGCGCGGTTCTGTGTGCTCTCAGGCTTCACACGGCAGACCTCATGGGCATCGAGCGCAACGGGCATGCAATGCTGTGGGTTACCGACTTCCCGATGTTCCACTACGATGAGAAAGAAGGTCGCTATCAGGCCGAGCACCATCCATTCACCCGTATCAAGGACGAGGATCTTGATAAGATCGAGGATGATCCGCTGGCCTGCGGAAGCTATTCGTACGACCTTGTCATGGATGGATTCGAAATTGGTGGCGGAACCATGCGTATCCATACTCCGGAGCTTCAGATGAGGGTTCTCAAGCGCCTTGGATTCTCCGAGGAGAAGGCTCAGGAGCAGTTCGGATTCTTGCTCGAGGCTCTTTCCTATGGTGCTCCGCCTCATGGAGGAATTGCACTTGGACTCGACAGAGTCGCAATGCTCATCGGAGGATACACTTCGATCCGCGA
>CADBOM010000247.1 GCA_902796325.1 uncultured Coriobacteriaceae bacterium
CCAATGCTCATCTCCGACAAGGAGGAGCAGGAAATGGATTACCTGCTAAGGCAGAGGGAGCTCATGAAGTATGGCGAATGCGGACGTTGCGGTTATCCGGTTCAGGACGACTACATCATGTGCCCCAACTGCGGGTCGCAGCTGAAGAATGTTTGCAGCAAATGCGGCAAACCGCTTAATCCGGAGTGGTCGGTTTGCCCCTGGTGCTGCACTAGGGTACCGGGCGCAGCGGCAAGACGCGACCAGCGTGCACGAGCAAGGAGCAGGCAGCAGGCCAGCAGCCATTCCAAGTAGCCTTGCTTGAGTGGTGCAAATGGTTAGAACCCAAAAACGGCACCGCAGATTTTTACACACACCCAAATGGGACCGCTCTTTGCGGCCCCATTTTTAATTTGAGCAGAATTGGAAGACAAATCTAACTATGTGGATAGTTGACGCTCTGGTAATTGGAATTGCGCTCAGCATGGATGCGTTTGCGGTGACCATCGCAAACGCATTTGCATATCCCGGTGCCTCCAAAGCAAAGTCGTACATGGCGCCTGTAGCCTTTGCGGTGTTCCAGGGAGTCATGCCCGTAATCGGATACTTCCTAGGCTCGTTTGCCTCCGACATAATCCTCCAAAACCAAGGGATAGTTTCGCTAGTCGTTCTTGGAGCTATCGGTGGAAAGATGATCTATGACGGCATCAAGGACATGCGTCATCCAGATGGTGAAGAAGACGGAGCCGAAGGTGCCGCTAACGCTCCCAAACGAGACCTATCGGTTGCATCTATACTCCTGCAGGCAGTTGCCACCAGCATCGACGCTTTGGCCGTTGGAGTGGCCTATGCTTCGGGAGTCGCCCCCATCGGATTCGTGGCAATCATCATCACGCTAACCACTCTGGCAACCTGCACCGTGGCTTGGTTCATCGGACGCAAGTTCGGAGAAATCCTTGGGGCACGAGCCCAGGTTGTTGGAGGAATTATCCTCGTGATCATCGGCCTCAGGAACATGTTTTTCTAAGGTGCTCCAGGGCCCCATACTTCAATACTCTTGCGCAAGGTACCATGCGCAAGTCATCGTGCACCCTATTCCTCACTCGCAACGTTCTTGGAAATCGGTATCTTCGCGGTGAACGTTGTTCCATCGTGAGCGCTGCTCTCCACATCAATCGTTCCACCGATGTTGGTCACGATATTCTTTGCGATGGGCAAGCCAAGACCAAACCCTTCCGCCTTGTCGGACCTTGCCTTGTCGGAACGATAGAACCTGTCGAATACATGCGGCAGGTCTTCGGGTGGAATTGGCCTTCCGTTATTGTTCACCTTTAGCACGGCGTCGTTCTTCACGGCCTTGAGCGAAACATTAACCGCCAGACTGCCAATGCCGTCGCCGCCGTGGTCTTCTCCAACCGGCTCGTCATCCGTAACCTTGGCGTACTTGCAAGCGTTATCTAGCAGCACCCTGACAACACGCTCCAATTTGTCCGGATCTGCCATTACATGCAGGTCTTCGTCGATGTCGTCATTCAGCTCCACCCCACCTTCGAAGGCAACGGCTTCGAACTGCAGCATGTCTTTTTCTACAAGGCTGGAGAAATCAACCGGGGTCAGCTTCATGGAATTGGATTGCAGCTGCATTCCATCGGGCTCTGTTTGAGCCAGAACAAGAAGATCCTGCACAAGGCCCTGCATTTTCTGGGCCTCCTCATGTGTCCCGTCTATCCAGCGCGATTGCTCCTGAATCGTGGAATCGGGATGAGACCTAACGATGTCGTTGTTGGCCAGTATCACGGTGAGAGGGGTCTTCAGCTCATGCGAAGCATCTGCAATGAAGCGCTGCTGGCTTGCCCATGCCTCCTCAACGGGCTTGATGGCAAACCTGGACAGAAAGATGCTGACAACGAAGAGCACGCAGAGAACGCCTGCACCCAACAGCACCGAGTACAGCGTTCTGGAATTCACGGTGTTGTGAAAATCCGTGCTATCTGCAAAGGCAAACCTGTATCCGTCGTATGTTTGCCTCCACGAATAGAAGAGGCTTAGGTCCGACAACTCGCCCGACTGGTTGTCCTGATCAAACGACTCGCTGATGGCCTGCGCCAGCAGCGCTGGATCCATCGAAGCAGTGTTGCTGGCCATGGCAACGTTTCCGTTGCTATCTGCAATTACCACGTAAACAGGAATGTTGTTGCTGAACCTTGGAGATTTTTCACCGGTGGCTACTTCGAAAGTTCCATCAGTTCCGACCTCCACCTCGACGCCTCCGCTTCCACTTTGCGAGCTCTGCGTATCACTACCACTTTGTGCCCCCGTAGATTTGGAAGTTTTGCTTGCCCCTCCCATAGGGCCGCCTATCGTGGGCAGGCCAAGCCCCTCTGGACCAGCGTCCAGAGCATAGTCGAGCGCGTTGCTCACTTCTTCGCGGTCGTTGTTATATGCGGTCATATTGAATACCAGGAGCGTTGCAACAAGCACGATCGTGAGAAGCGACATCATTATGCCGATGAAAGTCCACTTCACCTTGCGAAAAACATTGGTGCTTCGCTTGAAAAATCTACTCATTGGCAAAACCTGTGTCGATGCGGGGCGGCGCAGCACATGTGCAGCCGCAACCCATCCGGCGCGGAGCATGTGCGACCGCAATCCATCTGGTGCAGCGGTGCAGCGCATGAATAGCCGCGGGTCGTCTACTGCTGCTTCTCCTGCATTCTATAACCCATCATGCGAAGCGTTGCAATCTCGACGTTGGATTTTAGGTATTTGATCTTCTTGCGCAGGAAGGATATGTAAGCCTCCACGTTGTTGTCAGCAACATCGGAATCCACGCCCCAAACCCTGAGCAGCAGCTGGTCTTTCGAAATCGTTTGGTTGGGATTGATCATGAAGAGCTTCGCAACCTCGAATTCCCTGTAGCTCAAATGCACCGACCTCTTGCCGCAGATGAGGTTGCAGGTGTTGAGGTCGAGAGCCAAGTCGCCGAAACTCACCTCATCGAGCACTACCTCGCCTTTCCTGCGGGTGAGAGCGCGCAGCCTTGCTAGCAGCTCCTCCGGCTGGAACGGCTTGGTCATGTAGGCGTCTCCACCTTGATCCAATCCGGTTACCTTGTCGGCAAGCTGAGACCTTGCCGTTAGGAACAGAACGGGCGTGGATACGTTTGCCTGCCTCAAACGGCGAACTACCTCGAATCCGTCCATCCTCGGGAGCATGACGTCAAGAACCACGACGTCGTACATTCCGGACTCGGCATAATCCAAGCCCGTGGCGCCATCGTAGACGGCATCTGCGTGATATCCGGCTTGCTCGAGAATCTGTTTGAGCGCAGCAGCCAGCCTTTTCTCATCTTCGACAACAAGTACGTTCATTGGTCGTGTCCCTTCGCGCATCTTTTCAGCTTCGATAAGATGTTATAGACCGAATCTGAAAAGAATATGAAAGGTTTCAGAAATCTCAGATTCAAACCCTGTTTGAATCTGCAAGCGCCCGTTTGGATTGGGCCTCTATTTGATCTTAACCGGTATTCCGCTCACTAGCCTTATCACAGAATCGGCGGAGATAGCCAAGCGATTGCACAGCCTGCCGGTTGCCTCGCGAGCATCTCTCATCTCGCGGGTTGCCGGGATAATTCCGCTGCCAACCTCATCGCAGATTACGATTTCCTTGCCAACCAGCTCGTCATAGTAGCCGGGAGCCTTCTCGGGGTCCTTTGCCACGAGAGCCTGAAGGTTGTAAACCACCGGCTCCTCGCCTATGAATCCATCGGATATGCTCGAATCCGAATAGCCCAGCGACTTCACATAGTCGAGCTTGCCCGAAGCAGCTCCACCAATAACCAGTATCACCGGCTACACCAACCTTTCGAATATAACGAACACGATCAGGAACACGATTTCGAGAATCTGAAGGTAAAACCCGGCAAGATCCCCGCTCATACCACCAAACTGACGGCGAGACATGAAGTAGAGGTAGGTGGACACCAACACTATAGCCACGATAAGTCCAAGCCCAACCATCCACGATATCGCCACGAACGCATATACCATGCATCCCGCGAAGATGATGGCAAGCGCCACCAAAGCCCCCTTCTTGCCCGTGGCATCCCTGAAGGTATGCAGCAGCCCTTGGGCAGAATTGCCCGGGAATGTGATGCTCACGATTCCGCTCATGGTGCGGCTTAAAACCGGTGCCAGGCATATGCACAGCGTGGTATATGTGCTTGGAACCAGCTCGGTGGCAATGGCGAAATACGATATCAGGTACGCTGCGATTCCAATGCCGGCGAATGCGCCTATGTGGGAATCCTTAAGGATCTGGCGCTTTTTCTCGGCCTCCGCATGGCTGGCCAGGGCATCGGTGGTGTCGGCAAAGCCGTCGATGTGAATTCCACCCGTTATTAGAAGCGGAATTAGCAGAAGTCCCAGCGCATATATCATTTGCCCAAAGCCAAAATAGGAGCTTATTGCGGTCCATGCCCACAGCAGCAGCGCTATCACAACTCCAACGAGTGGGAACGTGGCCAGCGAATACCGCATGCTCTTATCGTTCCACTCTATATGGGGCATAGGTATGGTGGAAAACATGGCAAAGGACATGACTATCGATCTGATTACGGTCATCTAAGCTCTCCCTTTAAGACCACGGGAATTCCGCATACGAGCTCGTACACGTTCTCGAACGATTGAGCCAGCGCAATATTGATGTCGCCTATAGCCTGCACGTACGCCTTAACGCCAGCGCTGTAGTCCGAATACTCCGATCCCACATCGTTGGTAACGACTATGAGGTTCTCGGCGCGCGATTTAAGCGTGAGAACCTCGGAGATTATCCTGTCCGTTACGTCGTACATGTTCCCCTGGTCGTCGAACATCACGTTGTCAACCAGGTTGCATATGCACTCGAGTAGCACTGTGGAGTGCGGCGGCAGTTCTATCTCGTCAACATCGGTTTGCTTCTCGATGGTCTCGAAGCCCTTCTCGGCGCGCATCTTCCTGTGGCGCTTGATCCTGATGAAGCTCTCCTCACCATATGGGCGCATTGCAGCAACATAGAACCTGGGCTTTGGAAAGCCCAGCACCAGCTTTTCTGCATATGTGCTCTTGCCGCACGCTGCGCCTCCGGTAAGCAGGAAATCCATTTACGCATCCTCTCCACCCTGCGGGGTGTAGGCCTCGATGTTGATGTCCTCGAACGTAACCATCTCGTTATAGACCGAAAGCGCCATATCGAGAAGAGGCATGGCGCAAACCGCTCCGGTTCCCTCTCCAAGGCGCATCTCCGCGCAAATCAGCGGTTTAAGATCCATGTGCTCGAGGAGCATATGGGCTGCAGGCTCGGACGATACGTGGCTTGCGAACATCGCAACCCTGGACTTGGGGCACATCCTGTAGGCAACATATGCCGAGATGGACGAGATGAATCCGTCGATCAGAATCGGAACTCTGTAGATTGCACCACCGATGAACATGCCGGCCATTGCCGCTATGTCGAACCCGCCGAGTTTTCTCAGGCAATCGAAAGCGTCGTCGGGATTTGGCTTGTTAACCTCGATTCCCTTCTTGATGGCGGCAACCTTGTTGCGAAGGCCCTGGTCTGAAAGTCCCGAGCCCCTGCCTGTAACATCCTCGACTGGAAGTCCGAGCAGAACCGTTGACAGCGCACTCGAAGTGGTTGTGTTGCCGATTCCCATCTCTCCGGTAGCCAGCAGCTGGTAGCCCTTGTCCTTGAGGTCGCGAACCATGTCGATGCCGGTTTGTATCGCTTGCTCCGCCTGATCGACAGTCATGGCAGGCCCCTTGGTGAAGTTTGCAGTCTGCGGTGCAATCTGACGGTCAATCACTCCCTCGGCAGGATAGACCATCCCGAGGTTCACCGGGAAGGTGTCGGCGTTTGCAACGATTGCCATCCTGCACACCGAGGTGTCGTGATGAACGATGTTTCCAGCAACCACAGCCGTTACATCTTGCCCGGACTGCGTTACACCTTCCTCCACCACACCGTTATCCGCGCACATGACAACTACGCCGCGCTTATCGATCTTTACGTTATCTGACCCGGTAAGGCCCGCGATCCTAATCAGATCTTCTTCGAGAACGCCCAGGCTCCCAAGCGGCTTCGCTATGGAATCCCAGTTGGCCTTTGCCTTATCCGCAGCCTTTTGATCGAAATCCTCTATGGAATCGTTTATGTTCTCTAGATCCATCGTGAAATCAACATCTCCTCTGGTATGAAATGAGAATGAAAATCGAACTTCCTCGGCTTTTGTTGATTTAGCCATTTTATTTCAGCGTGTAATAAAAAACAGGCAGGGGGTGGGGTAAATCCCCCTGCCTGTTGCTCGCCGCGCTTGCCAGGGCTTTGCGCCCGGCGGGGTAGGAGGTGCGCGGCTTTATTTTGGAACCCCTTTCGGGTTCCTGTCTTTTGAGAAAACATCGGAGCATGTCCGAATACTGGGTTGTCGTTTTATTGGGGCGATCGGGGTAGTTATCGCCTCCACCGAGTTGCATCTCGGGTTCTAGCTTGGTAACGGTGAAATGATGGTGCGAAAAATTATTATCTTGCACGCAAGCCTTCTAGGGAGTAGTGACTGCTTGCGCCAAATGGTTAAATCGAAAGCATCCAGAGCGAGGATTGTCGGATTTCTTTAACCCTGGGGAGCTTCGGTTGCCGAGTGTCCGGCCACACCATCAAGTGTGAATTCCGGTACCTTGAATTTGCAGTTGATAGGCGGGACTGTGGATCCGCCCGCGCGTCGAAAATAAAAAATGCAACCGAATCAAAGACTCGATTGCACCCGTATTTGTGCTCGATCGCGCTACCGGCAGTGGCTTATGCTACCGGCTTCAATGGTGCAATAGCTCGTTACAACCATCAAAAACCTTCCTGAGCAGGTCTTCTGACTTCGAGCCTTCATGGGCTTTGCCCAATCGGTCGCACTCATGCCTTCCCAGTTTCCCAGTGACGTTATTGAATGCGGCCTTGGCTGCTTACAGCGGCGGTACCGTCCGGGATTCTCACCCGGTTCTCTCTTAGCTGCGAGGTTGCTCGCAGAACTCAGGCGTATTCGCTTGTCAAGGAACCGATGTTTCTCACAAATCTCATAATATTAATTTGTCGCCGAAACGTCAATGAAAAATTGCACACGGGGAACACGACAATTACGCAAACGCGCTACTCCAAAACGATGTGCTCGAACACGCCATCCCGGTAAATGCCACAGCTATGGGTGCTGTCTTTTGGAATTCCCACGCTACCAGGGTTGAACATCCAGATCCCGGGGTGGTCTTCGTTTGGGCCATCGACCTTCACGTGAGTGTGACCGTATACCAGTGCGCTGCCATCTGGGATATTCGGAATGTTGCCAGGACCAAACTTGTGCCCATGCGTGCAGAAGAGCTCGCGCACGCCATGTGCCCCATTTCCGCAGCTGGCCCCACATGTATCGAGAACAACCGCATAATCCGACATGCACGGAAACTCCAAGACCATCTGGTCCACCTCGGCCTCGCAATTCCCTCGCACTGCTATGACGCTGTCTTTAATGGAGCTGAGCATGGCGATAACGTCTTTTGGCGCGTAGTCTTCCGGGACGTTATTCCGCGGACCATGGTAAAGAAGGTCTCCGAGCAATATCACCTTGTCTGGTTGCTGCGAATCTATCTCGTCCATAAGCTTGCCGCACCATTTGGCGGCACCATGAATATCGGAAGCAATGAGAAGTTTCATACGCAACGCTCCTTCGCGTGTTTTGGCCATGGCATGACTTTTCTGTCCGCATCGAACACAATACGACATCTTCCGGACAAGAAAATTAACAACGCCGAAATCGGGCGCGGCAGGACAAGAATTAAGCTAGCATTTGACACTGTTAGAGTTGTTGATGCATGCATGCGCGCCCTGATTCCGGAGCTCATTACGCACGGCAACGAACGGTCTTTTTGGAAGGACACTCATGGGCGACATTTCCAAGCTGAAGATTGCCATAGGCCAAATGGACATAATCCCCGGTCAGCCTAGCAAGAACTTCGAAACCATATGCAAGATGGTCGAGCAGGCAAAGGGCATGGGAGCCCACATCATCGTGTTCCCCGAAATGTGCATCGGCGGTTACCTTCTGGCCGACAAATGGACCGACGAGGGCTTCGTTGACTACCTGGCCTCATACAACGAGAAGGTGCTCGAGCTGTCGCAGGGAATAGGAATCGTCTTCGGAAACGTTGGACGCGAATACCTCTCCCCAAGCCATTCTGGCAAGGATGGCCGTCGCGACCGCTACAACATGGCGTTTTTCGCAATGGATGGAAAATGGGTCACAAGATCTGGAGATGCCGTTCCCGGCAAATATATAAAGGCGCTGCAACCAAACTACCGCATGTTCGACGACGACAGATACTTCACCTCGGCCTTGGAAGACCACGGGTATCACCAAGACCTCGACTTCGAGAGTGCATATTGCGCTCCCTTCGTGTTCGAGATTGACGGGGAGAGCTACAGCATGGGGCTCGAGATATGCGAGGACCTATGGTCGGGCGATTACTCGTACGACCAGACGGCGCATTACGTTAAATCCGGATGCGATTTTATAGTGAACATCAGCGCCTCGCCCTGGACATCCTTCAAGGACGAGGGCAGAACCAAGCGCGTGATGGAGCATGTAAGGGAAATCGGCCGCATCGTTCCCCTGGTTTACGTGAACACCGTTGGAATGCAAAACACCGGCAAGAACGTGATGGCATTCGACGGAGGGTCGACGGTATATGGACCGCAAGGCCAGATCCTGGCCAGATGCAGGGATGACTTCGAGCAGGATCTCGAGGTTGTGAGCCTCGTGCGTGAAACCGTGATGCAGCCGCAGCCCGAGCACAAAACCCTCGAAGCCATAGTGAAGACTCTCCGGAGGTTCGACCAGCAGATATTCCCCTTCAAACCCAAATGGATCATCGGTCTCTCTGGAGGAATCGATAGCTCTGTAAACGCATGCCTTCTGGACATGGCGCTGCAGGATAAGTCGAGGATAGTTGGGTACAACCTGGCAACCAAGTACAACAGCGATGCCACCAAGGCAAATGCCTACAATCTGGCTCAAAAGCTGGGGATAAGGCTGGTGAACGGCAGCATCGAGAAGCTCGTAGAAGCCAGCAATGACGTGCTGGGAATCTATGGGTACGATCCCGAGAGCATAAGCGGCCTTGCCCAGGAGAACATCCAGGCCAGAATTCGTGGCCACGTTCTCTCGACCTTCGCTCAGGTAGAGGGCGGAGTGATCATGAACAACGGCAACAAGGTGGAGATAATGATGGGATACGCCACCCTATACGGCGACTCCATCGGGGCCATCTCCCCCATCGGCGACCTTACCAAGGTGAGGCTGTTCGACGTTGCGAGACAGATAAACGAGCACTACGAGCAGGAAGTCGTACCCAACAACCTCATCCCCAACATGACGGAAGACGGTTACGTTTGGGAGACCATGCCATCGGCCGAGCTCAAAGATGCCCAGAAAGATCCCATGAAGTGGTTCTACCACGACTGGCTTGTGGACAGGCTAACCGACTACCCCGGATACACCACACTTGGAGTTATGGAGCAGTACCTAGCCGACAAGCTTGCCAGCACCCAGGTGGGCAAGTGGATTGAGTTCTACGGGCTGGACGACCCCAAGGCATTTATCGATGACCTCGAATGGGTACTGAGGCAAATGCGCATATCTGTGTTCAAGAGAATCCAGATGCCCCCCAACATCACATTAACGAGGGGCTCGTTCGGATTCGATTTCAGGGAAAACCAGGCCATATACGAGCAAACCGACAGGTACAGGGAACTCAAGCAGAAGATCTTGGAGATGGATTAGACGCTGCACGGGTGCTGCAAGCGTCGC
>CADBOM010000248.1 GCA_902796325.1 uncultured Coriobacteriaceae bacterium
CTCGGGAGCTCTACAACGCGGTGATGGCCAACTGGGAAGGCTACGAGGAGCTTAGAGCGCGCATAGTGAGGGAGGTTCCCCACTTCGGGAACGACGACCCCTATGCCGATGAAATGATGGATTGGGTGACCAATGCCTATCATGACACCTGCAAGCACATCTATTCCAAGAGAGCCAAGAAGTTCCGCGCGGGGCTTTACGGGGCTTCCGACCACGTGGCGCAAGGTTACGTTACATGGGCAACCCCCGACGGACGCAAGTTTGGCGAGCCAATTGCCGATGGGGCGTCCCCCGTGCAATCCCACGACTTCAACGGTCCGACGGCAGTGCTTAAGTCGGCCAACCGTTATGACCACAAGAAGTTCATGGATGGCATGGCCCTAAACATTAGAATCCATCCATCCGCACTTACGCGCGAGGACGGAATAGCGAAGCTTCGAGACCTTACCAAGACATATCTGGATGACGGAGGCTTGGAGGTTCAGTACAACGTGGTTTCGACCGAGGAGATGAAAGCCGCTCAGGAGAATCCGGAGAAGTACCGCAATCTGGTGGTTCGGATTGCTGGATATTCGGCATACTTCGTGGAACTTAGCCGAGACCAGCAAAACGACATCATAAGCAGAACTGAAAACCAGCTGTAGCAGAAGCGATGGCAGCACTGCCAGCACCGTCTACAGACCACGGCTGCAGCCCGCAGCAATGAGTCGCGACTAGCCGTAAACAAGATGGCCGCATCCGTCATAGGACGCGGCCATCTTTTTTGTGATTTTGCATGCTTGCCTATCGAATCTTCTCAGGCAGATACACAATTGCAGCCTGACCATACGTAGCGCGGGGCGCATAGGCATCGTCGCCGAACACCCATGGCAGCTTGGCGCTCTCCCCCATACGTTCGCCCGACACGATACCCCTAGCGCATTCAGCTACGTCGCTTAAAAACGATACCGGAAGGGCTTGCATGTCGTGCCCGGTCCAAATGCTGTCGAACTCATCCGAATGTGCAAGCAGCTTTTCGATGCTGTCGAGGAACTCCACAATGGTGAGCGACGAATCCGTAACCATGAGGATGTCCATGACCTTCACCATGCAGTCGCCGCAGAAGAGGATCCTGTCCTCGTGGTCGATAAGCGAGATGCAGCCCTTGGCATGCCCGGGGCAGCTCACAACCTCGACCGTCTTGCCGCCAAGATCGAAGCAATGGCCATCGTCCACGAAAACCTTCTCGTATGTGTGGGCTGCGGCATATTCTTTGGCAACGCTCCAAGGCCCCTCGCCCATCAGGATCTTGCCGGTATCTAGGAAAGCGTCGGCATCTTCTGCAGCATCGGCGCTCATGTAAACCTTGGGAAAGAACATATTGCCGCCAGCGTGGTCGGCATGTCCATGTGTTGCCACGACATCGTATGGGAGGTTAGTGACCGCCTCGACATCTGGCTTGAGGTCGACGGTGCCCAGCCCGGTATCGATGATCAGAGCACGGCGGCTTCCCTCCACGAGGTATATGTTGCACTCGTTCTCCACCCCATGGAGCATCTTCACGCCAGGGGCGATTTCCAGAACATCTCTAACCATCTGTAACTATCTCCCAAACAACTGTATCGCGGTTCTGCTTCGGTTGCTTTGGCCGTTCGGTTGCTTTGGCCTGTTCAACTGTTTCGTCCGTTCGGCCGCTTCGTCCGTTCAATCGTCTCTAGAACTTTGAGCGGTCCAGCAGCTTGCCAACGATCTTTCCGTACTCGATCTGATCGCGTACAACCCTGCGCCCATCGGCCAGCTTGAAGCCACCGTAAGCTGCATCGCCTTGCTCGTTATTGCCAAGCTCGCCGATAATCGACGGGCTCACGTAACGGCCGTACGACTCAATCATGACCTGCTCCAACTCGAGCAGAGGTGTAACGGTGAAGTCCCGCTCCATAATCCTTGGATGCGGCATTATCAAATGCGGGTCGTCGCTCGTCTGGCCCTCGTAATCCAATACATCAAGGTCGAGAGTCCTGGGGCCATTTGCAATAACGCGCTTGCGATGGAATTCGTTCTCGATCTTGAACAGCTCATCCAAAAGCTCATTCGGCTCAAGCTCGGTCTGCACCCAGGCAACCGAATTTGCGAACTTGTCCTGATCGTCGTAATACGCAGGCTCGCTTTGGTAGATGGAGCTGGAGGCTATGAGGCGCGTATGGGGAATCTTGTCGAGGGATTTGGTGGCCTCCACAAGGTTTGCCACTGGGTCTCCCATGTTGGATCCAAGCGCCACGATTGCGCGCTTGCCCGGCAGCAGTGTTGCGAGATTCCCACTCAAACCCGCAGCATGCGCAGCATACGAGGCATTTGCCGCTACCTGCAGCGCCTGCACCGTCTGCTCCACGTCGTGGACCCTCACGATGCTGGCTCCGCCGCAATAGGACAGAACCGCAGCGGTTTCGGATGGGATGACCCTGTCGGCAGCAATCTGAATGCCGGTAATCTTGCCAAGCGTGCCCTTGCGGGAGAATGCTGCAAGCACTGGGTACCCGGCACTTGCAAAGCTGCTCATTCCGGCAATCAGTTGCAGGTTGTGCAGGTTGTTCTTTCCAAACCCAGGACCTGGATCGATGCAAATTCTGTCACGTGCAACGCCATGCGCCTCAAGGTTGCGGGCAGAATTAATCAGGTACTCGTGAATCTCTGCCACAGCATCGTCATAGCGGGGATCTGCCTGCATGTCCTTTGGCTTGCCGGCCATGTGCATGGTGATGACTCCCGCGTCGCACCCAGCGGCAACTTCCACCATCATCGGGTCCGAGAATCCAGAGATGTCGTTTAGGATGGTTGCCCCGGCATCGAGGCAAGCCTGGGCCACAACCGGGTGATACGTGTCGATGGAAACGATGACCCCTCGCCGTGCCAGCTCGGAAACCACCGGAAGAACCCTGGCCATCTCCTCTTCCACGGCTACCGGATCGCATCCCGGACGGGTTGATTCTCCACCAACATCGATGATATCTGCACCGGCTTCCACCAAACCCATCGCAAAATCGATGGCGGCATGCATCTCATTGTGCATACCGCCATCGGAAAACGAATCTGGGGTTACATTCAGCACGCCCATCACATATGGACGGCTGAGCACTAGCTTCCTCGATCCGAGATTCCAAACCGGTGCGCTCGGAAGAGTGAAGTGCTCTGTTCCCATTGTCAATTACACCAACCTTTGACCATAGATGTGCTGCATTGCCTCTGCACGCGTGATCGAATTCGTTTTGAAGGTTCCGCGCACCGCACTCGTGGTGGTGTGGGTTCCCGGCTTCTTGATGCCCCTCATCGACATGCACATGTGCTCGCACTCGATGATAACCATGACGCCGCTTGCCTCAAGCACTTCCATGAGGGTATCGGCAATCTGAGAGGTGAGCCTCTCCTGAACCTGCGGCCTCTTGGCGTAGCAGTCGACGAGCCTGGCAATCTTGGAAAGTCCGCAAACCTTGCCCGAGGCACCCGGAATATATGCCACGAAGGCCTTGCCGAAGAACGGCACGAGGTGATGCTCGCACACCGAGTACAGCGGGATGTCCTTCACAAGTACCATTTCCTGATGATTCTCGTCGAACATGGTCTCGAAGAACTGCTTGGGATCCTGGTTCATCCCAGCGAATATCTCCTCATACATGCGGGCAACACGGGCTGGGGTCTTCTGAAGGCCCTCCCTGTCGGGATCCTCTCCGATTGCCTCGAGGATCATCCTAACTGCTGCTTCGATTTTCTCGTGATCCATCTGGTCCATTTATAGATCGCTCCCACTTTCGCTGTTAATCGTTGCTCTTATCGGAATCATCGATGGTTGGATGATCCTCCAAAACGCTTCCGTCCACAGTTGGCTGATCCGAAACCGACTGATCCGATCCAGCCACCACGCCGTTGTCGGCGCTGGCATTGGCGTCACCATTGTCGCCGCTGTCAACCGGCTTGCCATCCGATGGCGGCGCAAAGGGTTCGTAAGCGTTGTTCTGCTCGCGAATCTTGCGGGCCTCCTCCTCGGCGCGGCGCTCGCGCGGCGACTTGCGAACATTCTGAGAGCCACGTCCCGAGATGCTGGCATTGGCAACGTGAGACTCGGCTTCCTTGTTCTTGGCTATGAGCTCGTCCTCGTGGGCAAGATACTCGTCCCACTTGTTGTCGAGAAGGGCAACCACGGCCTCGCCTTCCACGGTCTCGCGCTCGAGAAGAACGGAGGCCATTAGGTCCAGCTGCTGCCTGTTCTCGGTAAGGAGCTTGTAGGCAACATCGTGAGCCTGGCGCATGAGCCTTGTTACCTCGGCGTCGATCTTGCTGGCAGTTTCCTCCGAGTAGTCGGGGGTAGCACCATAATCTCTTCCGAGGAACACCTCGTGATTTGCCTCGCCGTAAACCTGGTGTCCAAGAGCATCGGTCATTCCATAGCGGGTAACCATCTGCTTGGCCATCTTCGTGGCCCTCTCCAGGTCGTTGCTGGCACCAGTCGTGATGTCGCCGATGCCAACCTCCTCGGCTACGCGGCCGCCAAGGAACATTGCCAGATCGTCGATCATCTGGCTCTTGGTTTGCAGGAAGTGGTCTTCCTCGGGAATAGACAGCGTGTAACCAAGTGCCTGTCCTCGGGCGATGATCGAAATCTTGTGAATTGGGTCTGCGTGCTTTAGCAGGTGCCCCACAAGAGCGTGACCAGACTCGTGGTAAGCGATGGTCTTCTTCTCTGCATCGGTGATGATCCTGGTCTTGCGCTCGGGACCAGCAACCACCCTCTCCATAGCCTCCATGAGCTCACTGTTGGTGATGGTGTTGCGTCCACGCCTTGCAGCCAGAAGAGCCGCCTCATTCATGAGGTTGGCGAGGTCTGCACCGGTAAATCCAGAGGTGAGCTGGGCCATCCTCGAAAGATCGATGTTGGATGCCAGTGGCTTTCCTCTAGAGTGAACCTTCAGAATTTGCTCGCGGCCCTTGACGTCTGGCCTGTCCACGACAACCTGACGGTCGAAACGTCCGGGACGCAGAAGTGCAGGGTCGAGAATATCAACGCGGTTGGTTGCAGCGATGAGAATGACAGACTGATGGTCCTCGAATCCGTCCATCTCTACAAGCAGCTGGTTGAGCGTTTGCTCGCGCTCGTCATGGCCTCCGCCAAGACCGGCGCCGCGCTGACGTCCAACTGCATCGATCTCGTCAATGAAGATAATCGAAGGCGACGATTGCTTTGCCTGATCGAAGAGGTCGCGCACACGGGATGCACCCACGCCCACGAACATCTCCACGAAGTCGGAACCCGAAATCGAGAAGAACGGGACACCAGCCTCGCCTGCAACTGCCTTGGCAAGGAGCGTCTTACCAGTTCCCGGAGGGCCAACCAGAAGCACGCCATGGGGAATCTTGGCTCCCATGCGCTTGTACTTCTGCGGGTTGGCAAGGAAGTCCTTGATTTCCTGCAGTTCCTGCACCGCCTCGTCAATTCCGGCAACGTCGGAGAACTTGACCTTGGGCCTCTCTTCGATAGCCTTCTTGGCCTTGGTTTTGCCAAACTGCATCTGCTTGTTGTTGGCACCTTGCATCTGGCTCATGAAGAACCAGAAGATCACGATGATGAGGATAAGCGGGACGATCGTTGTGAGTATCGTTATCCAAATGGCGTTGTTGTTCACCGCAACCGTGAACTGCACCTCCGGATGCGATGCCATGAGGTTGTTTATCGACTCGTCACCAACATATGTTGATGAGAAATTGAGGGGCGTCGCGGTATCCGTGGATCCGGCCGGCCTGTAGGTTCCGGTAATGTCTCCAGTCGACGCGTTATAGGTAACGCTGACGGCCCTGCCGCCCTCGACCGTCGCCACGAAGTCGCTGGTGCTCATCGTGTCGCTTTGAGGCTGGTTTAGGCTGTAGAACTGGAACATCAGGACGCCGATGAACACGATCAGCAACACGGTGTATATGATCCGCGACCTGTTTGTTTTATTCTTGTCCAATTTTCAACTCCATGCTCTATCAAACCGACCGGTTGCTATTCTTCAGCATCCTGGTCTTGCGAATAAACCTTCTCGTCCAAAATTCCAATATATGGCAGGTTCCTGTATCTCTCGTCGTAGTCGAGACCGTACCCCACCACGAACTCGTTGGGGCAAACCTTGCCCAAATACTTGGGCTGGAGCTGGTTTCCAAGATCCTTCAAAAGAAGCGCTGCTACATGCACCGATGCAGGATTGCGCGATTTTAGGTTCTTAACCAGATACTTGAGAGTGAGGCCAGTATCGATGATGTCCTCTACGATCAGAACGTCCTTGCCCGTGATGTCCTGGTCCAGGTCCTTGACTATCCTCACCACTCCGGAAGACTTTGCCTGGGAGCCGTAGCTGGAGACGATCATGAAATCCATCTCGACATCTAGATCCAGCTTCCTCACAAGGTCGCACATGAATATGCAAGCGCCCTTTAGAATTGTTACCACTACAAGCTTCTTGCCCTTGTAGTTCTCGTTGATCTGGGCAGCCATGCGGCTAACCGTCTCGTCAAGATCTTCCTTCGTGTACAGAATTTCTTTTATGTCTTGAGGATTCATGCAGCTTCTTAACAACCTCTCCATAAGGTTACAATCGTAGGGTTTTCCACCCCCATGATTCACTATACGACAAGATGGTATTCCATCTCTAATTTAGGAACTCACATTATCGTTCATAAAACATGCATTGAACACAACAAATAAGATAATCGACCGATGACCATGATTTATAGGCCTTTTATCCCCAGCATCTCCGCGTCCTAATGCTTGAGCTTCCTCACGGCATTCAGCGGCGCGGCAATCACCTTGCCTGCTCGATAGGTCTTGGAGTTCATAAGATCCCTGAGGTCGCTTTCGGCGGCACCCCTATCGGCTTCGGCCTGCTTGAGTTCTGCGCGTGCAGCTTCTATCTCCCTCCCAAGCCTCTCGGACCTCTCGCTTATGTCGCGATTGAGGCCGTCGAGCTCGGATTGCGTTTTCCAAAGCTCCCTATGCGTTGCAAGGTCGTCCTCCTGCTTCCACACAAGGTCGCTGTATATGTCGTACCTCGACCTGGCAGTGGACTTCACAGCCTCCCAATCGTAGTACTCGTAGTAGTAATCCGGATCGTCCATGGGCATCTGCGGCAAGATCCTGTCAACGAACTCTGCCCTGAAGGCCTCAAATGACTTGTCGTCCAGGGTCACGAGGTTCCAGATCGAGAACGTTGCCACCCAGTTCCAGTAGCTGCGC
>CADBOM010000249.1 GCA_902796325.1 uncultured Coriobacteriaceae bacterium
CTGATCGAAAGCATGGGTTGGGACCTTCCTGTGTCTGGTGAGCCTAGACTCTTCGGACAATCTCTTTGTAGCTCTCAGGTGCAAGCGGCATTTTGTCCATAGTGGATCGGAACAACCCAACAACCTCCACCTCGGCTTCACCATGCTGGGTCTCCACTATTGCATGGTCACCTTCGTGGATATCCACGTCGTCGCAGAGGAAGTCGTATTCGCGATCACCCGGTGCAAACGTCACCTTGGCAAACGTATGGGCCTTGTATTGCTCACCCTGCTCTTTGGGGTTGCCGTACCAGTTAACCTCGAAGCGGAATTCGCGCGCTTCGAGCTCGGCAACTATCTTGCTGCCGTTCATGAATTGGACAACGCACGACGTCCCGGCCTTCTCTTCCTTTGCACCAGAGGATTTACCACCAGAAGCCTTGCCCACGTTAGACGCGTCTCCTCCGTTTGCCTTCGCCGTCGAGCGCCTGAAGTTGAGGTTGTAAACGTTTGCATGCATGTCGTCGGCATGGAACGACACCGCACCTCTCTTCTTATATTCCTTTTGCAGGGATTTATCGAACAACCTTACCTTGACATCGCCATATGCCCGCTCCAAAACCTCTGGTCTGAGTTCGCAGAAATGGTACCTAGGTGAAGTTATAAGAGCCTGCGGCAACGGCTCGGGCGGGCACTCCGGAGGGAACATCTTGTCTCCACGCTCGTACACGATGCCCTTGGTTTCGACCTCTGCGGTTATCTTCACGAACTTCTTCTTGCGCTCCAGGGTTAGATACACCTCGTGGCCGTTGCCAAAAGTCTGGCTTATCTCGTATGGACGGTCCTCCGAAGTCCATCGCGCCGCCTCGGCATCGCCAACCTTTTCCCTGATCTGGTCCAGCTCCTTCTCTATGCGGGCCGACACATTCTCGTCCCCCATGTAACCGCCAGCCCTGGCTCGGCATTCCATGGCATAAGAGGCTTGGGTGAGAAGGGCATAGGCCATTCCCTCGTTCTTATCCACCACTACGCCGTCCCTGTAGAATCGAGCAAGACGCAAAGCGGCATCGGCGAACTTGCAACCAACTTCTTGAAATCCGCCTATGCAGAAATCCTTCAAGCAGTTTTCATAGCACCAGCTCACCAAGTGATATGCGGCAAGCTCGCTTTTTGCCACGCCCTTGCCATCCAGATACATGTCGGCCAGCTTGTAAGCCGACTCATATAAGCCAGCGGCATGCAACCCAAGGCTGAAATACTTGTAGGCAGCTTCGTAATTCACCTGACCACAATATCCGTAGTAGTTGATGTAACCCAGGCTGTTGGCATATATACCCTTGTCCTTGTCTGACACATCGGGATTGTCCATGAGAGCCAAGAGCCTGTCGCGGGAATCCTCCCAGTCGTTCGGATAGGCCTGGTTGTCGTCACCGTATGTGGCATAGGCCCGCGTCTTAAGGGCATCCAAATCGTCCTGCTCGCAAAGGTCCTCCAAAACCTCGCGATATTCGGATTTCTGATCTTCATCCATCTTGGCGATTTCCGATTCCCGGATATTGGATATGAACTCGCCTTTCGTGGCAATCGACCACAGGTAGGGCTTAACCGAGCCAGCATCTCCGGCACGGAACCTCCCGATGTCTTCAAGCATGAGGTCGAAGTCCATGAACCCGGTATCGTCTCCGCCGAGATGATCCTCGAAATAGTAGTAGGCGGTCTTGTTGAAGCATAGGTAGAGCGCCCACATGAAATCCGATTCCGTTGCAGGCGGTACGTTGAGGTCGCGGTAGGTCCACTCGCCATCCTCGCATCCGCGGAAAACATACGCATCGTAGAGCTCCCAGCTCATGCCCGATAGCCATGCGAAGAAATCCTCGGCCGTAACGTTTGCAGCCTTGAGATTCCGGACGCAAGCCTCGGCATCATCCAGGCCCAGCACGCAGGTTTCGTCTGGCAGGCGCCAGCCATCCGTCGTGCCGTCGTCTTCGAAGATGTCGTCTGGCCCCAACTCGAACCTGGCAAACGAACGCAGCTCCTGCACGGAGATGACCTTCGGAGGAATGACCCGAAGTTGGTCTCGTGCGAACACACCTTTCTGGGACATCATCCCATGGTCGTCGCATATGTTAACGGCCACTTTCTTGCTTCCGATGAAATCGTCCACGCGGCCAAACCTGCCATCGGGGAGCTTTACCGCGCTGCCGAGATGGAGCTTGTCTGTATCCGGCCTCATTTTCGATCGCCCTCCTCCACCAGCTTGCCCATCTTCTTCATGGTGAGCCTGCTGGTTTCTATAGGGGTGTTGGAGATGCACGGGATGGACAGCTCGGTCTTCTTGGTGTCCTTTCGGCCGCATGGATATGCGCAGATGAGTTCCGAGAAATGGCAGTAAACCGGGTGCACGTAGATGAGGTCGGTGATGTCCTCGCCGCAGTTGGCGCACTGGATTTCCGTGCTGGCA
>CADBOM010000250.1 GCA_902796325.1 uncultured Coriobacteriaceae bacterium
CTCCTTGCATAGAGAGGGAGCAGCGTGATTGCTATGGTCTGGCCCATAGCCTGTAGAAAATTGACGGCAAGCAGAGCTATGAACGCCCCGCTCCAAATCGTAACTTTGCCAGCTTCGTCTGTACCATCGTGCCGCACGTTCTCCTTACCTGAGCTGATCTTCCGCTTTGCCGCCAACGTCTATCCTCCGCTTTAATTATCCTGATAATTAAGTCTATGCGGCGTCGGACCATACAGCGTCAGCGATTATGTAAAATGAACAAACTGGTTTTTTAACGCACGAGACAGCATCGAGGCAGACGTGGATATTTCAAACGAAAGAGCCGATAAGAAGAGGCACCCAAAGCGCAAGCGCAGGGTCATTACCGTGATAGTCGTGATACTGGCTGTGATTGTGGCGGGCGGCTCTGTCTATCTCAACACCTCCTATCCAGCGAGCGACGATGCCCTGCTTGCGCTCGAAAGCGATGATTATGTAACCGTGACGCAGATGGAAAACGGCTATTACGTGTTCCAGCCTGGCCCGGCGCTAGTTGACTCCAACACAGGAGATGGAACTGTCGGAGCAGACGCCTCCTCATACGATGCCACCACATCGGGTGCAGATGCCTCGCCAACAAGTGATCCGCAAGCAGAAACCGCATCGGCAACTGATGGACTGGCCAACGAAGCTTCTAAATTCTCTCCCGACGCCATGCAGTGCGGTGTCATCTTCTATCCGGGAGGGAAGGTCGACCAAGCAGCATATGCCCCGCTCATGCGCGAGTTTGCAGAAAGGGGGTTCACCGTTGTTCTCGTGAGGTTTCCATTCAACCTCGCGGTTTTCGATATAAACGCAGCAGACGGCATAGAAGCCCAGTTCCCGCAGATTGGCCACTGGTATATCGGAGGACACTCACTTGGAGGCGCGATGGCCGCCCAATACGCAAGCGATCATTCCGGAGACATCGAGGGATTGCTCCTTTGCGCCGCATATTCCACAGAGGATTTGAGCGGCACGGAGCTGCAAGTGGTCTCCGTATATGGGTCTTGCGACGGAGTGCTGAATATGCAGTCGTACGAGAAAGATAAGCCCAACATCCCCCAGGCAGAAGAAGATGTGATCGTGGGCGGGTGTCACTCGTATTTCGGCGATTACGGAATGCAGGATGGGGACGGAACCCCAACCATCACGAGAGAGCAGCAGATGAGCCGTACGGCAGACGACCTTCTGGCGATGGCCGCCGCCTAGCGCGTTGGCTGGCCACGCGCCGCTTGTCCCACAACGTGTCTACCAAAGTATCCATATATCTGCCGCGTTCCAAAACAGTGGGCAAACAGATGATATAGTCGTTTTTTGCGTCATATCGTTAAATCTGTCTGAAATACATCCAACAAGGTAGGTATGCCCAAAATGGCGAAGGAACGTCGCTTGTCGCTCGACCTGGTAAGGGTTGTAGCAATATTTCTCGTGCTGTTGGTGCACACGCGCAGCTTCTTCATAAACCCCCAGACATCGGCTCTGGCTCTGGCAACAACCCAGATGCTTGGAAACCTAGGCGTGCCCCTCTTCGTTATCCTTAGCGGCTACCTCATGGTGGATAGACCATACGACAGCCCCGAGTACCGCAAGAAGTTCTTCAAGAGAAACCTGCTCCCGCTGTTCGTGGCGTTCGAGTGCTGGAACTTCCTGTGGTTCGTGTTCTCCAACATTCCAGCGATAAGCTATCCGGGCGGAGGATTCCCGGTAGACGCCCACAGGATGATAAAGACCGCGCTTTTCATCGGCGACACCGGCAGCGCTCTCTGGTACCTGCCCATGATGCTGGCACTGTATCTGGGATTGCCAATCGTTTCGATGGTGATCAAGAAGTTCGATAGCAAGGGCGAAAGAACCGGATATGGAATCCTGCTCATGGTGCTGATCGCCATATTCGGAACCGCAATACCATCGCTCCAGCTTGGAGTTCAGATGGCTGGCATGAGCACCCAGATCAACCCTGTGCTCAGCATGAACATCTTCAGCGCCAACGTGTGGGGCAACAGCGTTTGGGTTCTCTACCTCGTGATGGGATACTTCCTCAAGCGTGGAGTTCTAAAGAACGTCCCAACATGGGCCGTGGCAGTACTTCTCACCCTGCTGCCGATCGTGCTGGGAATAGGCCTGGATTGGCATCAGCTCATAACAGGTGGCACAACCTTGGAGAGCGGCTATTCGTTTGTTCTCGTGGTAATTGCCGGCATAGGGCTGTTCGAGCTGCTCGACCGCACAAACGGCGCACTGGACAAGATCAAGGGCGGCGTGCTCGCTAAGATCACCACTTCGGTTAGCAGAACCTCGTTTGCAACCTATATGATCCATCTGTTCGTGATTGGATTTGGCCTAAACGTCTTGCACCAATACACCCAGACAATCTATATGAGCGAGCTGATGCCGGTTCCAGAGTGCATCGCGCTGCTAATAGTCGCGGACATAGTTGTGCTGGCGATTTGCGCGATCATAGCCGAGCTCGTGAGCAAGATAAAGCCCGTTGGCAGATGGCTCTTGCTAATGAAATAGAAAATTATAGATGGCCAGCCGGTGCAGCTGCGATCAGATGGCTACACCGCTCCGCTCGTGCCAGCTGCTCGTGCCAAATCGCCCTCGCCAATCTCGTGCTTGCTGCTCGTGCCAAATCGCTCTCGCCAATCCGCTAGGCTTTCTTGAAAACCTCGGCTAGCGAGAAGTCGCACACGCAACGGGCAATTCCTGCCACGAAATGGCTCATCGGCACGGATGCGAGAGCCGGAAGCGACATCCAGGGAACCAGCCAATCCACGCAATGGATGTTGTAGATGAGCATGGAGTTCTCCCCCGCCCAAGCCAGGAACCTGTTAACGCCCTTGATGTAGAGGTCTATGAACTTCGAGAGCCAACAAACAAGATAGGTTGCACTTATCGCACCGGCGATGCACAGGATATACATGCTGTACACACGCTCCGACATCTCGAGGTTGGAATACTTGAGGGCCAGAACCCAGATAACAACCGCAACCAGGATCATCCACTTGTTCCTAGCCAGCTTGTGAATGAGCTGGCTTTCCTTTGCAAAGTACCCGCACCACATGAGGAAGCTGGCCACGAAGGCAACGTCCAGCGAGAGCGGAAGGAACAACCGCATCTCGTCTCCAAGGTACTCCCCGATGGCAGCCAGAACGAAGAAGATGATTCCCATGGCCCAATGGGAAATGTTGAATCGCTTCTGCGCCAGAAGCCCTGCATTGACTATCAGCCTCGCGCAGAACAAGGCAACCAGGAACCACGCAACGCCCACAGCCGGGAACTTGGGGTCCGAAGCGCCGATTCCGGATGGAACGTCGAAGCCAGAAGCATAGACCAGCCTTCCGGCATAATCGCTGAGCGTTGCCGCCGTGAAGGCATCGGGGCTCCAAAGGAGCATGGCTCCCCACCACGCCACAAATATAAGAAGATATGGGATGAGAAGGCGCTTGACCGAGCTCTCCAAAACCTGCTTCATGGGCTTTGGCCGCATTGTGTAGCCAGCCAGTATGAAGAACAGCGGCATGTGGAACGAGAAGATGATGTGCCGTGCATACGAAAGCTTGTCCAGAGTATGTCCTATTATCACGAGGATGATTGCAATCCCCTTTGCGATGTCAATCCACGCGATGCGCTTTTTTGCCCCCAAGATTATTCCCCAAACTCGATAATCAATGCTCGAAATCTAAATAAACATGTGCGTTCGAAGTATAGCTTATGGGAGGTTAGCTGCATTCCGCGTATGCGCCGATAGGTAATGCGGGCATACGCAGTCGTTCAATTTCCGTTAATCAAATTTAACATTGCGTTCACATTGTTAAGTGACTAGATTTATTACGTTCAAATATTCTCTCAGCTTTGTTTTTTCGAACAGTTCGAAAATTCAACGGCTACGACGGAAGAAGAGGTTCGCAGATGCTAACCCGCGCGCAATTCTCGGTACTCGATTGCTGCAGAAAGTACCCTGCATCTACCCAGAGGCTCATGGTGCAAGCAACCGACCTGTCCTTGGGAACGGTGAACTCCACCATCAAAGACCTAATCGCGTCCGAGCTCATCGACGAAGACTACAACATAACCGACAACGGCATGGCTGCACTCGAACCATACAAGGTCGACAATGCCATCATCATGGCGGCTGGTTTGTCGTCGAGGTTTGCCCCCATATCCTACGAGCGTCCCAAGGGGGTTCTGAAGGTGCTCGGCGAGGTGCTCGTCGAGCGTCAGATAAGGCAGCTGCAAGAGGCGGGCATAACTGACATCACGGTTGTGGTTGGATACATGAAGGAAGAGTTCTTCTACCTTGGCGACAAGTTCGGGGTGAACATCGTGGTGAACCCCGAATACTCCACCCGTAACAACAACTCCACCATCAAGGTTGTTGAGGAGCGTCTGGGCAACACTTATATATGCTCTTCCGACGATTACTTCACGGTGAACCCGTTCGAAGCTTACGTGTACGGCTCTTACTACGCGGCCACCTTCGAGGAGGGAAAGACCAAGGAGTATTGCCTGGGCTACAAGGGCAAGAACAAGCTGATCACCAGCGTCACCATCGGCGGGGAGAACGCCTGGGTGATGATGGGGCACGCATATTGGGACAGGGAGTACTCCAAGACATTCAGGCGCATCCTGGACGACGTTTACGACAACCCCGGAACCGCAGGAAAGCTTTGGGAGGACATCTACATCGAGCATATCGACGAACTCCCGATGGTCGTTAGAAAATACCATCACGGAATTATCTGGGAATTCGATTCGTTGGACGAGCTCTCGCAGTTCGACCCACTGTTCATCCAAAACGTGGATTCCACGATCTTCGATAACATCTGCAAGGTGCTGGATTGCCAGAAAACCGATATCTATGGCATCGAGCCGATCAAGCAGGGCATGACCAACCTGAGCTTCAGCTTCTACATCGGCGACAACCGCTACGTTTACAGGCATCCGGGTCGTGGCACCGAGGATATCATCAACCGCAAGAGCGAGGCGGCAAGTCAGGGAGTGGCGGCTAAGCTCGGAATCGACAAGTCGTTTATCTTCGAGGATCCCGACACCGGGTTCAAGATTTCCCACTTCATCGAATCCACCGGGAAATTCGACTACCACAACCGCGACCATGTGCAGAAAGCCATGAAGCTTCTCTACACCCTGCACCGCTCGGGTGAGACCACGGACTTCCCGCTTGACATGCATGAGGACACCAAGAAACAGATCTCGCTCCTGCGCAACAGCGACCGCACCAAGTTCAATGACTTCGACGAGCTGTTCAACCAGGCCGATGAGCTAAACGAGCTCATCAAGAAGGAGGGCCTGCCAGCGGTCATCTGCCACAACGACTGCTACGACGACAACTTCATGGTGTCCGGCGACGACATCTACCTCATCGACTGGGAATACTCGGGCATGTCCGACTATGCAAGCGACCTTGCGGTTTTCATCTGCGACAGCGACTACACCTATGAGGAATCGCTCGAGGTCCTACGCATGTACTTCGGACGAGAGCTTACGAGCGAGGAGCTCCTGCATTGCGTGACCTACATCTCGGTCGTGAGCTTCCACTGGTTCATATGGGCACTTTATCAGGACATGGTAGGAAGCCCCGTGGGTGAATACCTGTACAAGTACTACAGCTACACCAAGCTTTTCGGCGGCAAGGCACGCGAGCTCATCGAGGCTGCCAACAACGGGGATGCAAGCGTGGCTAGCACCAGCAGCAAAGGGCATTCGTCTCGCGCCAAGATTGGCGAGGCTAGAAGGCCAAGCGACCGACGCAAGCCATTTGGCCAGCGCAAATCCAACGAGCACGAGCATAAATACGACGCGGATAAAGACAACCAATAGCGATTGCAGGTTATTGCCTGCGACCGTTATCTCTAGGCAACGGCCGCAGGCAATCGACAAAGACTAGGCAACAACAAAAACAAGGCAGCAGCGAGCAACTGCTGCAGGCAACACCCAGTATCAACAAACTCGAACAGGGAGAAAAAACATGAAATGGGGACTTGGAGCCGCGCTAACATGGGCTCTCGACACCGTGATCTTGAGCATTGGACTTTCGTGCACTGCATTCTTCGAAACTCCGCAGGCAATAGCTCTGGCAGCATTGACATCGACGTTCCTGCACGATGCCTCTTCTGCTGTATTCACATTCGGATTCATGGCAATGCGCCGCAAACTCAAGAAGACATGGCAACTGCTTAAATCCAAGTATGGCAAGTGGATCGTCATTGCCGCCATCATCGGCGCACCCCTCGGAATGACCGGGTACGTTCTTTCCATCGACAATATCGGCCCCGCATACGCAGCGGCAATTACCGCATTCTTCCCCGCATATGGAGCATTCCTTGCCCACATTGTTCTCAAGGAGAAGATGGTCTGGTACAATTGGTTGGGTCTCATTGCCTGCCTCGTCGCCGTTGCCGTCCTTGGATGGACTCCCGCCGAGGGAATTCCGGGCGACTGGTTCCTGGGGATCGTGGGTGCTCTCATGTGCGTGTTTGGATGGGGCACCGAAGCCGTGATCATCGCATGGGGTCTTAAGAGCGCAGAAGCCGATGACCAATGCGCGATGCAGATAAGGCAAACCACCTCTGCAGTGTGCTATGCACTCGTCATCATGCCACTCGTTGGTGGATGGGGATGCACGATCGATGCATTCATGAGCGATGCCATGATCTGGATTGCCCTCGCCGCTCTCTCCGGAACGGCATCCTACCTGTTCTACTACAAGGCAATCGCAACCATCGGAGCTGCAAAGTCCATGGCGCTTAACATCACCTACTCCGCTTGGGC
>CADBOM010000251.1 GCA_902796325.1 uncultured Coriobacteriaceae bacterium
AACATAAAATCCGCAAATAAGGACACCATTACGCAGTACAGAAAAATTTAATTCGCTTGAATTTGAATAAAAATTGGACTGGCGACGCAAACTAACACAGAAAGATCGCCATATAAAATTCCCATATAGATTGGCGGGTTATCTTCTTACCTGCTCGTCCGACATTGCCCGCGCACCACGCACCACGCTAGGCAACGGGAGCGCAATATGTGTTGAGAATCCCAGCGATTGGCAGCCGCAAAAAGCCTCTAGCCCGATTGCCCTACATCGAGGTTTTCCAACAGGCGACTGATACTCTAAGGTTTCTCTATTGTGCATATTTTTCGCGTGGTTTTTGATATCGCACGCTTTGCGATTCGATCTTCGATCCTCACTTTGCGACACGTCCAGCTGGAGGTCTGACAATGAGCTTTTGGATTGCCATTTTGATTGCGCTTATCGTGAGTGCGATCGGATTCAAGAAATACATTTGGTTCATCAGCTTGGGATACGGCTTTTCCATAGCAGCGCTGGGCATTGCGTTCCTTATCGGGTTCGCGCCCACACTCAACGCGCTCGATGTTGTGCTTTGCGCTCTGTTCATCATCTACGGACTGCGGTTAGGAATCTACCTCGCCGTGCGCGAGGCCAAAAGCTCTTCGTACCAGAAGGCCCTCAACAAGGAAACCAAGTCAAACGACCAGGTTACCGTGCCAGTTCGCCTTGCCATCTGGATTGCAGCCGCGCTGCTATATTCCTTCATGGTGGCGCCCGTGTTCTACCGCATGCAGTCAGGGGCCGCACCCGACGCGGTCGGCATCGTTGGTGCTGTGCTCATGGTGATTGGCATCGTGCTGGAGGCTTCCGCCGACCTTCAGAAGCAGCGTGCCAAGAAGAAAAACCCGCACCGTTTCGTCAGCAGCGGTTTGTTTGGATTCGTTAGGTGCCCCAACTATCTGGGCGAGCTCATCACCTGGACAGGTGTGCTGGTTTCTGGATTCGGAGTGCTATCCGGAGTGCTCCAATGGGCGATCGCCATCATTGGATGGCTGGGCATCGTTTACGTGATGTTCTCGGGTGCTCGCAGGCTTGAGGTTCGCCAGAACCGCAATTACGGTGCCAACCCCGAGTATCAGCGCTATGTTTCGACGGTTCCGATCATCCTCCCGTTCGTGCATCTCTACAGCGTGGAGAAGTACACCTGGCTCGTGGCGTAAGGATCGCTTAGGGGTTGCGGCGCGGAGAGTATCCGTACGAGCGAGAGCGGAGTGCGCACGCGAGCGGAGAGCGGACGCGAGCCGCACACGGCATGTAGCGGATGCGAGTGGCACGCGGATGCACGATTGCGGCTGCAAGCGTCATGTGCCGAGGTTGTCACGACACGTGCGCGATCGAATGAAGCTAGAACCCAGTCAATCGAGCCCAGCTAATCGATCCCAATCAGCTTAACTCGGACAATAAAAAGCAGGCCGGCCATTGAGCCAGCCTGCTGTTATGACGTGTGACTGCGGGAAGCAAGTTTGACGGGCTTCATGTCATCATCCCCGTCCCCCTGACACCAAGCTGCGCAGGGCGGCATGTCATCATCCCCGTCCCCCTGACACCAAGCTGCGCAGGGCGGGAAGGTCCACCAATGTCGTTGTGCCCCGACCAAGCTTCACATAGCCCTCCCGCTCGAAGTACTTGAGCATGCGGGACACCACCTCCCGGGCGCTGCCCATATGACGGGCAATCTTATCGTGCGTCATGGCGATGCAATCGCTGCCGGCACGCACGTGCTCATCAATCAGGAAAGTTGCCAGCCGGCGGTCGAAGCTCATGAACATGACCTGCTGCATAACCCACATCACATCGGAGAAACGCTCGGCTGTTTGCCGGTACGTGAATGCCTCGACGTAGGGATTCTCGTCCATAAGGGCGGCATAGGTGGGCGAGTCGACAACGAGCATCTCGATGTCGGTCTCCGCATCCACGAAGACGTCGAATGTTATGAGCTTGAGCGCGCATGATGCCGAAAGCACGCAGGGTTCGCCGGCCTCCGTGCGGAAGAGGGTAACCTCGCGACCCTCGTCGGATAGCGCGTATACGCGCAGGGTGCCCTGCTCCACGAAAATGACGCCGATGCAGTCGTTGCCGCCGCTATGCACGTGCTCTCCAGCAGAGAAGCTGCGCCGCGCGGTCTTGCTCACCATGAGCTGGCGCTCGTCCTCGCTGAGATGCTTCCATGCAGGGAACAACGCTGCCACTTGCTCGGCGGTTACCTGTTGGTTCACTGATATCCCCCATCTGTATCGTACGTGCAAGAAAATGCATGAAAAGTCGATCGCCACGTTTGGGCAGTGTCATTCTAGCGTATGCCGGGGCGTGTCGGGGGACGGGGATGATGACACGCACTTCCACATATGTCATCATCCCCGTCCCCCCGACACGCCACATCACGCGTTATACTGTGGCTCGCGCACCACCAAACCGAGCTCGATATGCAGGAGGCTTCATGATAATCCTTGACGACGCGCATGTATCTCATCGAATGCAGGACTACCTTCAAACGACGCAGCAGCCAGTTCTGAAAACAGCCAAGGCGCTCGCATTGCAAGAAGAGAATGCCGGTGCTTTCAACTTGGTGGATCCCGATGAAGCCGTAAGCCGTGTCGAATCTGGTGAACGCCTCTACGCGCAGAGCGAGTCGCATCTCGACTGGGTGCTAGCCAACATCAGCGATGTTCGCCTCAAGCGGGCAATTGATTTCTGCAAGGACAAGGCGCACATGCGCGCTGCACTCGCCCCGCTCTATCCAAATTACTTCTTCAAGGTGGTTTCGGCCGAGGAGCTGGCTACCATGCCCTTCCCAGCCCATGCAGCACCAGTTGTGCTCAAACCCAACGTGGGCTTTCTAAGCCTGGGCGTTTTCGTATGCGCCACCGCTGACGATTGGAACCATGCAAAGGCTGAGGTGGCCGCTCATCTGAACGAATGGGGCAGCTGGTACAAAGGCTCTGTCATAGCCGCGGACCGGTTTTTGGTAGAAGGGGTCATCGAGGGCACGGAGTACGCCATCGATGCCTACTATGACGAAAATGGCAACCCGCAGATCATGGATATACTGCGCCACGATTTTGCCAGCGAGCACGATACAAGCGACCGCCTGTACCTGACAGGTCCCAGCATCATTCGCGAGAAGGCCGCCGCTATGCTCTCCTTCCTAGCGCGCGCAAACGAGGCCATGGGCGCGGTCAACTTCCCCGTGCACGTGGAAGTTCGCGAGACGGCCGACGGCACGATAATTCCCATCGAGTTTAATGCGATGCGATTCGCAGGTTTGGGCGGGACCGAAATCAGCTGGTTTGCCTATGGGTTCTACACGTTCGACCATTTCCTTAACGGCACAGCACCCAACTGGAGCGCAATACTTGCCGAGTCTGACCCAGATGCCCTGTACTGCATGTCGGTTCTCAACCCGCCAACCGGCACGCCAGCAGGCACCACGATGGACTACGGTGCCTTCGAATCGAGATTCGCACATCCGCTGGCAATCGACCGATTTGACTTCGATGCAACAGGAATCCTGGGTTTCCTGTTTTGGAAGACGATCGC
>CADBOM010000252.1 GCA_902796325.1 uncultured Coriobacteriaceae bacterium
CGAAACCGCGTCCTGTGGATTCGGCACTTGAAGCTCGTCGTTTTTTGTCCCGCAGTAAGGACAAAACGCACTGCTGATTTCTTTCCCGCAATTCTTGCATATGCTCATTGCTGCACTCCTTTCTTAAATATTGATTTGATTCTAGAGCTAAGGAGTGCAATTTTGAGCTATTTATTCGATATTTTGATAATTTTTTTCAAATATATAGCGCATACCCGATAATCTTCTGCTGCGCAGACCATATAATCTAGTTGGTTCAGCGCATACGAGGCCTTATGTTTGCGTTAGAAACGCTTAACGAATTCTAGGATGCTAAACATGGAATTTTGCTACGGCATCAAGGTAAATCCTGAAGCACTTAGCACCAAAGCTCTGAGCATAATTTACAAACATCTCAACATAGCTATTGGAGAAACCCGCAGTCGCGTAAATTCGGATGAGTATTTGATTACTTATGATCCGACCGACCCCACCGAGCTCGCAAACCTCATCGTGCTCTATAGAGACCTTGAGTCGGCAGGTGCAGACCCAATCGTTTTCGATGACGACGAGCCCATCGACATAGACGAAGTCGTGACAGACTTGAAATCCCAGAGAGAAGACGTCGTTGATGCTGACGAAGTTGCGCTTGTCGAGGACGAGCTTTGGTGGAACCTGGGCCTGGAATAAGGGTTCCTGCAATTTTCGCTTGGGATAATCTACGGGTTTCGCGACAAGTCTAGCGGGACCCGCTTTCTTTAACTCGGCTTACAGGACTGAGGCACGATGCACCTGCCCGAGTTTTTTGAATCCGATATCAAACACGTTATCTATTCCATTTGCAGAAGATTTGCAGAATCGGCGGCGCGGAAAGCTCGAAAACAAAACAGGCCGCAGCCGGATAAAGCGGCTACGACCTGCGGTTTTGCAATGGTGCCCCCGGTGCGATTCGAACGCACGACACCCGCTTTAGGAGAGCGGTGCTCTATCCCCTGAGCTACGAAGGCGACAAACGGTATTCTACGACATGCAAGCCCAGAATGAAAACATTAGTTCGCACGCGGTTACACAAATATGAATCGCCAATGCAAAAAGCGGTAAAAGAAAAATGTCAGGCGAGTCTTGCTCACCCGGCGCTCTCTATATCCTGTCGGATAAAATTAAGCCCTATCAGCCAGGATCTTCTCGATGGAAGCCAAACGCACGCAAACCGTGAAGATCTGCGCTGCCATGGAGATATCCTCCAAGCTCGGATACGTGGGCGCAATGCGGATTGACTTATCGTCCGGGTCGTTCTTGTACGGATACATGGCGCCTGCGCCGGTCATCTTCACGCCCGCCTCGCCGGCAAGCTCAACCACGCGCTTCGCGCATCCCGGTATGGTGTCGTAGGTGATGAAGTAGCCGCCCATCGGCTTGGTCCAGGTGCCAACTCCCAGCCCGTCGAGGTTCTGATCCAAAGCGTCCAGCACGGCCTTGAACTTGGGCCTTATGAGCTGGGCCTGCTTCCTCATATGAGCCTCCACGGAACCCTGATCCTTGAAGTACAGCACATGACGAAGCTGGTTTATCTTGTCCGGACCAATCATTGAGTAGAACATGAACTTCTTCATGTTGGCCACGTTGGCATCGGAGCTTGCCACGGCGGCGATTCCCGCTCCGGCAAACGTTACCTTCGAAGTTGACGCGAACATGTAGAAGATGTCGGGGTTGCCGTTCCTATCGCATGCATCCTTGAGGTTTGCAACCGTTGGATGGTCCTCCACCAGGTGATGTACCGCATAGGCGTTATCCCAGAAAATCCTGAAGTCCGAAGCAGCTGGAGCAAGTTTGGAGAAGCGCTCCACCGTCTCGTCGGAGTAAACGAACCCCTGCGGATTGGAGTACTGCGGCACACACCAGATGCCCTTGATGGAGCTGTCGCTCGAGACCAGCTGCTCCACCATGTCCATGTCGGGGCCATCCTCGTGCATAGGCACCACGATCATCTCGATGCCGAAGTGCTCGCAAATGGAGAAGTGCCTGTCGTAGCCCGGAGACGGGCACAGGAATTTCACTTTGTCGAGCTTGCACCATGGGGCGGAGCCCATGATCCCGTGCGTCATGGCATGCGCGATGAGGTCGTACATGATCGTGAGGCTCGACTGCCCCAGCACGATAACGTTGTCTGCCGAAATGCCGCCCATGATATGTCCCATGAGCTTGCGGGCGTCTGCCAGCCCGGTGAGCCCGCCATAATTGCGAACGTCAATCTCGGCCGCAGTGGCGAAGTCGGTGTTCTCGTTCACGATTGTGAGCATGTCGAGCGAAAGGTTCAGCTGGTCTGGAGCTGGCTTTCCGCGAGCCATGTTGAGATCCAGGCCCTTGGCCTTGTAAGCATCGTATTCGGCCTTCACCGCATCTAGTTGAGCTTTTAGTTCCTCGTCGCTCATATCAACGTATTGCATGTGTGTCTCCGCTGTCTCCGTTGTTCTCGTTTTCCCGTTGAATCCCCGCATTCGCATTATCTGCGAGTTCTGTTTCCGCCGAGTTTTGTTCTAGCCGATTTATGTTTCCACCGGTTTACGCGGTGCCTCTTACGCGTTCATATTCTGCTGGTGCAGCAGGAACGCGGCCACCATGGTCTTGGAATCTTCTACCTCGCCATTCATGACCTGCTGGTAAAGTTCCTCGGAATCCATCCAGAAGGGCTTCAAGAATTCCCCGTCGTCAAGATTCTGGTAGCCGGCCTTCAAATCGCTCGCCCGGTAGAAGTGGATCTTCTCGTCGCTATATCCAACCGCCGTGTACATGGAGAATATGTACTCCAGCTTGCCGGCAACGTATCCCGTCTCCTCCGCAAGCTCGCGCTTTGCGGCATCGATGGGCTCCTCGCCTGGGTCGATCTTGCCAGCCGGAATCTCGGTTATCACCTGGTCGGCCGCTGTGCGCATCTGGCGCTCGAGGAGCACCCTGCCCTTGTCGTCCACTACGATGAGGCAAACCGCTCCTGGGTGCCTAATAACCTCGCGCTTCTTCAAACGGCCATCGGGCAGCCCCACCTGCACGGAGTCGATCTTGAGAAGCCTTCCCTCAAACACTCGCTCGGAGCCAACCTGGGTCTCGAGCAACTGCGAATCGTCGAATTCCATTCTCTATATCTCCCATGCATCGCGTCCACGGAGAGCGCGGGCGCCAATATCGCTACGATATGTCATGCCGTCCCAGCTGATGAGCTTGCAGGCCTCGTATGCCCTGTCGCGTGCCGATTCGAAGCTATAGCCCAGTGCAGTGACATCGAGCACTCGTCCGCCGTTGGTGAGTATCTTGCCATCTTCGAGCTTGGTGCCTGCGTGGTAGACCGTTACGCCATCTAGCTGCTCGGCGTCTTCTATTCCGCTGATCTCGAAGCCCTTCTCGTACGATCCCGGATAGCCCTTCGATGCCAGCACAACAGAGACCGCCCATCTTGGGTCCCACTCAAGCTCGATGCTGCTGAGCTCCTGCTTAGCGCAGGCGACCATGACCTCCACGAGGTCGGTCTTGAGCCTTGGCAGGAGCACCTGGGTCTCGGGATCTCCAAACCTGGCGTTGAACTCCAGAACCTTCGGGCCGTTCTTGGTGAGCATGAATCCGCCATAAAGCACGCCGCGGTAATCGATTCCGCG
>CADBOM010000253.1 GCA_902796325.1 uncultured Coriobacteriaceae bacterium
CCTCCGTCATATACCAGCGTGGTGGATATCAGGCCGAAGTTGGTTCCGAAGAACAGGTAATCAACGGCTGCCATGCCAACGCTGGCCCACACGATTGCGGTGAAAATGCCCTTCCAGTTGGGCCTCGCCAGATAGTAGAAGATGGCAACCCACATGAAAACGCCTAGATACGTGGATGCGGTGCTGCTGAGAATGGCAATCGGGGAATCGCTTCCAACCATGAACTCCGACGGAGACGCCGAGATCACGGAAAGCGGGATGTAAACGCCGCACAGAAGCACCATGAAGACGCCGCCCAGCACGAATATCCTCTTGTTGGGCTCGATGGGCCCGAAGAGCCTGGAAACCCTGCGCTTGCGCTCGTGCTGCCCAGCTTTGCCGGGGTTGGAACTCGCGTTTGCGTCTTCGGAGCCATCCGCAGTGGCCAACGCCACATCGGCTTCGGCCATAGATTCAGCCTCCATCGCCCCGCCCGGCACTGCTGCTGCCGCTGCAACCTTCTCGGATGCCCTGGCCTTCCTGCGCTGGAGCAGCATGACCACGAGCGGAATCTGGCACGCAACCGCGAGGATCGAGAAGAACACGTAATGGTTCATCGACTGAGCGGTTCCGGTTGCACCCATGTACACAACGTATGCCAGTAGGATTATTCCAACAGCAGAGACAATTACGCTCAACACGCGCAGTGGATGCTTTAGAACCTTCATGAAGATGTTCTTGCAAAGCGAGAACAGGTTGTTGAGGGTCCAGTACAAAACCAATCCCGAGGGGCTGGTGTACAGCAGCACCAGGAATATTCCCGCCACCACGTACAGCTGAACCTTATCCTTGGTTGGGAAGCCCCTTGTGTAAATCACGCCCGAGACCACGTTTATGGCAGTCATGATGATGGGCATGATGTTGATTGCGAACCCGCCGATCACCAGCAGGCCATCGGGCCTCCCCAAGTCGGTGAGAAACAGGAACGACTGCCCATTCAAGAGGCCCAACGTGGACAGATAGTGGAATGCCGCGATGAAGAATGGGATCTGCAGGAGAAGCGACATCGACCCGTTGAGGGTGCTGGTCTGCTTGTAGTTGTTCTGGCGATAGTAGGTCTGCAGCATCATGAAGCGCTCGTCGCCCTTGAAGGTGGAGTTGATGTGGTCCACCCACTTCTTCATGCTCTTCTGCTTGTCGCGCTCTTTCTCCTGCAGAGCGTCCGAGCGCTTGTACAGCGGCAGGCACAAGATATTTACCACGATGCTCACTGCCACGATGCACAGGCCCGGATCGGTAAAGACGGCTCGCGACATCATGAACACGAACTCGATGAGAAGCTCGATCGGCGTAATGAAGATGTTGTATAACACCATACCTAGGATTTCCATTAGCGCGAGACCTCCTTCCTAAGCTTGGAAAGCTTGCCGAATGCGGCGGCTCCAGCCTTCTCCGTGGCATGCTCGTCAGCGTCGCCGTTAACCTCCGCTTCGGCCTCTGCCTTGGCTTCGGCCTTGGCCTCCTCCGAACGGAGCTTCTTCAGCTCGACTTCCACCTCGTCCACAACGGTGGCCGCAGCATGTCCGCGGTTCTGCCATGCGTAATCGCGCACCTTGCGGCGACGCTCCGAAAGATCCTCGCTCTGGGTCATCTCGTCGATGATCTGCTTTATGTCCGAGAACTCGCTTGGGTCGAGCTTGCGCCCAAGCTCGGGAAGCGTTTGAAGAATCCACGGTTTCTCGTCAAACCATGCAGCGTCGTAGGGTGCGGTGTCGAAGTTCGTCTCCGCATAGATCATCGGTTTGTCGAAGATGAACGAATAATCGAAGATGATGCCCGAGAAGTCGGTGATCATGAGGTCGGTGCGGTTCAGCACCTCGAAGTTGTCGTTGTCGAAGTTCCACTCGAAGTTCTCGCCCTCAGGGAACTTCTTCTGCAGGGTCTCCAACATGTGGGTCTCCGCCGTCTTGGACTGCGGATGCGGGCGCACGATGATGTGGTATCCGGTGTTCACAAGCGCATGCAGGATATCCTCGCCATATTTGCTGAGAATTGCGCTGGGGCCCCAAGACGGAGCCACGAGGATGGTCTTGTTGGTCTTGCTGCCGTTGGAAGCATCGGCGGCACTGCTAGAGCTGGAGCTCACATCATCTCCGGCTCCGCCAGAGCTGGAACCATCGTTGGAACCAGCATTCAGGGCATCGCGCCTTGCCTGCATAGCATCTAGGTATGTGGAGCCAACGACCTTGAAATCCTTCGGAGGCAGATTGCGCATCTGCTCTATCTTGCGCATCTTGTTCTCCATCATCGCGGAAAATCCCCATACGCCATCGTAGTAGTCGAGCCCGAACATGCGGTAGAGCGTTCCATCGTCCACGCCGTGGAACACGTGTGCGTAGTATCCAACTTCCTTCGAGCGCTTCCATTGAAAAACATCGAGCCCCGGAGTGGTGGAAACCAGGACGTGGGCCCTCAAAGCGTTTAGCTTTCCGAAAGCCGTGCCACCAGTGCCAATGTAGCGGCACGTAACATGCTCGAATTCTCTGCTGAGAGCGGGGTCGTCCTCGGACATCGTCCAATACTCGCTGGTTATGCCGCGCTTCTCAAGCTCGTTGCAGATGGGTTCGAAAACATTCCAATAGCGTTTGTGATCGCTGAAAACCACGACTGGAATCTTGAAGTCCTGAACGTCGGCCTTCTTCGCTCCACCCGTGAACATGAATTTGGCCTTGATGAAAAGCTTTCTGAGTGCAAAACCCGCTGCCGAAGCCAGTCCGATGATGATGGTCAGCAGCATGCTCCCGGTACCGGGATCGATGTACGAAAGGTGAACTAGCACACGCTCTCCTATACATTTCCATTTAACAAAAGTGCATGCCCGCGCATTCGCATGCACGCCGCTTGTTAATTTATGAACACATAATTTAACAAGTTAGTAACAATGGCTTAGGATACAACGTTCTTTCAGGTTTCTCCGCCGCCCGTTTGACGAGTGTGCATAAATACCGCACGACCGCGAAAAATGTGATGGGTTTATGGCGTTTGAACAGCTCTTTACGGCAACGCTCCGATGGTTGTTCCAAATAGTCTCGCTTCTCCGCATGTTGGCAGCGTTTTTCCACTGCTTTTCCAAGTGAACTAGGCTCTCCATGCAGCGCCACTGTACGGCCACCGTACAAGTACAAGGCCATCCAAGCATCGTGCGCGAATCAAAACATATGCCTACAATGTAGCCACAAGCATATTCCCCTAAGAAAGAAGGATTATATGACCCAGAGCATCGATACCCGTTGCGTGCAGGCAGGCTACACGCCGGGCAACGGCGACCCAAGACAGGTTCCCATCATCCAGTCCACGACTTTCAAATATGACACCTCCGATGCGATGGGAAGATTGTTCGACCTCGAGGACGAAGGATATTTCTATTCCCGCCTGCAGAATCCAACCACGGACATCGTGGCTGCAAAGATCTGCAATTTGGAAGGCGGATCCGCGGCGATGCTCACCGGATCTGGACAAGCCGCAAACTTCTTCGCGGTGTTCAATATCTGCGAGACGGGTGGGCACGTCGTGGCAAGCTCGTCCATATATGGCGGAACTTTCAACCTTCTAGCCCACACACTCGAGAAAATGGGAGTCTCCACCACATTCGTCTCCCCCGATTGCACGGCGGAAGAGCTAGATGCCGCATTCCAGACCAACACCAAGTGCGTGTTCGGAGAGATACTTGCAAACCCAGCTCTCACTGTTCTGGATATCGAGAAGTTCGCCGCAGCAGCCCATGCACATGGCGTGCCGCTGATTGTGGACAACACCTTCCCCACCCCGGTGAATTGCCGTCCAATCGAATGGGGAGCAGACATCGTAACCCATTCCACCACCAAGTACATGGACGGTCACGGTTGTGCCCTTGGAGGCGCAATCATCGATTCCGGAAACTTCGACTGGATGGCCCATGCCGACAAGTTCCCCGGACTCACCCAGCCGGACGAGTCGTACCACGGAATCGTCTATGCCGAGAAATTCGGACAGGGCGGCGCTTATATAACCAAGGCTGTGAGCCAGCTCATGCGCGATTTCGGAGCCGTGCAGAGCCCGCAGAACGCCTTCTACCTCAACCTTGGACTCGAGAGCCTGCATGTGCGCGTTCCAAGGCATTGCCAGAACGGACTTGCGGTTGCCGAGTTCCTAGAGCAGCATCCCAAGATCTCGTCGGTGCGCTATCCGGGCCTCAAGAGCGACCCAGGATATGAGCTGGCCAAGAAATACATGCCCAACGGAACCTGCGGAGTCGTGAGCTTCGAGCTTGCAGGTGGACGCCAGAGCGCAGAGGCGTTCATGGCCGCGCTGAAGGTCGCCTCGATTGAGACCCACGTTGCAGATGCACGTACATGCTGTCTGCATCCTGCCTCCACTACCCACAGGCAGATGACCGACGAAGAGCTGATCGAGGCAGGTGTCTCCCCAGCCATGGTAAGGATGTCCTGCGGTCTCGAGGGAACCCAAGACCTCATCGACGACATCGCGCAGGCACTGGAGCAAGCTTAAGCCAAACATGCGGCGCGGCTTTGCTGCAGGCCAGTAAAAGCACGCTAACGCTAGCCAACCGAATGGCCGCCTTCGAGACAAACCCGAACGCTCCGCACAAGGACGAGCGGTTCCAAATGTTCACGAAGGTGGCCAAATCTATACCCTGCACATCATATTTAGACCCGCTCCCAAAGCACGGTGCCCAAACACGATTGGTCGAACTGTTTAAACGATATAATCGAAGCAGTTTTTATCGACGAAACGGCATAAAGTGCCGACATAAAGAAGGTGCATTAGCCATGCAAGTCAAATACACTCCATCCAACCTTGCCACCGGCATATTCGGAGTGGTGGCGGTTGTTCTTGGAATCCTCATGCTGGCAAACCCGGGCGACGCTGCAATGTTCATCACATCGCTCGTAGGCTGGGCGTTGATAGTCACGGCAGCCGTGCTGATCATCAACGCCTTCAGATACAAGGAAAGCCTGTTTAGTCAGGTGCCGTTCTACATTGGCCTGATATGCCTGATATTTGGAATAGTAATCGTGGCCCAGCCGCAAGTGTTCGTCATCGGAATCTCGATAATCATCGGCATCTACGTGCTCATCATGGGATTCGCG
>CADBOM010000254.1 GCA_902796325.1 uncultured Coriobacteriaceae bacterium
CGAGAAGTTCGGCCTTAAGTCGATAAAGCATCTTCCTCCTCTGGATGATTTTGCTGCGAACGAGGAAACGAGGGCGCTTATCAGGGAGAGGCTTTCCACAAATCAGATTTCCGACATCCTCGGTGGCGACGATCAGGGGGTAACCGACGACGACCTGATGATCGACGATGACGACGATCTGGCGGATGCCGAGGAGTCCATGACGATGGGTGGGGCAGATGACGAACAAGGCCAGTACGAGGATGTAACCGACGAACTTGCGGCATCAAACGATAGCGAAGATTCCCATATGATGGATTCCGCAGAAACTGCCGAATCCGCAGAATCTGGAGTTCAGTAAATGAGCGACTCACAATGGAACCCAAGACGGAACGACGACGTTCAGCCAGACCGCAGTAAGAAAAGCCAAAATGGCCAGCAAGGCCATGGATCGCAAAGCCAGAATAGCAGGCAATCCGCTGGCGGGGCAAACAAATCACAAGACCAGCAACCATCGCCCAGCGAGCATATCGACTACCCAATGAGGCTTCAGAAGTTTCTGGCAAGGGCAGGAGTTGCCTCTAGGCGTGGATCCGAAAACCTCATGACTGCAGGTAGAGTGAAGATCAACGGCGTTGTGACCACGGAACTTGGATCTAAGGTAGACCCTCTTAAGGACGTTGTCGAAGTTGACGGCAAGGTTGTGAAATGGGGGGCGGAGCCTGTCTACATCCTCCTGAACAAGCCCGAGGGATTCGTTACCACGATGAGCGACCCGCATGCAAGGAAAACCGTTGCCGAGCTCGTTCCAACCGATAAGTATCCCGGGCTTTTCCCAGTTGGAAGGCTCGATATGGACACGACCGGAGTTCTGTTGTTCACAACCGACGGGGAGCTTGGGCATCTACTGCTTAGTCCAAAGCACCATGTTCCAAAGGTCTACGAAGCCATCGTCATGGGATACATGAGCGAGGAAGAGCGCAAGAAGTTGGAACGCGGCGTGAGGCTGGAGGATGGAATGACTCTTCCAGCGAGAGTCGACATAGTTAAGAAAGGCCTGAACAAGAAGAACAACAAGTCGATAACCTTGGTAAGGGTTGTGCTAACTGAGGGACGGAAGAGGCAGGTCAAGAGGATGCTAGAGTTCGTTGGACACCCGGTTATAAAGCTCCATAGGAGCGCATTCGGGCCCATCAAACTCGGAAACCTACCCAATGGGTCCTATAGGCTACTGACAGAAGACGAGGTTCGGGCACTTAGAGAGGCCGTGAAATGACATCAGATTCGATTCAAAATGAACTCGGCGATGCCGAGCGCGCCAGCCAGCAGGGGCAGGCTCCGGAATTCAAATCGATCATGATTGTTGGCATGGGCATGATTGGTGGCTCGATCGCCATAGCGCTTAAATCCCTAGAGCCCGCGCCAACGGTTATCGGAATCGACCCCAACGCCCAATCGCTGCAGAAAGCTTTGGACCAGGGAATCATCGACAAGGGCTATGAGAACTCAGACCCCAGGGTAAACGAGCTTTTGGCACTGAATGCCGTGGACCTTGTGATCTTGTCCATGCCCGTACACTTTGCCTCAGAGGTTTTCGAAACCATCGAGAAGAGCGGATACAGGGGTGCGATCACCGACACCGCATCCACCAAAAGGCATATCTGCGAGGCTGCCGAATCCATACTCTCCGACACATCCAGGTTTATCCCCGGACACCCCATGGCCGGTAGGGAAATCAATGGGATAGAAGGTGCCTGCAAGGGACTTTTCACCGGTAAATACTGGATCCTTTGCCCCGATGCCCGCACCAATAACTCGCTTTTTCTAAAGTTGCACTCGCTCGTTACCTCTATTGGGGCCAAATGCATCTCCGTGGAGAGGCAAAACCACGACGACATGGTGGCAATAGTCAGCCATGTCCCTCATATGGCGGCAAGCGCGCTGGTAAGACTAGCCGACAGGCACTCCAAAGAAGGACACGAGCTTTTCAGACTGGCTTCCGGAGGCTTCAAGGACTCCACGCGAATTGCAGCTGGATCTCCGGCTCTCTGGGCCGACATTGCCATGAGTAACAAGGACGCCATAGCAGATGGTATAGACGAGCTGCGCGAAATCCTTGGCAACATCGAGCTTCTGATCATAAAGGGAGACACCGATGGCCTGCGCGACTTCCTCACCAGAACGTCGACCGTGAGAAAGCGCATACCCTCGTCATGGATTCCAAAATCGGAGAAGCTCGTCCTGCTTAGGATATCGATGTCGAACCACGTGGGTACGATTGCAACCGTCACATCGATTGCGGGCAAGTTTGGCTGCAACATTCAGTCGATCGACATCGAGCACATCACCGCCGATGCTGCAATTCTGGAGATTATGCTCACCGATGAGGGCGACATCAAGTCGCTTGTGAGTGAGCTTGACAGGCAGGGCTTCGACACCATGGTTAGCCTTGTGGAGGAAGATGATTAGATGGAAACAACTCCAAAGCCATTTGTGGGAAGCACAACGGTGCCACCAGATAAGTCGATTTCGCATAGGGCGCTCATGCTCGCCGCAATGGCAGAAGGCACCTCGCATCTGAGAAACCTGCTCAACTCCCAAGATGTTAGGAGCACTGCAAGCTGCATGGCATCTCTTGGGGCAGACGTGAAGGTCGTGCGTCAGGGGGAGCTCAGCTTCGACGCCGATGTTACAGGATGGGGAGACAAAGGTCCCAAATCTCCCGAAGTCCCGCTGGACTGCGGCAATTCCGGAACAACCACAAGGCTTATGCTTGGAATGCTCAGCTCCTATGACATAGATGCCGAGCTCACAGGCGATGCCTCGCTTGTCAAGCGTCCCATGCAGCGAGTGACATCCCCACTTTCCATGATGGGTGCGACCTTCGAGAAAACAGGCGATGGTCAAAACCCGAAACCATGGACAGACGGTCCGATTACCCTTCCGCTCATCGTTCATGGGAAGTCTGGTCTAAAGGCCATAACCTATGCCTCGCCAAAAGCATCGGCCCAGGTGAAGTCGTCGATCATGCTGGCGGCCCTCAGGTCTACCGGACATCTCGTTCTCACAGAGCCATACCAAAGCCGGAACCACACAGAGCTAATGCTTCCCGCGTTTGGCGCAAAGCTCACAGCGGCAAACTGCAAGGTGGAGATGGATGGCGGACAATGCCTGCATGCCTCCGACGTTGCGGTTCCAGGAGATCCGTCTTCTGCCATGTTCATCATCGTTGCTGCAGCTCTAACGCCTGACAGCAAGGTAGAAATCGCCAACCTTGGTCTTAACGAAACGAGGATAGCCGCAATCAAGGCTGCGCAGCGCATGGGTGTTGGCATCACCATCGACGAAGGGCAGAGCATAGGGATGGAGCCAACCGGAACGGTTACGATCGAGTATTCGCCCGATATAAAACCGCTTGAGGTAACTCCGGACGAGGTGCCGAACCTCATCGACGAGATTCCCATTCTTGCCCTGCTTTGCACGGCTGCAAAAGGCCAATCTGTGTTCCACGAGGTATCGGAGCTCAGGGTCAAGGAATCCAACAGGCTCGCGGCTATAGTCGACGGCCTGTGCAAACTCGGATGCGATGCCCGAGAGGTGGGCGACGACCTCCTGGTGGGAGGTGCCATCCCCAGCAACAGCATCACGTTGGACTCTCGCGGAGACCACAGGTTGGCCATGACATGGTATCTCGCCAACCGCTGCTTCGGGCTTGCCGGCAACGTGCTTGATCTTGATTGCATCGATGTGAGTTATCCTGATTTCATTGAAGAACTGAATAGGCTCTCGAATTAACCGAATTGAGGGAATTTATGATTGTTGCTATAGACGGACCTTCTGGATCTGGCAAATCAACCGTTGCAAAGGAAGTATCGAAGAGGCTTGGATTCTCAACCCTCGATACCGGCGCAATGTACAGGGCTGTTACATACAGGGGCTTGCAGCAGGGATTTGACCTCGAGAATATCTCCAACCTTGAAGACCCAGAGTGCGCCGATATGAAATCCTGGCTCGTAAACGTTGCCAACAACGAGCAGATTTCCTTCGAGTTCGATGAATTCGGACAGCCGGCGAAGGTCTTCATAGGCGGACAGGATGTTACAACGCAAATTCGCACCAAAGAGGTTGATAGGACGGTTTCCGTTGTATCTGCCTGCGCTGACATTAGGACTGCTCTGGTGGCCCAGCAGAGGATTATGGGAGCCAAGCAGGACACGATTCTCGAGGGCAGGGATATCGGAACCGTGGTGTTCCCTAACGCCGAGGTGAAGGTGTTCCTCACCGCAAGCCCAGAGGCACGCGCGCACCGCAGGGTTCTGCAGAACGCCGAGAGGGGAGTAGGCGACACCGACGAGAAGGCAACGCTCGAGCTCATGAAGTTCAGGGACAAATTTGACTCGACGCGTGAGACCGCACCACTAACCGCCGCAGAAGATGCCACCACGATCGACACCACGAACATGACGTTTGAAGAGGTAGTGGCAAAGATTTCGAAGATGATCGAGGAAAAGAGATAAGGATTCTGCCGCCTTAATGCTTGGATGCGGCCTTTGATTTGGCTTTTGCCGGCGTGCTCTTAGGTGGCAAGGCATCTCCTTTCCTTTGAAAGACGATTATTACGATGACTCAAATTGACGAATATTTTGACAACCCGCTAACCGAGTTCGGACCATTCGTTCGTGGCGTGAACGTTGTGGGGAGATACCTCGTGGGAACCTCCATGAGGATCATCTTCAGAGCCAAGTACGAAGGTCGCGAGGTTTTCGACCAGTTTCCCAAAGACCAGGCATTCGTTATAGCCGGAAACCACAGCTCGTATACCGACCCGATGTTCATATTCGATGCCATATGGCCAAAACGCGTTCGCTATATGGCCAAAGCCCAGCTATTCAATCACTTTATTCTCGATAAGGTGCTTGCATGGTTTGGCGTGTTCCCGGTGTATAACGACGCCAGGGGCAGGAAGGCCATCAAGAGGGCTATCAAGTGCCTAAAGCGCGGGGAGAGCATCGGCATTTTCCCAGAAGGCACGAGGATCAAAACCCATATCAAGGAAAACATCGAGTACAACGACGGCGTTGCGCTCATTGCCAAGATGGCGGATGTTCCGATTATCCCCGTTGGACTGGAGGGTACGCTGGACATCAGCCCCACCGGTTCCAAATGGCTTAGATACCCCAAAGTAACCATCAGGTTTGGCCAGCCCGTTTATTGGAGGGATTTTAGCGCCTCCTTCCAGAAAAAGGAGCTTTTCGAGGCGGTAACCCGAGAGGTTATGCGCAGGGTCAGATGCCTTGAGAAAGGCGAGGATCCAGGCCCAACTCCTGAATCTGCATTTCTACCGGTAAAAACCAAGCATAAGAGCGCCGAAGGTGCTCATAAGCCAGATGCTGAGTCGGAGAAAAGCGCAGGTTCGAAAAGTGCTTCCAAATCTTCCGATGAAGCCAAAGACAACGCGAAGGACCAGCAGTGAAGGTAACCCTAGCCAATCCAGCCGGAGCTTGCTACGGAGTCGACAGGGCCCTTAGCATGGTAGATGAAGCGCTGTTGACTGGAAACGGCAAACCCGTCCACACATTGGGCCCGCTCATCCACAACCCCATCGTGGTCTCTCAATACGAGGGCAGGGGGGTAAAGGTTGCAAACGACGTTGACGATGTGGATTCGGGAGTGCTCGTGATCAGGTCTCATGGGGTTCCGATGTCCAGCATGGCCAGAGCTCGCGTGAAAGGCCTTGAGGTGGTGGATGCCACTTGTCCGCATGTAAGCCGTGCGCAGCAAGAGGCTTCACGTATGGCATCGGATGGGTACCGCGTGATAATCGTCGGAGAATCCGGCCACCCAGAGGTTGAGGCCATACTCTCGTATGCCGGCGAGAACGCGATGGTGGTCCAAGACGAAACCCAGATTCCGCAGCTCGATCCGAACACCAAGATCGGCGTAGTTGTTCAAACCACGCAGCCCCTCTCCAAACTCGAGAACGTGGTTGCATACCTCAACGAAAGATATACCGACGTTGACGTTGAGAACACAATTTACAAAAAAAAAAAAAATCGCCAGGAAGCGGCTCTCGAGCTCTCCGGAAAAGTAGACGCCATGGTAGTGATAGGTGGGCGGAACTCTGGTAACACCACGAGGCTTTACGAGATTTGCCGTGATTCCTGCCAGAACACCCATCATATAGAGTCTGCCGACGAGCTCGATCCAAGCTGGTTTACCGGATGCGAGAGCATAGGTGTAACCGCTGGAGCCTCGACTCCGCAAGCTCAGATCAAAACCGTTGTGGATGCATTGGAGAAAATGTAGCCATGGCCGATGATTTTTCTCGTGAGAACCTCGCGGGCGAG
>CADBOM010000255.1 GCA_902796325.1 uncultured Coriobacteriaceae bacterium
CATCAGCTAGACCTTCCGTACTGCACCGATTAACGTGACGGCAAACGTTTCGTATTACAATCGGATACGCGATAATCGAATTAATGGCGGCTAACAGCGGGCGCGCGTGCTCCGGACGGCAAAACGCGATCGCTTGTCACCAAAACCGCTCGAGACGATTCAGCAAAGGAGTAAGTCCAATGGCATTGTCCGAGAAGGATGTCAGGGACATCGCGACGTACACACGCATCGGGTTAACCGATGATGAGGTTACGCAGATGACTCGCGATCTCAATGACATCATCGAAAGTCTCAAACCCATCACCGAATACGACCTCGAGGGCGTCACTCCCACATTCCACCCGATTGCGGGCCTCGTGAACGTGATGCGCGAGGACGTTCCCAGCGAGGGATTCACGCAGGAAGAGGCCCTATCCAATACGGATTCCAAGGAAGAGGGGTCATTCAGGATACCTACGATTCTCGGTGGAGGTGATAACTAATGGCGCTTGCACTGGGAAATCTAAGCGTTAGCGATATCCAGAAGGGCCTTACATCCAAGGAATTCTCCGCCAGCGAGCTGGCCCAGGCATCGCTTGATGCAATCGATGCCGTGGACGGTAAGGTCCACGCGTTCCTTCAGGTCACTCCGGAAATGGCTATGGAGAAGGCCAAGGAAATCGACGCCATGGTATCTGCCGGAGAGGAGCTTCCTCCTCTGGCTGGTGTTCCAACTGCATTCAAGGACAACATGAACCAGCTTGGGACAAAGACCACATGCTCGTCGAAAATGCTTGCCAATTATGAGTCGGCTTACACCGCAACCTGCGTCTCCAAGATGATAGATGCGGGCGCCCTGCCCATGGGCAAGCTCAACATGGACGAGTTCGCATTCGGATCGTCCACCGAGACCTCGTATTTCGGGCCAACAAAGAACCCGTGGGATCTTGAGAGGGTTCCGGGAGGCTCTTCGGGCGGTTCCGCTGCAGCGGTTGCAGCGGGGCTTACGACGCTAACGTTGGGAAGCGATACCGGAGGTTCGATCAGACAGCCAGCCTCCTTCTGCGGAGTAGTGGGTATGAAGCCAACCTACGGAGTCGTATCAAGGTATGGCGTTGTGGCGTTCGGCTCTTCGCTAGACCAGGTTGGTCCTTTTGGAAAGTCCATCGAAGACGTGGCAATCGCACTAAATGCGCTTTCTGGACATGATCCTCTCGACTGCACATCCCAGCCCGTCTCCACCGACTTCACCGCAAACCTCGATCAAGGTGTCGAGGGCCTGAAGATCGGCGTGGTTCCGGAGTTCATGGAGGCCGAAGGTCTGCAGCCCGAGGTTAGGAAGGCCATCGACGGCGCAATCAAGAATCTCGAGGACATGGGTGCCCAGATGGTCGAGATCGACCTTCCCAACGCGCATGCCGCTATGAGCGCTTACTACGTTATCGGCCCGTGCGAGGCTTTCTCCAACCTGGCGAGGTTCGACTCCGTGAGGTACGGCAACCGTGTCGATGGCTGCAGCGATCTTGGCGAGCAGTACGAGAAGTCCCGTGCCGACGGATTCGGCATGGAGGCCAAGCGCCGCATCATGCTTGGAAGCTACCTGCTCTCGTCCGGTGTGTACGACAAGTACTATTACCCGGCTCAGCAGGTGAGGACACTCATCACCGAGGACTACACGAAGGCATACGAGAAGGTTTCGGCAATAGTCATGCCAACCTCCCCGAGAACCGCATTCAAATTTGGCGAGATCAACGACCCAACTTCGATGTACCTCTCCGATATGTTCACGATTTCGCTCAACATCGCTGGAAACGGCGGAATGAGCATGCCAATCGGGCTTGGAGAGGACAGCAAGCTGCCGGTTGGAATTCAGATCGTTGGCCCGCAGTTCAAAGACGAGAACATCCTGCGCGTCGCCTCCGCGCTTGAGAAGTGCTACCAGATCGACAAGCTTGCGCCAATTGGACGCGAGTATGTCGACGAGAGGAGGCAGGCATGAAGGATCTAGCAGAGGTTCTTAACGATTGGGAGGCCGTTATCGGTCTCGAGATTCACACGGAGCTCACCACCCTCAAGACCAAGATGTTCTGCTCGTGCCCGATTGAGCATGGTGCGGAACCCAATACCCACACTTGCCCCGTATGCCTTGGCATGCCGGGAGCGCTGCCGGTGCCCAACAAGGCGGCTATCGAGTCGATCGTTCTCGCAGGTTTGGCCACCAACTGCGAGATCGAGAAGCACTCGATGTTCTACCGCAAGAACTACATGTACCCCGACATGGCCAAGAACTTCCAGACCACTCAGGGTCCGGTTGCATTCTGCATGCGCGGCCACCTCACCCTCGAGGTTGATGGTCCTGGCGTTGAAGAGCGCCATGGCATTGACGACCTTTCCGAAGGCGACACCATGGAGAACATCGTGAAAACCGACTACGGCTATGCCGCCAAGGTTGGAATCACGAGAATACACATGGAGGAAGATGCTGGAAAGATGATCCACGTTGGCGGAGTCGATGGACGCATCGCCGGCGCCGACCACTCCCTCGTGGATTACAACAGGGCTGGTACCCCTCTCATCGAGCTGGTTACCGAACCCGACCTGCGCACGCCCGCCGAGGCAAGGCTGTTCATGCAGGAACTGCGCTCCACGCTTCTGACCCTTGGAATTTCCGACTGTTCCATGGAGAGCGGCTCCATGCGCTGCGACGGAAACGTGAGCCTCAGGCCCCGCGGTTCCAAGACGCTTGGCACCAAGACCGAGCTCAAGAACATGAACTCATTCAAGAACCTGCACGATGGACTGGCGTACGAGATTTGCCGTCAGGCCGAGGTTCTGGAATCCGGTGGAGTTATCAGGCAGGAGACCAGGCACTACGAGCCAGCCACCAAGCGCACGATCACGATGCGCGTGAAGGAGACCGCTGACGACTACAGGCTGTTCCCTGAGCCAGATCTTGCTCCTTACGATCTTTCCGATGAGTTCATCGAGAGCGTTCGCAAGAAACTCCCAGAGCTGCCGAGGCAGAAGAAGCAGCGCTTCATGGAAGATTACGGGCTTACCCGAGATGACAGCATCACCATCTCCAACGATGTGGAGCTGTCCGAATTCCTGGACAAGGCCATGGAGATAGACTCCTCGCTTGCCACTCAGGTTTCCAACACGCTGATCAACGAGGTGATGGCCTACCTCAACCAGAACAACGTCACTCTTGGAGAGACCAAGATCACCCCAGAGGGCGTCGTGGAGCTTTGCAAGCTCATCGACAACGACACCATCTCGTCAAAGCAGGGCAAGACCGTGTTCCAGGAAATGGTGGAGACCGGAGGTGCTCCGTCCAAGATCGTTGAGGACAAGGGCATGAAGCAGGTTTCCGACACTGGTCTTATCGAAGACGTTGTGAAGCGCATAATCGACGCTAACCCAGATAAGGTAGAGGCCTACAAGAACGGTAAGAAGGGACTGTCCGGATTCTTCATCGGTCAGGTAATGCGCGAGATGAAGGGCCAGGCCAACCCTAAGGTGGTAAACAAGATCGTTACGGACGAACTCGAGAAGTAGCTGTTTTTAGCGAAGCGAGCTCCGGAGCGTTCTGGA
>CADBOM010000256.1 GCA_902796325.1 uncultured Coriobacteriaceae bacterium
CTATGGGTGTCGAGGCACAGCACATCTGCCGGATCCAATCCGTATTTAGCCTTGGAACCCACCCTTTCGAGGATGTCTTCCGTAACTCCCATCAGCACGAGCTTGCCACGGCCACCCCTATCCTCGACGCAGGCGTTCGTTGCAAGGGTGGTGGAGAGAGATATCGAGATTGCGGATTTAAGGATCTCCTCGGGAAGAAAGTCCAAAGAAGTTCCGATGCACCTCGTAAGATCATCTTTGGTCGTGAGTGTCTTGTTCTTCATCACGACCTTCTTCTGGTCGTAATCGTACGCCACAATGTCGGTGTAGGTACCGCCTGTATCGATGCCGATTCCGATTCTCATATCGTTCCTCCCGAAGCTCAGCTTAGAACTGGTTTACGTGCGAACTGGTTTTCGTGCGCAAAATTTACGAGGTGAATTATATTTCCCTGTGCATGCGAATGGTGTTGTGATTACAACGAAATGGGCTCATATTCTGTTTTTACCAAGGCAGGCTGCTTATAGCCACTGGAGCATTTCTAGGAACTCCCCCGCACTTCAGGGCTTGGATCTAATGGCTGAACTGCATAACGGATGCTCAACTACGAAATGGCTGCCCTGCTGCAAATGCCTGCTGCTGGCATCTAATAGGAAACGCAGATCGCATCTAGAATCACGATGGCGTTGTGTTGAATATCCTTCTGTGATTCGTCCGGTTCCTCGATCTTAACAACCAGCCTCTTTGGGTTTGCAGAAACAGCAGCCCTGAATTTCATGCCCAGCGTCTTGGGGTCGTCGAAAATCACGACGGGATTACCGGACTCCGTATCCACATCTCCAGTCGTTATCTCGACCATCATCATGTCGCTTGTTGGTGCTCCCGAAATCTTATCGGCGCTAACGACCTTCGATGCAAAGGTGGTGGCAAATGCAAGGTTCGAGATTCTAGAAGCGATTTCGCGCGAAGGCTCGTCCACGCCATACACGCACACCGCATGGTTTTCCAAGACCTCCGCCGCTCTCGAGAAGCCGAGTCCCACGCCCTCAGGAAGCGGATCCTTTTCCTTCCACGAGCGATGGAGCCTGGTGAGGGCCTTGTAGGTTGAGATGCCCACGATGCCGTCTGGCTCTATTCCCATGTTAAGCTGGAAGTCCCTTACGCCACGCTCGGTGTAGGCTCCGAAAATTGAATCTTCCGGACCACAAGCGAATCCAAGGATGTTGAGGATCTGCTGCAGTTCTCTAACGTCGTTACCATGGAAATACGGCATCTTGAGGTAAAGCGTTCTATCGCCAAACGAATACGAGGCGTCTACAAGCGCGGCCCAGGTAATCGCATCCACGCTGTTGCCTTCGGGCAGCCCTCGGTCCTGCCTGAATTTGCGAACAGCTTCGGCTGTTGCCCCGTCGAAGTCTCCGCTTATTCCAGAATCACCAAGGTCGTATCCAAGCTTGGAGAGACGTCTTTGAACGTCCTCTACCGCAGGTCCATGGCTTTCGAGTTCTATGGTGTCCATTGTTGCCTTTCAAATAACACAGCGGTCGCTACCGCAAAAACGGTGGGCCGCGAGTTTCCTTCTATCATTAATGTAGCTGGGTGCTACAGTGCTACATAATCCTATCCACGAAGTAATCTGCCATCATGAACAGAAGGTCCTTCGATTCGGACTCCTCGACAACGCCATCTAGCAGCGATTTTGCATCTTCGATAAGATCCATCGCGTAGCTCTTTGCTGCCTCGATAGATCCACTTGCAGTCATGATCTGAACTGCCCTGTCGAGCTTGTCGGTGTCGGTAGTCTTGGAATCGAGGATGGCGATCAGCTCGTCCTTATCGGGCGAGTTCTGAATTGCATGAACCGCCGCAAAAGTGCGCTTGCCCTCGGTGATATCGCTGCGGAAATCCTTCTTGGTGGCCTCGGCGGTGCCTATGAGGTTGAGTAGGTCGTCTTGAATTTGGAAGGCGAGCCCGGTGCGAAGTCCAAACTCCTTCAGTGCGCTAACCTGCTCGTCTGTCCCATTGCCGATGATTGCTCCAACGGAGAGTGGAATTGCTCCCGAGTAGTATGCGGTTTTGCGCGTTGCCATCATCAGGTAATCGTCCACCGTGATGTCGTAGCGCTTGTCCCTGGCCCAACCGATGTCGAGTGCCTGACCTTCGATTGTCATGGTGTCCATCTCAACGATTTCGGTAAGCACCCTGATCTTAACTGAATCGCTGAGGTTGGCATCTTCTATCACGGCGCCCATAACGGAAGACAGAGCCATGTCACCTGCGTTTATCGCAAGCCCCAGGCCCTCCGTGAGGTACATGCATGGCTTACCGCGTCTGACCAGCGATTCGTCCGCGATGTCGTCGTGGATAAGCGCGGCTGAATGGAAGTGCTCGATTGCCGCAGCCGAATGAAGCGCAGCCAGGGGATTTCCGCCAACCGCATTGCAGGCGAGCATGCATATAAGCGGTCTGTGACGCTTGCCCGCGTTGGAGATAAAACCGGTCAGCGGGTCGTAAAGGTACTTTCTGATGTCGGGGTTTTTCTCACCGTCGAAGTAACTGTCCATGAAG
>CADBOM010000257.1 GCA_902796325.1 uncultured Coriobacteriaceae bacterium
AAATCGCAGGAAACAGGAGATCTTTTAGGAGGACGATCGATGTACGAGGATAAGTATCCCCACCTGTTTGAGCCAATCATCTTGGCCAACACATACTTCAAGAACCGCATCTTCGCGGCACCGCAGGGCAACAGCTTCTCTACCTACGGAAACCAGCCCACAACCGAGAACATGATGTTCTACGAGAGAAAGGCAATGGGCGGCGCCGCCCAGGTTTGCGTTGGCGATGCCACCGTCGATAGCGAGCTCGCCATGGGCAACGGCCCCCACCTCAAGATGGACACCTTTGCCAACTGCGTGCATCTGAACCGTCTATCCCACGGCATCAGCCGTCACGGTGCGGTTGCATCCGTGGAGCTGAACCACTGCGGAGCTTCGGCTCGCCTTTCCTATGACCAGGGTCACACCATCTATGGAGCAGTTGCAACCGACACCAGCAACTTCCACCACGAGGGAGATATCATCGCAGAGGAGATGCCACCCGAGATCATCGAGCGCACCATCAACAAGTTCGCAGACGCCGCATTCCTGGCCAAGATGTGCGGATTCGGCATGGTTACCCTGCACGGTGGCCATGGTTGGCTGATCACCCAGTTCATGGGTCTCGAGAACACCCGTACCGATGAGTGGGGCGGAACATTCGAGAACCGCATGAAGTTCCCCATCGCCATCTGCGAGGCCATCCGCAAGAAGTGCGGACGCAACTTCCCCATCGAGATGCGCATCACCTCCACCGAGCTGTTCGAGGGCGGCTATGACCTGGATTACGGTGTGGAGATCGCCAAGGCGCTGGATGGACATCTCGACCTCCTGCACGTGTCCGCAGGATGCCATGAGAACGACGACGCCTTCTGCTACACCACCCCGTCGATGTTCTTCCCCGATGCCCCGAACCTGGAGTTCTGCCGTGCAATCAAGAAGGCCGTTGACGTGCCCGTAGCTCTCGTTGGATCGCTTTCCGATCCGCAGCAGATGGAGGACATCCTGGCAGCAGGCGATGCAGACGTGCTGCAGCTGGCCCGCCAGTTCTCCGCAGACCCCGACACCCCCAACAAGGCAAAGGCCAACAAGGCAGAGGACATCAACCAGTGCATCCGCTGCTATTCCTGCTTCAGCCATGTTCTCCAGGGCGAGGATTACACCTGCGCCATCAACCCGCAGATCGGCTGGTCCATGGAGCAGAAGTACCCGCGCATCCCGGCCAAGCCCGAGAAGGTTGCGGTTATCGGCGGAGGCATCGCAGGCATGACGGCCGCCATCACCGCTGCAAAGCGCGGCCATGACGTGGTGCTCATAGAGAAGAGCGATCATCTGGGCGGAGTTCTCATGTGCGAGAAGGACGTTCCTTTCAAGCATCACCTGCACGACTACCTCCTGCGTCAGGCTCGCTTCGTCAAGGAAGCTGGAGTTGACATCAGGCTCAACACCGAGGCAACTCCCGAGCTCGTGGATTCCCTCAACGCAGACGCTGTTATCTGCTGCATCGGAGCCAAGCCATTCGTGGCACCGATCCCCGGCATCGATGGACAGAACGTTGTGGCCTCGATCGACGCCTACAACGACCCCAGCATCTGCGGAGATAACGTGGTGATCCTCGGTGGAGGACTCGTTGGTTCCGAGCTCAGCGTTTACCTTGGAATGCAGGGCAAGAAGACCACGATTCTCGAGATGGCTCCGGAGCTCAACTTTGGCGGCAACATCCTCCAGGCTCGCGCACTTGGACCTCAGTTCACCAAGTACGGCGTGGACATCCACACCAGCACCAAGGCAGTGGAGGTTACCCCAGAGGGAGTCGTTGCCGAGACCCCAGAGGGCAAGCAGCTGTTCAAGGCCGACACCGTGGTTACCGCAATGGGCATGAGGCCGCTTAGGGACGAGGCCCTGGCAATGCGCCTGTGCGCTCCGGACTTCCACCTGGTTGGCGACGCTCTGGTGTCCCGCACCATCCGCGAGGCCAACTGGAACGCATATCAGGCAGCACTCGACTGCGGCATGATCATGAACTTCTAGTTTGTCTAGCTCAGTTGGTCCAGTTGGTCTAACCGGCAAGTACGCTTGCGCATGGCTTGCAGCCGCTCCGTAATTACAGCAAGCTAAAAGTATGCAACCAATCAAAAAGAGGCTGGAATCCAATGGGTTCCAGCCTCTTTGATTCTAATTTGTCCACGCTTGGGCCTTATTTGGCTTTGCTTTAGCCCTGCTATTGGCCCTTCTTTGACTTTGCCTTGGCACTACCTTGGCCCTTCTTTTTTCCACCATGCAGACTTATTGGCAACGCCAAGCAGTATTGCCGCCAGCGCGATAAGTGCAACCACGAACGCCGGCAATGTATTGGGTGCTTGAATCTCGGACTCCTG
>CADBOM010000258.1 GCA_902796325.1 uncultured Coriobacteriaceae bacterium
CGAGGAGTTCAGGCACCAGGCCGTCTGTTCGGCAGCATAGCTGCTAGACTTTATTTATCTCGTCCAAGATTCGGGGCGCAGTTCACTTGGCGCACCGCCCCTTTTCCATCAATATTTACCAGAGACTTCCGAGAAGCCCCTGCCAACCAGCCGCAACCGTTTATTTGCCCTGATCCTTCTCCATCATTTCCTGGAGCTTCTTCAGGTCCTTAGCGGAGATTCCGGCTCCCATGCCGCGCACTCCTCCAAGACCCATTCCCATTCCAATGTTGGCGCCCATTCCGCCCATCTTGTTCTGCTGCTTCGCTGCACGGCGCTGGGCTTTGCGGCTCTTTCCGCCGCCTTTCTTGGGCTTCTTCCTGCTGTTGCTCTTGGTGGCCTGCTGCTGAACGCTCTGGAACTTCTTCAGCATCTTCCTAGTTTCGTTGAACTTCGAGATAAGCTGGTTTACCTCGCTAACCTCTACGCCGGCACCCTTTGCAATACGAGCTCTGCGGGAACCGTTGATGATTGCGGGCTTGCGGCGCTCCTCAACCGTCATGGAATTCACCATGATCTCGGCACGATCGAAGAAGTCGGTCTGAACCGTGCCGTTCTCCAGGGCCTTGTCTCCACCGGGCAATGCCGAAATGAACTTGCTGGCGCCGCCCATCTTGTGGATTTGCCTGTTCATCATGATGAAGTCGTCCATGGTGAGCTCGGCGCGGGCAAGTCGCTCGGCCTCTTCCTCGGCCATCTCGTCGCTAACGGCCTTCTCGGCGTTCTCGATGAGGGATACCACGTCGCCCATTCCGAGAATTCGCTTGGCCATGCGGTCGGGGTGGAATTCTTCGAGGGAATCGGGCTTCTCGCCGTTGGACACGAACTTGATGGGCTTGCCGGTGACCTCACGCACGGACAGTGCGGCACCGCCTCGAGCGTCGCCGTCCATCTTCGACATGATCACGCCGTCGAAGTCGACCTTCTCGGCAAATGCCTGAACCACGTTTGTGGCATCCTGACCGGTCATGGCGTCAACTACCATGAACACCTGATCCGGGTTGATGGCATCCTTGATGGCCTTGGCCTCGGCCATCATGTCCTCGTCCACGTGCAGGCGTCCTGCGGTATCGATGATCACCACGTCGCGCATCGTCTGCTTGGCTTCGCTAACGGACTGCCTTGCGATGTTCACCGGGTTCTTACCATCGCCACGATAAGTGGGAATTCCAATCTCGTTGCCCAGCGTCTCCAACTGGTCGGCTGCCGCGGGCCTGTAAACGTCGCAGGCTGCCAGCAGTGGGGAGCGACCCTTTTCCTTGAGGTAATAGGCCAGCTTCACGGCAGCGGTAGTTTTACCAGAACCCTGAAGACCAACGAGCATGATGGTGTTGGGAGTGTTCTGCGGCAGGACCATCCTGGAATCGTCGGACCCAAGGAGATTGGTCAACTCCTCCAAGACAATCTTCACAACGTTCTGGCCAGGGGTCAGGGATTCCATGACCTCGGCTCCCACGCAGCGCTTGCGGCAATTGAGAACGAAGTTCTTTACCACCTTGAAGTTAACGTCTGCCTCGAGAAGCGCAATGCGAATCTCCTGCATTGCCTCGTCGATGTCCTTCTCGGAAAGGCGGCCCTTCGACCTAACTTTGTCGAGGATGCCGCGCAGTTTGTTTGAAAGGTTGCTGGCCATCGCGTTTCCTTGTCTGCTCGTTTATCTTCTAGCCGCCAATTAGCTTGCAAATGGTGGCGGACCATTGGTTTCCATATGTTGTTTTCTGCAAGAACGCAGAAAACCGTGCATTTCAACTGTATATCTTGTTTTCGAGAATCCAGCAGATATACACGCAATTGGCGGGTCGCTAGCGCACGTTAGTGTGGTCGAGCATTTGCATCCTGCGCCCGCGAATTGCTAGCCCGTCCTTGCGGGTTGCCACCTCGCCTCGGCGGGCTCGCTAGCCCGCATCGACTCGGCGGGCTCGTTAGCCCACCCGCCGCAATCCGTTAGCCCACAAGCTCTTCCGCAAAGTCGTGGGGATCGAATGGCCTTAGGTCTTCGATCTGCTCGCCAACTCCAAGCCTCACGATGGGGAGGTTTAGCTCATGCGAGATAGCAACGGCAATTCCGCCCTTGGCGGTGCCGTCGAGCTTGGTAACTATCACGGCGTCGAGGTTGAGGGCATCGTTGAACACCTTTGCCTGGGCCAGCCCGTTTTGCCCGGTTGTGGCATCGATTACCAGCACGGTCTTCACGGGAATTGTGGCGCGCTTGCGCGTGACGTTCACGACTTTCTCCAGCTCTCGCATGAGGTCGTCCGAAGTGTGAAGCCTGCCCGCCGTGTCGATCAGCACGAGGTCGGAGCCCTTCTGCTCTGCACGCTCCAACGTGGCGTAGCACACGCTGGCGGGGTCGCTGCCGCGCTTGCGCTCCACAATCTCAACGCCAGCCCGCTCGCTCCAAACCTCCAGCTGCTCGATAGCCGCAGCCCTGAACGTGTCGGCGCTGCCCATGAGAACCTCGTGCCCGTTGTCCACTCCATACTTGGCAATCTTGCCCAGAGTGGTGGTCTTGCCGGCACCGTTGATGCCAACGAACAGGACGCACACAGGGGTGTCCTCGAAGATGTCGATCTCTGGCTGCACGAACAGGTTGGCTATCTCGTCGATGAGGTAGTCCTTAACAGCAGCAGCGTCTTCGAGGGCCTTGCGGCGAGTGACATCGCGCAGGTTCTCGACGATCTGGATAGAAGCCGATGGCCCCATGTCCGACAGAATAAGGGCCTCCTCGAGGTTGTCCCAGTACTCGTCGTCGAGCTGGGCACCGCGCTCCATGATGATGTTCATCCGCTCATGGAACTTCTCACGAGTCTTTGAAAGGCCACGGGAAAGCCTGTTCTTGAATCCCATAGCTAATTTCTCCCTTCCGAAGCATCCGAAGCCAAAGCAGCCTCCTCTTCCTCGAGGTTCCTGATGGCCTGCTCCAGCTTCTGGCTAACCACCTTGCTCACACCTGATGCCTGCTTGCTAACTCCATACAGAACATCGGCAATCTCCATGGTCTGGCGCTGATGCGTGACCATAATCAGCTGGGTCTTGTCCCTCATCGAAACCAGAAGGTCGCAGACCCTCTGGAGGTTGGTTCCGTCAAGCGCGGGCTCAATCTCGTCGAGGATGTAGAACGGCGCATTCCTGGTCATGTATATGGCGAACAGGAACGCGATGGCCACGAGCGAGCTTTGACCGCCCGACAACTGAGTGAGGCTGGTGAGCTTCATGCCGTGCGGGTGAATCACGATCTCTACCCCGCGTTCGCCGTCCTCGTTCTTGTCCAAGATCACGAGTTCTCCGGTGTCGCCCGGCGAAAGCTGCTCGTAGAGCCTGCGGAAGCTGTCGTTAACCTCGTTGAACGTCTCCCTGAACTGGCGCTTCATCTTGGTGTCCAGCGCCCTTGAGATGGTATTCAGCGTCTTGCGCGCCTCTTCAAGATCGGCAACCTGATCCTTTATGTAGTCGCGGCGTTGCTTGAGGTTCTCGTACTCCTCCATGGCCACATGGTTAACGGCTCCAAGGCTCTCGATCTTGCGCCTGAGCTTAGCTGCTTGCTCCTCGGCCTCCACGCGGTCTTCCAAGTCGGGCTGCTCGAGGGCAACCTCGATGGACGTGCCGTTCTCCTGCTCGATGCTGTCGATTGCGTGCTTCACGCTAGTCTCGAGCTTGGCCTTCTCAATTCGCACCTGGTTTAGCTTGGCGTTTATCTCCGCCTGCTGCTTGCGAGCTTCGTCGCGGGCGGCCTTGGCTTCGTCGATTACCTCCTTCAAGGACTTAGAGTCGCTCTGCGTGAGCTTTGCCTGCTCCTGCAGCTTCTGGGCCCACTCGCTGATGCCCGCGTAAAGCTCCTCGAACTCCTTGTACAGGGGGTCTACACGCAGCCTGATTATCGAGAGCGACTCCTCGGTTTCCTTGGAAACCTCGAGGGTCTTCCTGAGCTCTGCAATCTCGGATTTGAGCTTCTTGAGCCTGCGCGAGCGAAAATCTATCGAGGTGCGGCAGGTTTCCATCTCTGCCTTGGCCTTCGAGAGCCTCTCCGATATCTCGGATTTCTCCTGGGTGATATCGAACAGCTTCTTGGAGGCTTCATCAACCTGGCCACGCATTTTCTCTATGTCGCCGGTGAGGTTCTCGATGCGAGTCTTATATTCCTGGGCCAGAGGCGACGACTGGTTGCGGCGCACGTTCACGCTCTTTAGCTTGAGCTCGTTTTGCTCGCGGTTGCTGTTGAGCTGCATGATCTGGGATTCCAGGCGCCTGACCTCGGATTCCGCCGAGTCGTATGCGCCCTGCAGCTTGGCCAGGGACTCAGAAAGCTCGAAACCGTCCTGCTGGGCCAGCTCGAGGGCCTTCTCGGCCTCGGACACCGCCATCTCCTTGTCGCCAAGGTTGGCCGTGCACTCCTCGTTCTCCGAAATCAACTCGTTTAGCTTGCGCTGCCTTGCAAGCACGCCCTCCATGTCGGCGATCTGCGACCCAAGGGTGATCTTGCCGCTTGGCCACACCACCGCGCCGTCCTTGGTGGCGTAGCGCACCTGCGCGCCCTCGTTGCGCTCGTGGAACAGCACGGCCTGCGAGATGGACTCCGCAACGTACACGTCGCCCACGAGCGACTTCGCGATGTTGTCGTAGCGGTCGTCGATCTTCACGAGGTCGAGAAGCCTCTGGCCGTCGTTAGACGTTGGAAGCTCGCCCACCGTTGCGTTGTCGATTGGCAGGAAGCTAACCTCGCCATTGTCCTCGCCGCTCTTGATGAGCCTCTCGGCTATAAGGTTGGCGGATTTGATGTCGGTTACCAGAAGACCCGTGATGTCGGCGCCCAGAAGGCGCTCCACCAAGGGCTCCAGCTCGGGCGGCGCCGAGATTACCTGCGACAGCTTGCCAACCACTCCCGTGAACTCCGATTGATGCTCGGTTATCCAGTTCATGGACGGGGTTGCGCTATCGAATGCCTTCTCGATTTCCTTCAGGGCCTTCATCTCGGCCTGGATGTCGTTTAGCTTGTCCCTAACCTCGTTCATCTCGCGCTTGGCTTGATCGAGCAGCCTCACGCGCTTGTCGGTATCGGACTTCGCAAGGGTAAGCTCGCCTTGCACCTTCAGGATCTCTCCCGAAAGCGAATCGGCCTTCTTGCGGCTCTCGGCAAGCTGGGTTTGCGCCTCGCGGATGCTCTCTCCAATCTGCTCCTGGCGCTCGTTCAGGAGGCCTTCCTCCACGTTGAGCGATTCCAGCGAGCTCTCGGCTCTGGACAGTTGGTCTTTCGTGGATGCAAGGGCGCTCTCGTTGTTGCGCAGCTTGTTGGACAGCGCGTTGTATGCCTCCTGGGCGCTACGCCTGTCCTTGGTTATCTGCTCCGAGCTGCGGCTTAGCTCGCTAAACGTGCTGTAGAGACCCTTGAGTTTGGCCTCGTTATCTTCGACCTCTTTGGTGGTTTGCTCGTACTCCTCCATGGCCGAGTTAAGCCTGGTTTGCGAGTTATGTATGGTGGCGCGCAGGTTGGAGAGGCGCGACACCATGTTCTTGCCCTTCTCCTCCAGAAGGCGCATGTTGGAGTCGAGCCTGGCCATAATCGACTGGCATCTGTTGCGCTGCTCGTTGAGGTCTCCCACGAAGAGGCCCTTCTGCTCCAGTATTGCCTGGCGCTTGCTAACCTCTTCTTCCTTCTCCTCGAGCCTGTAGCGCACGAGCTCGGCCTCGGC
>CADBOM010000259.1 GCA_902796325.1 uncultured Coriobacteriaceae bacterium
CACATTGTCTTAGCTTGCAAGATTAGTGGGCCAGCGGGCCTAGAGGTCCGCTGGCCCACCCAAATTCGCTGCTAGAAGATCACGATGAACAGCTTGGCCAGCAGGTATCCGATGATTCCGCATCCGGGGAATGTGTAGATCCACGCCTTGAACATGTTCATGGATTCTCCCCAGTTAACCGCCTTGTAATGATGCGCAGTTCCAACTCCCATGATCGCCGTGGTGTTGGTGTGCGTGGTGGAGATGGGAAGTCCCGTGACGTTGGAGATGAGAATGCAGATGCTGGCCGACGCCGTGGCGATGAAACCCTCCCATTTTTCGAGGTGAACGATGCCCATGCCGACGGTCTTGATGATTTTCTTGCCACCGACGGCGGTGCCGAGAAGCATGCAGGCGGAGCACAGGATCATGACCCACAGCGGGAATTCGAACTCGGCGCCCTGACCATAGCCCAGCGCCAGCACGATTCCAAGCATTGCCACGCCCATGAATTTCTGTCCGTCCTGGGCGCCGTGCAGGAATGCCATAACGCCTGCCATGACGTTGAGGGATCTGCCGAATACCTTCTCCGTTCGCCTATGGTCGAAGTTGCTCATGAGCTTGCTGGTTAACTTGGATAACGCCCATCCAAGGAAGAACCCAAGCCCGGCGGCAACCACGAGACCCCAGAGCACCTTGGCCCATTCCATGAAGTTGTCTCCGTCCACTCCGTTTTGCAGGGCTATAGCGGCTCCGGTGATACCTGCGATGAGGGCATGGGATTGGCTCGAAGGTATGCCTAGATACCATGTTGCTCCACCCCAGATGATGATTCCAACCATGGCTGCGGCAAGTGCTATTAACGCCGCATGGCTGTTGCCGGAGAAGTTGACCATCGTGAGCATGGTCTTGGCAACCGCGGTGGAGATGAATGTGGCCAGCGTAACTCCCAGGAAGTTGCAGATGGCGGCCAGTATGAGTGCAGCTTTGGGCCTTATGGATTTGGTGGCGATTGCGGTTGCGATGGCATTGGATGCATCATGGGCACCGTTCATGAACAGCGTGCCCATGCAAAGTATGAGAATAATTAGCAATGCCGGTTGTTGGGTGATCTGTGGCAATACGGTTTCGAGACTAACGTCAACCATGCGTTTTCAATAACCCGCCTTATTCAAGTGCTGTGCAATCGGAATGCTCGATATAAACGATTTATTGCGGCTGCGCAACTTGCGCAGACACCTTCATCTTAACGGATATGTAACAATCATGTGACATTGACGCACAAAAAAATAACAATTTGGCGGGGAGCGTTTGCAATAAATGCGGGGTGGTGAAGGGAAAAGCTGTGAAGAACAGAGCTCAATCTTCGCTAACCTCATGGGTTCTACGTAATCATGCGGCGCGATCATACACTCTCTTAGCCATTTACAGCTGCGAAACCGACGATGCCGGGCACAATCCTTATTCTTTTCTTTGACGGTTAAGCGAATGCTGCTCTAAGCCCCCGACGGCTACGCGGCGGCATTGAGGCGGCGCGGTATTACGTTACGAGCGCCGGACTGTAGGAGATTTCTCGATAAAGATGGCCAGGGACAAGAAACGGCAAAACAACATGAGGGCGTTCTACCGTTTGAACTGGTCCATTGCGGCCAAATGCCTTTTGGTGGGGCTGATCACCGGGGCATTGGTCTCGGTTTACCGCATGGGCGTTGCCAATGGGGTTTCGTTTGCTCGCGGAATGTACTCTTTTGCCTCCGAGAACCTCTGGCTCATCGACATCATCATTGAAGCTGCCATTGCGTGCGGCCTATTCATCTCGTGGATGGTGAAGAAGGAACCCATGGCATCGGGATCTGGAATCCCGCAAACAGAGGGAGTGCTGTCTTACCTTCTCAAGATGCGAGCGCTCCCAATACTTGCCGTGAGGTATGCAGGAGGCCTGTTGGGGGCCATGTTCGGGCTTTCGCTTGGACGAGAGGGACCCTGCGTTCAAATTGGAGCGGCCAGCGGCAAGTTGGTTCGAAACGGAATGGGCAAGGGCGGTCTCGAAGAGAACTGCCTCATCACCGCCGGTGCCGCCGCCGGACTCTCGGCTGCCTTCTCTGCTCCCATATCTGGCATGGTGTTTGCCCTCGAAGAGGTGCACAGGTCGTTCTCGCCATTTCTCGTCATATCGGCAGCGGTGGGATCCATGGTTTCGTGCGCGGTGGCGGAGTTCGTGTTCGGGCTCACACCCGTGCTCGATTTCGGGGTAACCGAGATAATGCCCCTGCTGGATTACCTGTGGATGGTTCCCCTGGGGATAGCCGCGGGGCTTATAGGTTGCCTCACCAACAAAGCGCTCCTGCTATCTCAGAAAGCCTACGGTAAGCTTCCCTCTTGGCTCGGGCCAGTGGTGTCTCTCCTTATCATCATCCCATTTGGATTTGCATTGCCGGATGTTTTGGGAGGAGGAGACAACCTCATCGCCATGGCCGAGGGCGATCTGCAGCCGCTGTGGATTCTGGGCATGCTCCTGCTTGTTAAGATCCTGGTTACCTGCACCAGCTTCGGAAGCGGAACGCCGGGTGGAATCTTCATGCCAACGCTTGCAATAGGAGCCCTTACGGGTGCGCTATTTGGAACGGCGTTCGTGCCGCTTGGTCTAGACCCGCAGCTGGTGCCGCTTTTCGCAGTGTGCTGCATGTCCGGCACGTTTGCCTCGGCGGTTAAGGCCCCCATAACCGGAATACTTCTAGTGGTGGAGATGACTGGCTCGCTAACCCACATCTTGCCGCTGGCCATATGCTCCTTCGTGTCGCTGCTCGTGTCCGACCTGCTCAAGGTGCAGCCGGTGTACAGCGTGCTTCTTGACAGATACGTGGACAAGAACGGCCGCTCCTATGTTCCCAAGAGCGATCCGGACCGGTTGTTCGAGGTTTACGTTCAGCCCGGCAGCATTCTCGCCGGAGCCGAGATGGGTGAGGTTTCATGGCCGTCCAGCTCGATCGTGGTGAGCATACAGAAAGCCGAGAGGTCCGTCGTTCCACGCGCTACCAGCCGCATAAGGGCGGGCGACCATCTTATTGCCACGCCCGTGGGGGAGAGGAAGCACGCCAAGGAAGAGCTCAAGCTTCTGGGCATGGACAGAAGGGGTACGTCTGAATCGAATTTGAGGGCAGCTGCGGTTATGGCCGGAGTTGGATTTGGGAGCGACAAGGAACGGGCTCCAAAATCCGAATAATCGCGCGAGAGCGTTGGTTTGCGGCTAGCGCTCAAGCCGCTTCTAGTCGGAATATACCCTTATGCGGTACCTAGCTCCGATTTCCTTGCATATCTTGGCGCACTCCTGCTCCTGCTCGTGGGTGATAGTGGTTCCCACGGTGGTCATGATAACGTTCATGCCAGAGCTCACGGCCTCTTTGGCAAAGTCCAGCATTGCCGCGTAGGCTTGCTCTCCAAATTCGCTCCTGGTTATCTCCTGATAGCTCTTGGAGTCGCAGCTGTTGAGGCTTATGGAAACCGTGTCTATGACCTTGACAAGATCTGGAACGATGTCGCGCCCGGCGATGAGGCTGCCCTGCCCGTTGGTGTCTAGCCTGGTTGGCTTGTCCCAGCGCGATTTGATTTCGCTTGCCACTTCCAACAGCACGTCGAGTGCCTCCGTTGGCTCGCCAAATCCGCAGAACACAATTTCGTCGTAGCTCTCGGGCTCGAATTTCGCTATGGCTTCGATAGCCTCTTCTGCGCTTGGGTCGTGGTCTAGCCACAGCGTGTCGGCTAGCCCCACGGCATCGCATTTCTGCCTTATGCAAAACGTGCAGGCGCACGAGCACCTGTTGGTGAGGTTGATGTACAGATTGCTGCCGCCGCGATATGCAACGGTCATGGATTTCGACATTCCAAGGCCTTCTTCCAAGCTGTTCTGTTATCCGTCCCCCTGCAATCTATGGGCCGGCATGTGGTTCATTCTCGCACTGCGTATGCTCTACACTGCGTATGCTCTACTTCTGTATTCTAGGCAAGCTTGGGAAGC
>CADBOM010000260.1 GCA_902796325.1 uncultured Coriobacteriaceae bacterium
CGTTGGTTGGATTAACTGGCTGTGCACGTTCGGTCTGATCATCTTCTTCACGTACTTCTACGCGTCGATGGTGTTCAATCCTGAGCAAACAGCCGATCAGCTGAGACAAAACGGAGGATTCATTCCAGGTGTTCGTCCTGGTACGGCAACGATCCAGTACATAAAGAAGATCCTGCACAGGATTTCCCTCCCCGGATCGATTTACCTGGCAATCCTCGCCGTTGTTCCGACCATCATCTTCTACTTCACGGGCAATATGCTCATCAGCGCATTTGGAGGAACTTCGATCCTCATTCTCGTGGGAGTTGCACTCGATACTATGAGCAAGGTTGAGAGCCAGCTGAAGATGCACAATTACGAAGGATTCTTCAAGTAGGATCCAAGCTAGACCTGTTAAAGCCAGCTCCAATCTTTGGGGCTGGCTTTTGCTGGCTTTAGGGGTACGATATGGATATTCGTATCCTTGATACACAATCGAAAGGAAAACCAATGAACCTAGTACTGCTGGGTGCCCCAGGCGCCGGTAAGGGAACTCAGGCGGCAATGCTTGTTTCTGAGTTCGGATATGCCCATATCTCGACCGGAGACATTCTTCGCGCTGCCGTTAAGAACGAGACCCCGCTTGGACTCGAGGCTAAGAAGTACATGGATGCCGGAGACCTCGTACCCGATTCCGTAGTCATCGGACTCGTTAGCGAGAGGCTCAAGGAGAAGGATACCGAGAACGGATTTATCCTCGACGGCTTCCCCCGCACCATCCCACAGGCGATCGCCCTTACCGATGAGCTTTCCAAGCTCGGACGCGATCTTGATGCAGCTGTTGCGGTCAACGTCGATCCCGAGGTTATCGTGAAGAGGCTCACCTCCAGGAGGTGCTGCAAGAACTGCGGACATATCGGATCTGTAGCAGACGCTGTTTGCCCGGAGTGCGGTGGAGAGATGTTCCAGCGCGACGACGATAAGGAGAGCGTGATCCGCAACAGGCTCGACGTATACGAGAAGCAGACTGCTCCTCTGATCGATTACTACCGCGGTGCTGACATCCTGAAGGAGATCGAGGGTGACAAGGATCCCAAGGATGTCTACGTGGACGTTAAGAAGTCTCTCGGACTGTAATTTAGCTGTTCGCTGAATTATCCGATCGATATGGCATTGCGCTAGTGGCGATAAAGGCATTATGCTGCGCAGACATATTAGTTGCGGACGGTAAAAACCATATGAACCAATAGAGATGGGCCTGGATCCTAAAACGAAGATCCGGGCCCATTTTAAATGCATTTTAAATTTTTTAACTATGGGTATTCACGGATATCTTCATAGCCAACAAGTAGGAATAACTAAACTAAGGGCTGATTGAAATGGTCGTTGAATCAACAACCGCTAGACCGGTTGTTCCAAAAGCAAGCATTAAGAAGAAGCAATGATAAAGCTCAAGAGCCCTTCTCAGATACAGGCCATGGAAGAGGCCGGAAGGCTAAGCGCAAAAGCTCTCCGTATTGTTGGAGAGACCATCGAGCCAGGTATCTCCACCATGGAGCTCGATGCATGCGCGGAGCGGGTGATTAGAAGCGAGGGAGGAATACCCGCTTTCAAGGGCTATGATGGCTTCCCTGGCTCCATTTGCTGCTCGATTAACGACATGATCGTGCACGGGATACCCAGAGACGATTATTTCGTTCACGAGGGCGATGTGGTTTCGATAGATACCGGGGCCATAGTCGATGGCTGGGTTGGCGACAACGCGCAAACATATGCTTGCGGCGAGATTCCAAACGATGTAAAGCATTTGCTCGAGGTAACCGAGCAAGCCATGTGGAATGGAATTTCCCAGGCAATAGTTGGCAATCATCTTGGCGATATCGGCCACGCGGTGGAGAGAACAGCCAAAGATGCCAAGTTTAAGGTTATAAAGTATTTGGTTGGCCATGGGGTTGGCAGGGATATGCATGAGGATCCCATGGTTCCAAATTATGGTAAAGCAGGAGATGGATTGCAACTGGTCGAGGGACTGGTAATAGCCATCGAGCCCATGTTCACCATGAAGTCGGCGAAGATGGTGCAATGCAAAGACGGCTGGGGTATCAAGGCCAAAGATCACAGGCCATCTGCGCACTTCGAGCGCACGATAGCCATTACGACCGATGGCCCGAAAATATTGACTAAGGAGTAGGAAATGACACGCAGCATGACGATTGCGGAGAAGATTCTCTGCGCGCACAGCGGTAGGGAAGAGCTTTCGCCCGGTCAATTGGTGGAGTGCAATGTGGACATCGTTCTTGCAAACGATGTTACGGCGCCCATTGCCATCAAGGAGTTTAACAAACTCAATTGGGGCAAGGTGTTCGATAAGGACAAGATCGTGCTGGTAGGCGATCACTATTGCCCGAACAAGGACATCAAGAGCGCAATTCAGGCAAAGGCCATGAGGGAATTTGCCCGCGAGTACTCCATTAGCCACTACTTCGATGTGGGGCGTGCTGGAGTAGAGCACGCACTGCTACCAGAGCGTGGAATCGTTGGAGCCGGAGACCTGGTTATCGGCGGAGATTCGCATACCTGCACGTACGGAGCACTTGGAGCTCTCTCCACCGGAATGGGTTCGACCGACGTTGGAATGGCCTATGCAACCGGAAAGGCATGGTTCAAGGTACCTTCTACCATCAAGGTCGTGCTTAACGGCGAGCTGCCCGAGAACGTTTACGCCAAGGACATTATGCTCCACCTCATTGGAATGATCGGCGTGGATGGCGCCCTGTACCAGGCTCTTGAGTTCTACGGACCAGTTGCACCCGAGCTTGAGGTTGAGGACAGGATGACGATTTCCAACATGGCAATCGAGTGCGGTGCCAAGGCTGGAATCTTCCCGGCAGACGACAAGACCCTGGCATACCTCGACGGAAGGTTCGAGCGCGAGCCCAAGGTGTACACCGCAGATGAAGGCGCGGAGTATTCGAGGGTCGTCGAGATCAACTGCTCCGAGCTCAAGCCAACCGTGTCGCTCCCGCATCTTCCCTCCAACACCAGGAATGCCGAGGATTGCAAGGACATCAAGATCGACCAGTCGGTCATCGGATCCTGCACCAACGGTCACATCGAGGACTTCAGGATTGCCGCTAGGATTCTGAAAGGCCACAAGGTCAACCCGAACGTGCGCTGCATCGTGATTCCAGCTACCCAGAAGATCTTCCAGCAGTGCATCGATGAGGGGCTCACAGACATCTTCGTTGATGCGGAATGCGCTGTGTCCACCCCAACCTGCGGACCTTGCCTCGGTGGATACATGGGAGTCTTGGCACCTGGCGAGCGTGCTATTGCAACCACCAACAGGAACTTCATCGGCCGCATGGGCGATAAGGCATCCGAGGTCATACTGGCCTCGCCTGCAACGGCTGCGGCTTCGGCAATACTCGGACGTGTTGGCACGCCCGACGAATCGATTAGGGGGAAACACCATGGCGATTGACGGACGTGCACATCGTTTTGGCAGGGACATCGATACCGATGCCATCATCGCTGCCAGGTATTTGAACACGAGCGATTCTGCAGAGCTTGCCAAGCACTGCATGGAGGATATCGACGAAGACTTCGTGAACAGGGCGAAGAAGGGCGACATCATAGTTGCCGACGAGAACTTCGGCTGCGGATCTTCCCGCGAGCATGCTCCCATCTGCATCAAGGCGCTGGGCATCGACGCGGTGATTGCCAAGAGCTTCGCGAGGATCTTCTACCGCAACTGCATCAACATCGGTCTGCCCATCCTCGAATGCCCGGAGGCAGTGGACGCCATCAGCGATGGCGACGAGGTTGAGGTTGACACCGCTAGCGGAGTAATCACCAACAAGACAACCGGTCGGACCTTCCAGGCTGAGCCCTTCCCCGAGTTCATCAACCAGATCATCGAGGCCGGTGGATTGGTTAACAGGACCAAGAAGATTCTGGAGGCAATGTAATGAGCAAGAAATTCCGTATTTGCACCCTGCCTGGAGATGGCATAGGCCCAGAGATCATGGAGCAGGCCCTTAGAGTTCTGGACAAGATCGGCGAGCTTTACGATTGCGAGTTCGAATACGATGAGGAGCTTATCGGCGGTTGCGCAATCGACGCTGTTGACAATCCCTGGCCGGAGAAGACCGAGAAGGCAGCGCTCGATTCCGATGCTGTGCTTCTCGCAGCAGTAGGCGGCAAGAAGTGGGATCACGGGGAGAAAAGGCCCGAGCAAGGTCTTCTGGCCCTGAGAAAGTCCATGAACGCCTATTGCAACCTCAGGCCCGTCAGCATCTTCGAGCCTCTGATCGACTCCTCGACCCTCAAGCCCGATGTGATTCGCGGCGTGGACCTTATGATCGTCCGCGAGCTCACTGGTGGAATCTACTTCGGTCGCAGGAACACCTCGAGCGACGTTGAAGGCGCAGGCGTTAACGGAACCAAGGGTTGGCGCGCATACGATACGATGGAGTACAGCGAGTACGAGATCGAGAGAATTGCCCGCTATGCCTTTGAGATGGCTCGCAAGAGGAGGTCTCACGTAACCTCCGTAGACAAGGCCAACGTTCTCGACTCCTCCAAGCTCTGGCGCAAGGTCGTGCACGAGCTTGGCGAGGCCGAGTATCCCGATGTGGAACTCGACGACATGCTGGTCGACGCTGCGGCAATGCAGCTCGTTAAGAACCCGGGCTTCTTCGACGTGATTCTAACCGAGAACACCTTCGGCGACATCCTCTCAGATGAGGCTTCGATGATCAGCGGCTCGCTAGGCATGCTGGCATCTGCTTCGCTTGGATCCAAGACCCCGATCTTCGAGCCGTGCCATGGATCGGCACCGGACATCGCAGGCCAGGGTATTGCCAACCCGCTGGCCCAGATTCTCTCCGTTGCGATGATGCTGAGGTATGCATTCGACATGCCCGAGGCAGCAGACAGCATCGAGAATGCGGTGGACGAAGTTCTCAAGGCTGGATGGCTAACCAGGGATCTCGCAGGTGAGGGTGCGGATGAATCCAAGATCCTCAACACCGTCGAGATGGGCGACAAGGTAATCGCCGCGCTCAAGTAAAGGCGCCGCGCTCAAGTAAAGGCGACGCGCTCGACGATGTGCTCGAGAGAACGGCTCTAACCTCATAACGCGGGGCTAAGGCCGAATTCGAAATATATTTAGTACCGATTCGGCTGCCCCAACTTCACCGTTTAACAGTGGTGAAGAAGGGGCAGCACTTTATAAACGATAAATTTTGCACGCATGCTATTTTGCTATCAATTGGCAACTTAAAACGCGCGCTGGTGAATGTTCTGAAACTGTTCTCAATATCAGAATCGACGGTAAAGAAAATGCTTTCTTCAGTAGAGATCTTTGATACCACGCTTAGAGACGGAACCCAAGCCGAGGGCATATCGGTTTCGGTCGACGATAAACTTCAGATCGTTCGTAAGCTGGATTCGATAGGGATTACCTACATCGAGGCAGGATATCCCGCCTCCAATGAGAAAGAGCGCGAAGTCTTCGACAAGGCATCGAAGATGGATCTGAAGAATTCGAAGCTTGTGGCGTTCTCCATGACGAGGCGCAAGGGAATTAAGGCCGAGGACGATCCTGCACTCCAGATTCTCGTGGATACCGACGTTGACTACGTGTCGATTGTGGGCAAGGCCGCTGGCGTGCATGTTGAGAAAACGCTGCGCACCTCTCTCGAAGAGAACTTGAAGATGACTGAAGATACGGTTAAGTTCCTCATCGAGCGCGGTAAGACCGTGTTCTACGATGCCGAGCATTTCTTCGATGGGTATAAGGAGAACCCGGAATACTCCATGGAGGTTCTGCGCACCGCTGCCAAGGCTGGAGCGAAGAGGCTGGTTCTATGCGATACCAACGGAGGGATGATGCCGCATGAGGTGTACCAGATTGTTGGCGAAGTCGTGAAGATGATCGAGGATGAAGGTCTCGACTGCGGAGTGGCCATGCATGCCCACGACGATTGCGGTTGCGCCGTTGCCAACACGGTGGAAGCGGTTAGGGCCGGGGCTTGCCAGGTTCAGGGAACTATCAACGGCTACGGCGAGAGGGTTGGAAATTCCGATCTGATTACCGTTATCGCCAACCTCGAGTTCAACATGGGCGTAACCACTATCGGGCGTGAGAGATGCAAGAAGCTCACGTCCACCGCAAACTACGTGGCCGAGGTTCTAAACAAGTCGTTGCCGCCTACAAAACCATTCGTTGGTTCTTCCGCCTTTGCACATAAGGGCGGGTTGCACGTGTCGGCTTTGAGCAGAATGCCATCTGCCTACGAGCACACTAACCCTGCAGATGTGGGTAACGTGTCGCATATAGTCGTGAGCGAGCTCTCGGGCAAGGCGTCGATAGTTGCCAAAGCCGAAGAGTTCGGTCTCGATATTGAGAATTCCAGCGCAGATATCAAGAAGCTGCTGCAAACTGTGAAGGATCTTGGCAGCAAGGGATATACCTTCGAATTTGCAGATGCGACGCTCGAGCTCATGTTCCGCGAGGCAATGGGCGAGGATATGTCGATTTTCCGTTTGGAGTCCTACAGGGTCATATCTGATAAGCGCGAAGACGGCAAGATAATGACCGAGGCCACGATCAAGATTCATGTTGGAAATGAGA
>CADBOM010000261.1 GCA_902796325.1 uncultured Coriobacteriaceae bacterium
GCCAAGCCGCTCGAGGCCGTTGACACCTGCCTTTGCATGGGAGCCGGAATCACGATGGCGCAGGGCTTCTCGGTGGCAGACCCAGATGCCAAGTGCCTTGCCTTCGTTGGAGACTCCACATTCTTCGCAAGCGGAATGACCGGGGTTGCCAACGCCGTGTACAACCAGCACGACATCACCATCGTGGTGCTCGACAACTCAACCACAGCCATGACCGGAGGACAACCGCATCCTGGCATCGGCACCACCCTCATGGGTGGACAGAGCGAGCCCATAAAGATAGATGCGGTGCTCGAGGCACTGGGTGTAAAGCTAATAGTCTCCGCCAACCCACTATATCTGCAGAAGAGCATCGACGCCGCAAGAGAAGCCATCGACTTCGAGGGTCCCTCGGCGATAATCTTCCGCTCGCCCTGCACCCAGCTGGTTAAACCAGAACCCGCGGCCATCGTGGATAGCGAAGCCTGCATCGCATGCCGTGCATGCATCAATTCCATAGGATGCCCCGCAATGTCGATGAGCATCCAAACCGGGAAGATGACCATAGACCCCGCAACATGCTATGGCTGCGGACTTTGCGTAGACGTTTGCCCCAAAGACGCCATATCTGCAGCGGTTCGCACCGAAGGACGCATTCCGTTCTCCTCTACCGAGAAGGGAGGCAACTAACATGCTCAACATTCTCATTGCCGGCATTGGCGGGCAAGGATCCGTGTTGGCGGCAAAGATACTTGCTGCCGCGGCACAGGCACGCGGATGGAAGGTTCGCACTGCCGAAACCATAGGCATGGCGCAGCGCGGTGGCGACGTTACATCGCATGTGCGCATGGGCAACTTGGGAGAGAACATCCACTCGCCACTGATACCAAAGGGCACGGCAGATTGCGTTATCGCGCTAGAACCAGGAGAGGCGATAAGGGCGCTGCCGTACCTCTCGCCAACCGGACTGCTCATAAGCGCCACGACTGCAATCCCATCGGTTGCAACCAACCTGTCCCGCGATCCCTACGAAGCGGAGCCCATGCTCAACTGGCTTGCGAGCAAGGCACCGAACTTCGTGGAAGTGGACGAAAACGCGATATGCCAAAAGGTTGGAAGCCGCAAAGTGGCCAATGTGGTCATGCTCACGGCAGCGATAGCGGCATCGCAGGAAGCCAGCTACGGCATAGCCGGTGCCATAAGCATCGACGAGATGACCCAGGCCATGGAAAAATGCGTCAAGCCGCGCTTTGTCGAATTGAACCGCTCGGCAATCCAAGCAACCGTAGATTATCTTGAGCAGTAAACAGGGAACATCGAGTAAACCGGAAATAACGACACAACAGAGAACAACGACACCAGAAGGCCAGCCATGGAAATGAAACCAGAGCAGCTCGCAGCAATATGCGAGCAATTCAAGACCCTCAAGGGAAAATCGCTTTTCTACGCCAGGAAGTTCGCCGACATCGACATCAGCAAAATTAAGTCGCAGGAGGAGTTCGAGCAACTGCCCTTCACCGACAAGGCCGATCTGCGCGATGCCTACCCGCTTGGACTTGCAGCGGTGCCCGAGGAGAAGATCGCTCGCATACACAGCTCGTCGGGAACAACCGGAACTCCGGTGATCATCCCCTACACCAACAAGGACATCGACGACTGGGCCACTATGTTCGCGCGTTGCTATGAGATGGCGGGAGTCACCCCGAAGGATCGCGTGCAGATAACGCCCGGATACGGGCTATGGACCGCTGGCATCGGGTTCCAGGCAGGAGTTGAAAAGCTGGGCGCCATGGCAATTCCCATGGGCCCGGGCAATACAGAGAAGCAGCTGAAGTTCATGGAGGACATGCAGTCAACCGTGCTGTGCGCCACCTCCTCCTATGCCCTGCTGCTGGCAGAGGAGATTGAGAAGCGCGGCATTAAGGACAGGCTGGCCTTGAAGAAGGGCGTCATTGGCAGCGAGCGTTGGGGCGAGAAGATGCGAAACCGCATCAGGCGCGAGCTTGGCATCCAGATCTACGACATCTATGGGCTGACCGAAATCTACGGCCCCGGAATTGGAATCAGCTGTGATTACGACTGCGGAATCCACTACTGGGACGACTACATCTACGTCGAGATCCTCGATACCGATACGCTCAAGCCCGTCCCCGACGGGGAGTATGGAGAAATCTGCATCACAACACTCCAGAAGGAAGGTGCCCCACTGATCAGATTCCGCACACACGATATATCGCGCATCATCCCAGGCGAATGCGAGTGCGGTAGCAAGTTCCCAAGGCTCGATTCCATAGTCGGACGCTCCGACGACATGATAAAGATCCATGGCGTCAATGTGTTCCCCAAGCAAATCGAGGAGGTTCTGGCGAAGTTCCCGCAGCTCTCGAGCGAATACCAGATTCGCCTGTCACACCTCGACGGTCGCGACACCATGCGCATCTATGTGGAAACCACCGGGGAATATGACTTCTTGGAGCTCGCGAAAGACATTGCCCACGAGGTTAAGAGCGCCGTTGGCTTTACCCCGCTGGTGAAGGTTGTGGAGTTGGGAATCCTGCCACGCAGCGAGAAGAAAACCAAGCGCGTGATTGACGAGAGGTTCGAATAACTCACTCGAACAACTCACGTTAGACATGGCGCTTGCGCCGACCATAGCCGGGAGCGGCGAGTGTCAACATGATTTGAAACGTCGAGAGGGGCTGGAATCCTAGGATTCCAGCCCCTCTGTTTTGGCATTCGCCAGTTGCGTCTCCTGTCGCAGTGGCCTGGGCAAATGCTGCCAGGCACCGCACCTAGTCGCTCGGACGTACGTCGAGCTCAACCGTAGTTAAGCGCCGCAGCAGCCCAAGCCAAGCTCCATCCCACGCGCTTATGCGTCGTAGCCATATCTTCCGATGTCGCGTGCGGCAAAGTAAGCGTCCGTCAC
>CADBOM010000262.1 GCA_902796325.1 uncultured Coriobacteriaceae bacterium
AAGCACGGGGAAAAATGGATGACACCAATGAAAAGCCAGCGGCATTCCTTGATACCAATAGCATCAATAGCCACTCGCTAGATACATTGTCCGGAAATACTGATGATCTGGCCAACCGGAGTCACTTGCCCACATCGTTATGCCATCAGTGGTCTTCGATGAGCTCGTCGAGCACAACAAAAAGCACTTCGACCAAGAACGTCGGAAGCTGATGAAAAACCATTTGCTGCCTAGCTTACCTGGTGGCAGAGAGCGGTTGCAGAAGCTCACCTTTGAGTCGCACGAGGAAAATAGAAAGGAATCGTAGTGTAACAATGACCAAAGATGGGATCTCATGATTTCAGCAATCTTATCCGCAAACACATTTTCATAGCACGACCACCGACCACAACCGGCAGTTCTTATTTATATTTCCCTCGTATGTTTGCGGGAAGCAACGTGTCAACCTCACCGTCTTCGAAAGATTGAGCCCCTTCAATTTTCAAGTCCTTCTTTGCCTTCTCGTACTGCCGTCTAGTTGTTCTAGGGGCCTTGCGATAAACGCCATCGAGCTCAGAGATTAGGGCATCACGCCGCTCGCAAATCAACTCGACTGGAATCTCATCAAAGTCAGTGAGAAGGGAGGTGAATCTGTTCTCGATTAGCCAAAGATCATTGGCGGTCTGCACATGCTGCGCAACTCTCTCAGTGAGCTTTGCGCCTCTCGTATAGAGGTTGAAGCCAAGCGCCACGACTGAGGCCGCAGAGGCATAAACTGCCGCGAGGTACGTCTGGCCAAGGAGCACTCCTATGAATCCAACCGTAGAGACCGCTGTCAGCACTATCTGAACAATCGAAATACCACTCGAAAGCCTCTGCAACCCATTAGCAGCTACGTTGTAGGTCTGCCGTGTGTAGACCTCCTTGGCATAGGCTTCAGTTAGCTGCGACCAGAGCTCTTTCCGGTATCCTTTCTCGTCCTCCATTGCCAAGCCTCTCAGTCCACCATAAACCTAAGGACTTTGCCCAGACACCCAATGCTGTCCTTAACATCAACCCGGGCATTGCTACCTGGGGCGAATAGAGCAGGCGATGCGAGCCCGTTTCTGGTCAGGCTATTGTACTTGCAGAGAAGCATCCTCTCGTAATCCCCATGTTCAGCCGTTGGCATACCCAGACTGGCCCAATGCCAATCACCGATGCAGTCATACACGAAGGTATCGATGGCGATGCCAGACAGTTGGAGGCTCGGATAAAGCAGCATATGCAAATACCGTATGTGCCTACACGTGTCATATAGCAGGCCGTTCGACTCCTTGTTTTTCTTGGAAAGAGCATCCTGTTCGGCCTTGGGGTTGGTTGTAAGCCACCGACCACCCTGATTACTGTCGGGATAACGGAAATGAGGGTATAAGCCCGATGAGACTTCTTGCCGGAAGGCAGGAAGCACCTCGAATTTCATCCCATCGCTGAAGTTCGCCACGACAACCTGCCCATCGGCATGAATCCCTGTAGTTGGCCATGTATCGAGCAATGCACTTCTGACGGCCTGGAGCAGTCGCGACTGTCCGTTTGCACCATAGGAATCGAATCGACGCCACTCGTCCTGTGGGAGTTCCATCAGGACATCAAGATCACTCGATTCGATTGCTGTCCCTCGTCCATAGGACCCCACATACAGTGAGTGCGCCGTATCACTAGAACCATACCAGAACGCCTTGTTCACCGCCGCAGTAAGACGATGGTATCTCTTTGAGATGAGATCTCTGGTTTCCTTGTCGATGGGGTGATTGGAACGCGAGACAGTGTTCAAATGCAGTCCTTTCCACGTGACACCCAAAGAAGGTGCACTAGTCCATAATCGATAAAGAATATACCCAGAAATGGATGATCCCGCATTAGCTGTCAGCTAAAGCAAATTCTGCTGGTCTCAGGAGGCATCCCCCATGTCTACTAAAGCAAATTCTGCTGGTCTCAAGAGGCATCCCCCATGTCTAACACCAAACGGAACAATCTCACCGCTGCAACTTGTTGACATGTAATAAGGACCGCGCAGATGTCGCACGGCGATAAGAGCACCATTCGGCATCGGGATTTGAGCACCTACCGCATAAGCAGCCGCCCCCCGGCGCAAAGGGCGCGGCCGCGCATTACGTTCTCTCCAGGCGGATTCACTCCGGCAAGTCTTCGCCTGGAGGAAGGGAATGCAGGCGTGCCGCTTGACGCACAACGGGGCAAGCGTCAAGTAGGTGCGAAAGGAGTGCTCAGGGCGAGAATATCCAGGAAGCTCGGGGCAAGCCGCAACACGGTCACCAAGTACGCCGAGATGCGGGATGGTCGGCGTGCCCATGCCCGAACCCATAATATTTACGTGCTCAGACCCGAAACTTTCCGATGCTCAAACGGGGGTGGTACCGGAAATCCGTACCAAACGATGACGTTTGGAGGATGGCGTGTATTCCCTTGAACAGAGGAGAAGAGC
>CADBOM010000263.1 GCA_902796325.1 uncultured Coriobacteriaceae bacterium
GCGTAGGCATGCGCTGCGACCGGTTCTGGATTGGCAGTTGCTCAGGAATTTGGCTTAGCTCTGGAAACAGGTGATAGCCGCCATGCGCACCCAACAGCTGCTCCACAAGCTGCAGCAGCCACGTCGTCTTGCCAATCTGAGATTCTCCGGTGAGAAACGAAATCATCGATAAAGCTCTTCTAACTCGAGATGATTCTTCCAGTCCTATCTTTCGAGCGAGTATTTCTTGATGCCCGTCCTGAACATCTGCTTGCTTCCGCCGAGGACGGCAAGGGCTGCCGCCTCTGGATCCACTACGACGCTTCCGGCAATCACGTTAACCCCGCGCTCGAAAACAGCATCGCAAGGCACTGCGCTTGGGCCTATGATCGTGGTCTTGGCGTTCTTCGAAAGCTCGAAAAGCCTGGGTGCGGTTTTGTTGATGATTGTGGTTCCGGTCATGAACACGAAGTCCTGCACCGGGAGGATGTACTCGCATGCGGGGTCGGGGGTGTCCATTGGAGAATTGCAATTTCTTTCCAATACGGTGATCTTCGCGTGCTTGGCCATGCCTACAACGTTGGGAAAATGCCCGATAACCGCAACGTTCTTCCCCTCGTACTCGTCTTGGAGAGAATAAAACGCATTACCTTTGGTGCTATAGCTGGCATCTCCGTCGTCGACGAGCGCTCCCATTGCCTCAACCTTGTCTTTCTGGGAATACCAGGCGTTTATAGCTGCCAGACCCATGCTTGCTTCAACGAAATTCCAGGATTTAACCAGCTCGGCAAGCTCCTTCAGCTCGTATGATCTGGGGTCGTCTTTGAATATTCCCTTGGATCCGCCTCTAACCGTATGGCTTATGCCCATTCCGCATTCGGCGTTAACGTAACCCCAATCCACGCCGATGCCGTATCCAGTAACTTTGATTCCCTCGGGTATGCCCTGTATCAGTTCGTTGTAAAAGCTCCATGGAAGCGAGTTGTCAAATGTGCTGCTGTCTGACAGTGGGATGCGTTGATTGGAGAGTGTTTGCTCGGTCATGATGAACTCCTTTGTTAGCGTCTATCTGAACACTAGCATTGAGATGGAGAAGTTTGCGTTGCTTTTGCAACATAAAAGATTTTAAGTAACGGCGATAGACGGCCAGCTAAATCGAAGGCTTGCAATGGATAGCGGAGCGCTCAATCGGTTTGGTGTAAAGCAAGCTAGTTGTGCCTGTCGTAAGTGATCAATCCCCAGACATCCATGACCAATGGAATCAGACACACGATGATGAGGATTATGGGCAGCACCAGCATCCCGCCGGTTGGCGCCGTGGCGTTCCATACGACAAACGCTATGAATACTACAGCGCATGCTGCAATGAACAAGAGCACGGCAAATGCCGGGTTTTTGATTCTCACATAGAAGTACGTGAATACCGATACCACGCCAAACGCACTGAACCCGATGCAGAGGTCGGTCAGGATCATCTTCGGAGCCAGCGGGTTTGGAATGGGGGTACTCCCATCCATTCCAAGCGAATGCATTATCAGGATTATCGTGATGAAGATTATGAGAAGGATCTTGATACAGAGGCATCCGAGCAGCGACGAGTACGAAGGATGCTCGAGGTCGCGCTCCCTGATTGGGAACTTGGCATCGAGTTTATGCTTGTACTGGGTAATCGCGGCGTTGTCTACCTTGTCGGCAACCTGCGACATAACCGTCTGATCGTTTTCGTACTGCTCTTCCAAGCTCAAAACTTCTTCTGTGCTCGCCTTCGAATAATATCCACGATGGTAACACATGCGCATTGCTGCTGTGTTGTTCGATTACGCTAGACACCGATGGTTTTACTGTCAATTATCCGCTGCTTGCTCCTCCTGTTTGCCACGGAGGGCCTTACGCGCCCGCGCTTAGCCTGGCTGCTTGGTTCGGATGATGATCTGCGGGATGTTCATCTCGCCCAAACAGCAGCATTGGCTCCTAGTGCCTGGCCTCGTAGAACATCAGCAACTGCAGGAATCCCGAGTATCCGGGGTATCTGTCCATGGGGAATCCTTCTGGATAATGGGCATCCAGAACTCGTTTGATCCATACGTCGATTGGGAACAGTCCTAGCCGGTGGTATCCATAGAGGGCCGTGCAGTTGGCAACCTTTATGCCAACTCCCTTGATCGACATAAGGGCATCGAGAAGTTCTTGGTCAGATGCAGAAGCCAATGCAGCCAGATCCAGCTCGCCAGAAGCAACTTTTCTCGATGCATCGAGTATGTACTCGTCCCTGTATCCCATGCCGCAATCTGCAAGATCTTGCTTCGACAGCACCGCGAGGTCTTCGGGCTTGGGGAATAGGTACACTTCCCCCGTATCGTCATCGACCAAATGTCCGTATTTACGGCACACCCTCCAAACGCAAGTGGTGATCGAGGACACGGAACGGCGCTGCGAGATTATGAAGCTCAAGAGCGTCTCCCATGGATCCTGGTTGACAACTCTCAACCCCATCCCAGCCTTTGCGGCTCCAACTAGGTAGTCGTCTTGCGGGTCTATGCTGTCGAACCACTTTTCGTAACTGTTGTCCAGGTCTAGATAACCGTGCCAGTAGGAGTCGAATTCTTCCTGCGTGCAATCGAAGTCCCACGACCCATCTTCTTTCTCGGCTACGCGGACAAAATGGTCTTCGCTGACAATCAGGATGCGGCCATCTTCGGACGGGATGATGCGAAAGCATTGCCCGGAATCCATTATCTTGTTGAGGTCGAAATACTTCGACGATATATTGACCATCTATAACCTCTCTCGAAAGCCTGCGGTTAGCGTGCGGGCTGAACGCGTGGCATGCTCGTTGAACACGTGTCATGCGGGCTGTTTACGTAGCAAGTGAGCTGCACCCAGCAGGCTGGGACTGCTTTTATCAAAGTGTATCCCATGCGCATTTCTATCCTCCAAACGATTTCCAATCAGCATCTAACCAAATTCCAACCAATATCCGGTAAAAATCCAATTTAACTCATTTCTCTATCCGAATAATGCCCGGTAAAGGCCGGTATTGCCCAAAGTGCATGCGAATCATGTGCTATGAGTTATTATTTCCCTTGCGTGTTTTTTGGCCGAAAGGCAAACATTTGAGCTGAACAGGGCGGCTAAGAAAGGCATGGCATCTCAAAGAACATGGCGCAGGACATGCTGCCCTGAAGGCCATGCGGTTCTTCGGGATGTGCCGCCCTTAGAAGATAGACCGAATACTCAAAAATTCGAAGGATTCGAAAGGCAAGGCGTTAAATGGGTTTCAAGGAGATAAGCACCGACGACATCGACTTCAACTTCATCAACGGATTCCAGAAAAAGTACTGCCTGGTGTCTGCAACTGCAGAGGGCAAGTCAAACACCCTCACGGTTGCATGGGCTCAGGTAGGTCACCTTTGGAACAGGCCTGTTTGCACCGCGTACATCAGGCCCAGCAGGTACACCAAGGAATTCATGGATAAGAGCGGTCGCTTTACCGTGGCATTCTTTGATGGCCACGCCGACGACCTCATCTACCTCGGTCGCCACTCTGGCCGCGATGAGGACAAGCTTGCAAAGACCAGCTTGCACTTGGTGGACGTCGACGGGGATCCAGCATACGAGGAAGCCAAGCTGGTTTTGGTGTGCAAGACCATCTATACCCAGCAGCTCGATCTCGATGGCTGCATAGACGAGACCATCATCAGCAATCAC
>CADBOM010000264.1 GCA_902796325.1 uncultured Coriobacteriaceae bacterium
CGCGAACCGGACATGCCACCACCTATGTTTGCATAAGAGGAGAGTGAATGTATATGGCGGAACTCGCTTCGGGTGTGAACCTGTCCTTGATGGATGAAATCTTGGACAAGTACGCGGATGATCCCACGAACCTGATTCTGATTCTGCAGCGCGCTCAGGGCATCTACGGCTATTTGCCGCAGGATGTTATCGAGCTGGTGTCGCAGAGAACCGGTCAGAGCTTGGCAAAGATCATGGGAATAGCCACGTTCTACGGGTTCTTCAAGCTAAAGCCATCTGGTAAGTATGAAATCATGCTCTGCCAGGGAACAGCATGCCACGTGAATGGCGCCGACAACGTTAGGATGGCCATCACGCAGGAGCTTGGAATCGACAACGGGCAGACCACGGAAGACGGGATGTTCACGCTGCACGAGGTAGCATGCCTCGGATGCTGCTCCATGGCTCCCGTCATGATGATCAATGGCGAGACCTACGGTCACCTAACCCCGGACAAGACCCTGCAGATCCTTCGTCAGATAAAGGCTATCGAGAAAGGCGAGGGACTTAGGATCCTGGTTGGAGAGGGGAGCTGCGGCGTTGCTGCAGGTGCTGCCAAGGTCGAGGAGGTCCTGCGCGGCCACATGACCACCACGGACAGCTTCACGGTTTCGAAGACCGGCTGCATCGGAATGTGCTTCCTCGAGCCGATCGTCGACATCTACGATGGCGATCAGCTCCTGCACAGGCTGGTGAACGTTAAGTCCACCGATGCCCTCGACATCATCAAGGCAGTCCGTACGAAGAACTTCAAGAAGGTCGAGAAGCTGGAGATTTCCCCTGAAGACGAGCACTTCCTCGAGCAGCAGGAGCGCATCGCGCTTAGAAATTGCGGCGTTATCGACCCAACCGATATTCATGATTATATTCACCGTGGAGGCTACAAGGCCATTGAAAAGGCGCTCCATATGACCCCTGAAGAGGTAATCGAGGAGGTCAAGGTCTCCGGAATCGGAGGACGTGGAGGCGCGGGATTCCCAACATGGTTCAAGTGGAACTCCGCACGTGGGTCCGAGGGCAATGAGAAGTACCTCATCTGCAACGCCGACGAGGGCGACCCCGGAGCGTTCATGGACCGTGCCGTTATCGAAGGCGATCCACACAGCCTCATCGAGGGGATGCTCATAGGCGCTTACGCAATCGGGGCTAGCCGCGCATTCGTATATGTGCGTGCAGAGTACCCGCTTGCAGTTGAGAGGCTCGAGCTTGCCATCGAACAGGCAAGGGACCACGGCTTCCTGGGCGACAACATCATGGGAACCGATTTCTCATGCGATATCACCATCAAGATGGGTGCAGGCGCATTCGTCTGCGGCGAGGAGACCGCCCTTATCGCATCTCTCGAGGGCCAGCGCGGAATGCCAAGGCTAAAACCGCCGTTCCCGGCCCAGCATGGATATCTGGACAAGCCCTCCAACATCAACAACGTGGAAACCTACGCCAACATCGCATGGATTATCGATCATGGTGGAGCGGCGTTCGCAGCCATGGGAACCGAGAACTCCAAGGGCACCAAGGTGTTCGCCCTTACAGGTAAGGTCAAGCATGGTGGACTGGTCGAGGTTCCGATGGGACGCACGCTCGAAGATGTTATCTTCGGAATCGCCGGCGGAATCAAGGACGGCCACGAGTTCAAGGCCGTTCAGATGGGCGGACCTTCCGGCGGATGCATCCCAGCGTCTCTCAAGGACACCGTGATCGACTACAAGGCACTCACTGCCACCGGAGCCATCATGGGATCTGGCGGAATGGTGGTTATGGACGACAGCACCTGCATGGTCAACATGGCCAGGTTCTTCCTCAACTTCACCGCTAACGAGTCTTGCGGCAAGTGCGTGCCGTGCCGTATCGGCACCACGAGGATGCTTGAGATTCTCAATAGAATCTGCGATGGCGAGGGTCAGGAAGGCGACATCGAGCTGCTGGAGCAGCTGGCATACGCTATCAAGGATGGAGCGCTTTGCGGACTTGGACAAACTGCTCCAAACCCGGTTCTCACCACGATCAAGTACTTCCGTGATGAGTACGAGGAGCACATCAAGAACAAGAAGTGTCCGGCAAAGGAATGCCAGTCGCTGCTGACGATTACGATCGACCCGAACCAGTGCACCGGATGCACGCTGTGCGCCAGCAAGTGCCCGGTTCAATGCATCGAGGGCATGCGTGGAGCGGCACACGAAATCGACCAGAGCAAGTGCATCAAGTGCAAGCAGTGCGTTGACCTGTGCCACTTCGATGCCATTTCGGTGGAGTAAAGGGGGCGGTTTAACATGGCAGATAGAATCACGATAACTATTGATGGCAAGGAATGCTCTGGATGGTCTGATATGACCATCTTGGACATCGCAACTGCGAACGGTATAAAGATTCCAAACCTTTGCCATAATGGCGAGCTCAAGCATTACGGCGGATGCAGCTTGTGCGTAGTGGAGGCAGAGAACAGCAGGAAGCTCCTGCGCGCCTGCTCTACCACCGCATCTGACGGTCAGGTAATCCATACGGATTCCGACCGCGTTGTGACCTCGCGAAAGATTGCTCTCGAGTTTCTCATGAGCGACCACGAGGGCGACTGCAGGGGGCCCTGCGTAATGAATTGCCCCGACAACTGCAAGGCCCAGCTCTACGTTATGGCCATTGGCAGGGGGGAATACGAAGAGGCGGTTAGAATCATCAAGGAAGACCTTCCAATGCCGTCTTCCATCGGCCGTGTGTGCCCGCATCCCTGCGAGACTGCATGCCGCCGCCAAATGGTGGAGGAGCCAATATCGATAGCCAATCTCAAGTACTTCGTTGCCGACAAGGTTAGAGAGAGCAGGGGGTTCACCCCAAAGGTCGAGGCTCCCACTGGAAAGACCGTGGGAATTATCGGTGGTGGCCCGGCAGGACTGACTGCTGCGTATTACCTGACTCTCAAGGGTCACGATGTAACCGTTGTGGATGCAATGCCCAAGATGGGCGGAATGCTCCGCTATGGCATACCCGAGTACAGGCTACCCAAGGACGTTCTCGATGACGAGATTGCCGAGATTAAGTCTGTGGGAATCAACTTCGTGAACAACGTTAAGATTTCCAGCAACAAGGAGTTCCTGGAGTTTAGGCGCAAGTACGACGCTACAATCGTCGCAGTTGGTGCTTGGCTGAGCGTGCCCATGAGAATCGAGGGCGAGACTACAGAGGGCGTATATGGAGGAATCGATTTTCTGAGAGAGGTTGCCGAGGGCAATGCTCCCAAGATTGGCGACTCCGTGATGGTTGTCGGCGGCGGTAACACCGCAATGGATGCATGCCGCACTGCAGTTCGCCTGGGTGCTAAGAACGTATATGTTGTCTACCGCAGAACCGAAGCCGAGATGCCTGCGGACCAGGAAGAGATCGACGATTCCCGCGATGAGGGAGTGCAGTACAAGTTTCTGCGTAACCCAGCTGAGGTTATTTCCGAGAATGGCCACGTTAGGGAAGTCAAGCTTCAGGTTATGGAGCTTGGCGAGCCCGATGCCAGCGGTCGTCGTCGCCCCATCCCGGTGGAGGGCGAGTTTGAAACCGTTGCAGTTGACAGCGTGATCGTGGCAATCGGACAGCGCGTCGATCCTTCGCCGTTCGATTCCCTCGAACTCAATTCAAAGCTGATCATCGCCGCAGATGAGAGCAGCTACCGTGCTTCGCTCGATGGAGTGTTTGCCGTTGGAGACGCAACCAACAAGGGTGCTGGAATTGCAATCGAGGCCATCGGCGAGGCCAAGCGCTGCGCAGGCGTTGTGGATATGTATCTACGCGGCATTGATATGCCGTATCGCAAGCCCTATAGGTCCGAGACCGAGAAGACCCCAGAGGACTTCGCCGACAAGGCCAAGGAAGCTCGTGCAAAGATGCCCAAGCGTCCCGCTGCCGAGAGGTCGAAGGACTTCGGAGAGGTTGCCCTCGGGTTCCCCGAGGATGTTGCACGCAAGGAAGCACAGCGTTGCCTTGAGTGCGGATGCTTCGACTTCGACGACTGCGAGCTCATAAAGTGCGCCAACATCTACGAGATTCACCCGGAGCGCCTTGGTGGCAGCAAACACCCGGCTTACAAGGAGCAGAAGCTCGTGGCCATCGAGCGCGACCAGGGCAAGTGCATCCTGTGCGGCCAGTGCGTGCGCATGTGCGACGAAGTTGTTGGCAAGGGAATCATCGGATTGATGGATCGTGGATTCGGCACCGATATCAGGCCGATATTCAACGACACCATCAACATCGAGGAAACCTGCTCGCACTGCCTCAAGTGCGCGATTGCGTGCCCAACCGGTGCGCTTAGGATCTTGGAGAACAACGTCGACAAGGTTAACGCATAGGTGCGGATCCATCATCGCTGCGCTATGCAGCAGCGTAGCGCGGTGCAACGGATCGACTCGATGCAACAGAGTGCAACCGCAACGGTTTAACGCAATGCCGTAACACCGTTGAGGTTCCAACGAGATTTTGAATGGACGGCTTGCCGGATTATCTACCGGCGGCCGTCCTTTCTTTTTGGCGCCATATCCCTAAGGAAGGGGAGAGTATTAGTGATGCATGTCCAAGTTGGCTTATAATCGGATGCTGGCGCATTGATTGAGATTAAATTTGAACCAATCTATGCGTCACTTGTAAACGTCACTTGCAAATGTAGCGCATGCAGCACCGCGTTTAAAAACTGCGTTCAATAATGCGATATCTGGTATTCGTGAGGAGCAAGTCAATTGCCCAGGATTTCGATAGTGGCCACCCTCGATGGTGGAACCGACCAAGCAACCAAGCTTTTCAAAACCATAAAGAGGCAGAGCCTTGATGATTACGAGCTGATCGTCGTTGCGCCAAAGCCCCAGTTATACAGGAGCGCGCTTGACGAGCTGGAGCTGAGTGCAAGCATGGTCGGCTGCAATGGAAATGCCGGGGCCATGCGCATGGCTGGTCTGGAAGAGGCCTCCGGGGACTACGTGTATTTTGCCGATTCCAGCATCATGCTGGCAGGTGGCTTCGTGAAAATCTTGCTATCCCAGCTCGAGAGGTTCCCCTCCGAAATCGGGGCCTTCCATCTTCAGGCTTACGATACCACGGCACATCACTACACCTCTACCAGGCCAACAGACAAGCATGGGATGAATCTGGCGGCATTCAATCCCTCGTCTCGTGCTGCAACGGCTTTCAAGAAGCTCTCCGGCCAGGTTGCCAACAAGGTGTTCTATACGGACTTCCTAAAAGATGCTGGTGGCAAATTCAGCGGAGAGTTCACATACGACGACGATCCGTATGTGTTGGAGCTGATCATGAAATCGGAGTCGGCAAGCTATAATCCATGGCCCCTTGCTGTGCGCAGCTATAACAGACCGGGCGTTGTGGAGCTAACCGGGTTCGAAAGATATTCGGATAGGTACAAGGCGCCGTTCAGCTCCATCTCGATTTTTGGAAGCGGTGAACTGGACAAGTTCAAGCATTCGTTTGCGTGCTGGCTCATCGATTACGTCTTCGAAGACTTCGAAGATGCTGGGGAAGACACAAGAGCTGGCATTTTGGGTATCGCGGAGTCCAAGCTTGTTCCTGCGGTGAAGCAGCTGGTGGGGGAGAACGAGGCGGACCCTCTGGTGTGCAAGCACTCCGATTTATTCGAGCTGGCATCTATGAGCAAGGTGGATTTGCTGCAACTTGCAATGGATAACGAGGAGCAGAGCCTCGAGAACCGCTATGAGCTAATGCGCTACAAGATGATGTACCAGAGAGCGCTTAGGAAAATTGCAGCGTCCAGCAATCCCGCCCGTTTTGCCGAGGAACCGGCGAAGAGGAAGAGCTTGTTCAGGAGATAACGCTTGGACCTTGCATACCGCGGAGCCAATCCATAGTGGTTACTGGGGATGGCATTTGGAGTCGGCGTTTTGGCGCCTTGATATCTCGGCGTCTTGAGGTCTGCATTTTAGGTATGGCGTTTTAGACAACTTGGCTTTTGCCTTGAAAGCAAAGCAGGGCGGTAGGTCTAGAGATGACATACTGCAAAAGCCGGTCCCATTAACGGGCATTCCATGTTGCTGCAGTTTCGCAAAGTGCTAAAAGCATGGTGAGAGCTTTAAAATGTATCGCGTTCAATAATCCATATCGCTAAAATCTATTCTTTAGCAAGGGAATCGGCCAAAACCGATTTACTAGGGGGTAGTGCATGTTGTATGGATACGCGGGCAAGGTTCTGTTCGTGAACCTTACCGACGGGACTTTCGAGATCAAGGACCTAGAAGAGCAGGCTGCTAGAGATTTTCAAGGCGGGCATGCTCTGGGTGCCTACTATCTCTACAAGTACATGAAGCCTCATACTCCAGTTTTCGATCCGGAGAGCTGGATTGGATTTTTCTGCGGACAGCTGAATGGCGACGGAACCTTCATGTCTCCGCGTTACATGGTCGTCAGCAAGTCTCCTGTGACCAACGGGTGGAATGACGCGAATTCCGGTGGAGCTTTTGGGCCGAACCTAAGGCAAGCTGGATTCGATGCCGTAATGGTCCATGGAATTTCCCCAAAGCCCGTTTACCTCGAGATAAACGATGGCGTGCCATCATTGCACGATGCCACCAAGATGTGGGGAATGACCACCTTGGAAACCGAGGCGGCTCTTCGCGAGGAGCTGGGGCTGAAGAAGGTCTCCGCTGCAATCATCGGACCGGGCGGAGAGAACCTATCCTGGTATGCGGCCGTTATGAACGACAGCCACAGGGCCGCTGGCCGCGGTGGATCTGGCGCGGTTATGGGTTCGAAGAAACTCAAGGCCATCGTTCCCCATGGTGGGAAGAAGCCAGAGGTGTACGACAAAGAGGCTCTCAAGAAGGCCAATAAAGACATCATGGATTGGCAAAAGAACGGACCTCTCAAGGACCTTGCCAATACATTCAAGCAGTATGGTACTGGCGCATCGTACGGCGCGTCTCTGCTATCCGGAGACTGCATCGTTCTCAACGGCACCGGTGCTGGTGTTACCGACGTTGCAAAAGAAGACGTGGAGGCGCTGGGCGCTCCCGAGATGGACAAGAAGTACAGGGTCAAGAAGTTCGCCTGCAACGGATGCTCGATCGGGTGCGGTGCCATCTACCAGCTGCTGGATGGAAAGTACAAGATTGAGGATACCGGGCGTCCTGAATACGAGACCCAGGGCGGCTTTGGTCCGATGTGCGGCAACAACAGCGATACCGAAGCGCTGAACCAGTGCAATTTCCTTTGCAACGAATATGGCCTGGACACGATTTCGTGTGCGGGAACGATTTCATGGGTTATGGAATGCTGCGACCATGGCGAGCTTGGTGCCGAGCAACTGGATGGCAAAGAGTACCACATGGGCGATGTGGACGGCATGGTGGAGCTTTGCGAGAAGATTTGCAAGGGAGAGGGCGTTGGCGAAATCCTGCAGAAGGGATCTAGGTATTGCGCCGAGTACTGGGGCGTTGGCTACGATAGGTTGGTTACCGCGGGTGGTATCGAACTGGCCATGCACGACTCGCGCTTTGCTCCCATGCTGGCAAGAACACTTAAGTTCGACCCGACTCCCGGACGCCATGTGAAGGGCGGTCTCGGTGCAAACTCCGGCAATGAGCCTGCTCCCGGTAAGTTCGATTACGATAACAAGATCGAAGCCGATGTAAATGGAACGATTCTCTATGAGGTCATTCACTCGGGCGGTTTCTGCGAGTTCACCGACTGGGGTTACGATACATTCAGGCACTATCTCGATGTGGAGAATGCAGTCACTGGATTCAATTACACCCGTGAAGATCTGGACAAGATAGGAAAGAGAGATTTCTTCATACGCCAGGCATTCAACCTGCGCGAGGGCATCACTCGCAAGGATGCCACGATATCCGACAGAATGATCGGTGTGCCACCTTTGGAGAAAGGTCCTCTGGCTGGAGTAACCGTTCCGGTCGATCATCTGGGCGACAACTTCTTCGGTGCAATGGGATGCGATCTGGAAACCGGAATGCCAACCTTGGAGACTTACAGGGAAATCGGCGGTATGGATATCGTCATCAAAGATTTCTATCCAGAGGCAGTTGCGGACGCTCAGGAATAGCTGGCCAAACAGACTGGTGAGCGCAGTACGAGAGCATGTTGTATAACGCCTGTTGTATAAAAGCAGATGCAGACTAGTGAAGTTTCGTGTCCACGGGTTATCGTTGGGTAGCTCGTGGACACTGTTATTGAGGGCCTATTAAAAGGAGCGGGATATGATCAATGTCGAGATGGAATTTCATTCTCCAGAACTATTCGCCGATGTAGATGATGGAGTGAGGCAGCTTCCGGATGGCTGCACGGTAAAAGAGGCCATAGATAAGCTTCTTGTAGACGAGCCATCATTCAACACCGAGAACTACTCCGATTTGGTGATCTTCCTTATCGATGGCGCACCTGCGAAGCTTGACAGCGTGCTAAAGGATGGGAACAAACTCTTCGTCCTACGCAAATCGTTTGGAGGGTAGATTTATCGTCAGTTTGATGAGAGCTGTGCAAGCGATTCC
>CADBOM010000265.1 GCA_902796325.1 uncultured Coriobacteriaceae bacterium
AAGGACATCCCAAATGCTGTTTTGGGCCAAGACATCTCCCTCTGTCTTCGATTTCTTGTTCAAGGCCAATTATAAATGTGCAAGGATGGCGTTTGAATTAGAATAGGTTGGAATAACAAACGTTGCAGTGTTGTTGCAACCGTGATCAGTACTCGAATTTAGGAGAGCAGATGAGTGACGACGGCCCGGTTTTGAGCTTCGACGATGTTCCGTTACGAAAGACGAAGATTTCATATCCGTCTTCAAAGGGAGACGTGGATATTAACGCAATTATCTGGGAACCGGATAATGCCAACGGGGGCCCGGAACCCCGCGGAATAGTGCAGCTGGTTCATGGAATGGTGGAATTCATCGACAGATACGATGAATACGCCAGAACATTGGCCGCCAATGGTTTCATCGTGGTTGGCAACGACCACGTTGGGCACGGCGACTCGGTCAATTCCAATGATGAATGGGGATACATCCCGCTAAAAGCTGGCGACAAGATTCTCGTCAACGACGTGGACAAGCTGAGGGATATCATCCAGGGCGAGTATGGGCACGAGCTTCCGTATTTCATCCATGGACATTCGATGGGTTCCTTCATCGTGAGGTCGTACATCACCAAGCATGGTGACGGACTGGCCGGCGCAATCATCGAGGGAACCGGAAACCCCGCGCCATCGGTTTCGAAATTCGGGAAGTTCCTCACCTCGCTGATTGCCAAGTTCAGGGGCCCGGAGTATAGGTCGAATATGGTGGACAACATCGCACTCGGCGGATACTCCAAGGCAATTCCCAATGCACGCACCACGGCAGATTGGATTTCGCGCGACGAGAAAGTGGTCGATGCCTATCTGGCCGAGCCCAGGTGCACGTTCAAGTTCTCGGTCTCGGCCTACCATGCTATGATGACGCTCACAGCCGAGGTTGCCCAGCAGGAGTCTGTGAACAGGATTCCAAAGGATCTCCCGGTTCTCATAGAAAGCGGATCCGAAGACCCCGTGGGGGAGAACGGCAAGGGCCCCAAGCAGCTCTATGACATGTGCAAGGCTGCCGGTATTGAAGACTTGAGCCTTAAGCTCTACGAAGGAGCCAGGCACGAGCTTCACAACGAGATAAACAAGGACGAGGTCAAGCGCGACAACATCTCGTGGCTGATCGCGCACTTGGATTAGCCAACCGAAAGGAGCACGCCTTGGCTTCCGTCAACGCATCTTCCGATAACGCGTTTGTCATGGCAATCGATTCCGGCACAACGTCTTCTAGGTGCATTATTTTCGATAAACATGGCAAGAGCATGGGCATGGCGCAGAAGGGCTTCAAGCAAATATACCCACATCCCGGCTGGGTGGAGCAGGATCCCAAGGAAATCCTGGCCTCTCAAGTTGGAGTTATAGCCGAGGCTATCGTGGTTGCCGGCATATCTCCATCCGACATCGCTTGCGCGGGAATTACCAACCAGCGCGAGACCACGGTTGTGTGGGACAGGGATACGGGCGAGCCAATTTACAACGCAATAGTCTGGCAGTGCAGGCGTACCGCTGACTATATCGATGGCATCGTGGAGCAAGGCTACTCCGATATGATCCATTCGAAGACGGGGCTTATCCCAGATGCGTACTTCTCGGCTTCGAAGATCAGATGGATTCTAGACAACGTGGAGGGAGCGCAGCAAAAAGCCGAAGCCGGGCAGCTCATGTTCGGAACGGTGGACACATGGCTGGTGTGGAATCTAACTGGCAAGAAGGTGCATGCAACCGATTACACCAACGCTTCTCGCACCATGCTGTTCAACATCCACACGCTCGAGTGGGATGACGAGCTGCTCGAGCTCTTTGGAATTCCCAAGAGCATGCTGCCGGAGGTAAGGCCCTCTTCTGGAACGTTTGGAAACATCGTCATAGATGGAATTGGCGGAAACATCGAGATAACCGGCGTTGCAGGAGACCAGCAATCGGCGCTTTTCGGACAGTGCTGCTTCGAAGGCGGACAGGCCAAGGTTACCTACGGAACCGGCTGCTTCCTTCTCATGAACACCGGAACAAAGGCACAAACTTCAGAGAACGGATTGCTCACCACAATTGCAGCGTCCGCAGACGGATCCATAAGGTATGCGCTCGAGGGCAGCGTTTTCATATCCGGCGCTCTTATCGAGTGGCTGAAGGATATAGGCCTCGTGGAGTCGGCATCCGAGACCTCCGATATGGCAGTGCGCGTTGACAGCACCGATGGCGTGTACGTTGTTCCGGCGTTCACCGGGCTTGGCACTCCGTATTGGGACCCGGGAGCTCGCGGAGCGATTCTGGGGCTCACGCGTGGAACCACGAAAGACCATATAGTGAGGGCCGCATTGGAGTCGCTGGCGTTTCAGGTGTATGACATCCTGCAGGTTATGGAGCAAGATTCCGGAGTTCCCCTGAACAACCTCAAGGTCGACGGCAAGGCAAGCCAGAACGACTTCATGATGCAATTTCAGTCGGACATTCTGGACGTCAACATATTGCGTCCGGCCGACACCGAGATCACGGCTTTGGGTGCCGTGTACTTGGCGGGATTGGCCAAGGGCGTATGGGCAAGCCAAGAGGATGTGGAGAAAAACGTGGACATCGAGCGGGTGTTCACCCCATCTGGCGATGACGAGAAAAACGCCAGCCGAATTGCCGGTTGGAAGGATGCGGTGTCCCGCACGATGACCAGATAGCCGTCCACATATCGATTAGATTAGGATGCTCGCGCGTGGCACGTATAGGACCAGTGCTTTCGCGCGGGCATTCTCATACTTGTGCGATGCCGCTCGCGCAAAGGCATTCCGGCGGTCTCCCGATACGTTGATAACCGCTAAAAATGGTAGTGGTATCGTTTTTCTCGAATTGAAAGCGCACGTTCATCGGCCGCATTGTCCTCATAGTGAGGCACTTTAGCGGAACAGGGGGTCGCAACATGGAACAGGGCACCGAGAATCTTACGCAGAGAAAAACCTGGCACGCTCCTGCGGATGCCTTCCGGAACACGGTTCCGATCGACCCGACAACCGGGGAAAAGCCGCTGTTCGTCCCCAACACCTATCCTGGCTACAGGCCCGCATACTATGGTTGCGAGCCGGTGGATGCCAACCTGATCATCGAGGGCGGCTCCATGCGAGTGCAATATATTAGCGGCGTGCTCGATTACATGTCGGACAGGGGATTTTTCCCAAAGAACGTGATAGGGGTTTCTGCCGGGGTTCTCGCTGGATTCAACTACATCGTCGGTGCCAGGGGCAGAACATGCGCGCTCAACATTGGATTCTGCGGCGACAAGAGCTACATGAGCCTGTGGTCGTACCTCCACACCGGCAACGCGTTCAATGCAGAGCTCAGCTTCGAGAGAATTCCGTTCGAGCTCATACCTTACCGTGCATACGAGTTCTTCGACTCGCCATGCAAGCTCACCGCGGTAGCCACCAACCTCAGAACCAACCAGCCCAGATACTTCGAGGTGGACAATCCCATCGAGGGCATGAGGTACATGAAGGCTTCCTCTTCCATGCCATTCGTTTCGCAGAGCGTCGTGATAGATGGTGACGAGTACCTAGACGGTGGAGTATCGGACGAGATTCCCATTCGCTATTCCATGCAGACCGGCGCAAAGAAGCACATCGTGGTGCTCACGCGCGATAAGACCTTCGTGCAGAAGCCCAACGTTGCAAACGACCTCGCATATATCAAGTACCGTCAATATCCGGAGTTCGCCAAGGCCGTCACCAAACGCTATGAGCTGGTTAACAACCAGAGGTCGGATGTTATGGAGCTTGCAGCCGACGGCAAGGTGTTCCTGTTCATGCCAAACGAGCCCATAGAGCTCGATATCCTCGAGAACGACCCGAGGAAGCTCTACGAGGTTTATGAGATGGGATACAACCAGGCAGCCGATCAGTGGGACGAGCTCGAGGAATACATGAATTCGTAGGGTGATCTATAGAGGTGCCTACGTCTGCGTCCATCTTTTTCGGCGGGAATCTATGACGATATCTATGAGTTGAACAGCTCGACTCCCGGCAGCCAACCTTGCGGGATGATGTCGTCGAGGAGCTTCCTGTAATAGTCCACGATATCAACCGCATAGAAGTAACGATTGCGTTTTCTGCTGTCGATGGGTGCCAGGATCTTGGAGCTCACGAGTTTCTTCAGGGCGTCGTTTGCAGCTGGCAGCGTCTTGTCGCATCTTTCCGCAACATATTTTGCGTTGATGATCGGGTGAGCCAGAAGGTCGTGCAGCAAGATGTCGCAGATGTCGTACTTCCTAACCTTCTGAACCTTGGAGCGCCAGTTTTTCTCTATCTCGCTGTAGGTGCGCTCCATCTCCATTACCATGGTTGACTCCCTCACGAGCATGTTGGCGCCATGGTAGATCCAGAGGTCGAGTGGAGTTTGCTTTGCCGTTGCCTGAGTGGCTTTGAGGTTGTCGAGTGGGTCGTCGATCCTTCTGATCGACTCTATTGCCACAGCAACGATTATGTTCTTGGTGAAGTTGCGCTTTGCGTAGATCTGGTAGGATACGTGCCTTCCCAAAGCATCGATTCTCGATTTGAAGGGCCTTATGTATTCAAGCTGGAAGTGCGCGAGGCTGGCCTGAATCTGCGGGGTGTAGTAATCGGTGTTGCAGAATCTGAACAGATCCTCCATATAATCGTTGATCTTGCTGGGAGGCAGGGTCCTGCGCTGAGGAAGCCTGGGGTGAAGGTCGGAGGGGTTATCGCAATTCTCTCCTCTGTAAAGATGCCTGAAGTTCGTTCCAACCGGGTAGTTGAGCTCCTCGTGCAACCTGAGAATGTTCTCCTTGCTGAACACATAGTCGTCAAGATTCGAGCAGGAATTATGCGTCTCTATATAATCTCGATACTGGATTGCCCTTCCCGTGGAAGAATTCGAAACCCTCACGGTCGAAAGATCCAGGTTGGGGTCCTTCTTGATATCGTGCATGAGCAGGCCAAGAAGATCGACCTCAGCGCCATCGATGATTGCAGAGGATAGAGCCTCCATGTTCAGAAGGGTGCAGCGAACGCAATCTAGGTAGGGGCTTGCTCCAATATGCTCATCGACTCTGGTGAACATTCGCTCGCCCTTGGATATAAGCTGCAGCATGCCAGGGCTGAACAGCTTTGGTTGCGACGCAAGAGGTTTGGGAACGTATGATGTTCCAAGCTCAAGATCCATCTTGGCTCTGAGAATGCTTAGCCTCGAAGGCTCCATTGGCTACACCACCTGAAAACTATGTGCAAAAAATAATGTTGAAACTTTAGTAACAACGTTCTTTCATGAGAGTATAACAGCCTGTGGACAAGTTTAACGATTTAAACTTCTTAAACATCTGAAAATTTTTTGTTTCTTGGTAATGAATCGTAATCTAATTCCACTCCACCCGTTACAAGTGTTAGGCAATGCGGTTACGCAGTGAGAACAAGCCGCTTTTTGGCTCGGCAGTGTTGATGTGAAGATACACCAACAAACGCAAATTTCAGCCAAACCCCAGCTATTGCATTGTGGCAATGTGCCATCGTGGCTACTTATTATAGTCGCTTTGGAATTGTAGCTGCCTTGCAAGGCGTTTGCCAGATTGTAACGCGGAGGCAAACCAACGGCCCGAGTTCAAATGACCGGAGAATCGGAGGACCAAAGCCGAATGGTCTATGTATTATTCTCAAAATAGAATAATACACGGGACTTACAAAATGCGTCGTTAGGCGGGAATATTGTGCTAGGGAATCTGCCTGCTTGGATAAGAGGCAGACGGCGTAACGGCCATATGGGCTCAGGTTTATTCGTGCATGGCAATCAGATAACGCTGCGCGCTCCATTGGCCATGAGGGCATCGTTCCGATGCTCCTCGATACGTCGAGAGGATGTGGAGAGCGGGTGCCGTCCAATCAGAAGATGGCACCCGCATTTTGCTACTCGAGGCTTTGCTGTAAAAGGCATGCCCGTCCGTCGCGTTTTCAGCAACTGTCCGGCACCTTTCTGGCATTTTTACGGCAGATGCCAAGCTCGAAAATCTCAAGCTGCCGAGCTATTTGGCAGGAAACTCGTTGTCGAGCCATGCGATGATGTCGTCCGACTCATACATGGCCTTTCCGTCGATGAAGAGGCACGGCGCCTGGAACTTGCCGCCTTTGGTTTCGAGATATTCCCTAGCCCCTGGCTCGCTTGTGCTAACCGTCTTGATGTCTATGCCGCGCTGCTGCATGAAGTTGAGCACCTTGCGGCAGTAGGGGCAACCCGGCAGCGTGTATAGAACAAGATCTTTTTCCATGATCGTTCTCCTTGTTTGTGGTTTGAAGCATAAGCGCATGCAATCGCGCATGTGGATATTCTAGCAGCGAACACAATGCATGAATGTGGCGCGTTGCGCGTTATGTACCGCCCTCTCCGGCCTCTCCAGCAATCAGTTCTCCTCCATACGGGCAAAATTATCCCGATTGCTGATAACGAAATTGCAACTGACCGCATAGCTATGCGAATTCGCGGGAATATCTGCAATAATCTTACGGGTGAAAAAGCGTCTATTGGCTTTGTGCATTAATTGCTTTATGCATTTCTCTATATACGACGTATCGTTTCTATCTACGAAAGAGGGCAGTGAGAGATGTCTGTTCTAGACACGATCGAAAAGATCGAGAAGGATGGCCTCGAGTTCATCCATAATGCTGCAACTTCGGAGGAGCTGGATGCTGTAAGGGTTGCGATCCTTGGCAAGAAGGGAAGCCTTACCCAGATTCTCCATTCCATGAGGGATATCCCAAAGGAAATGAAAGCAGAAGTTGGAAAATCCGCCAACATCGCCCGCAAGGCAGTCGAGGAGGCAATTTCCGCTAAGTCCGAGGAGCTTTCGCAGAAGGAACTCGAGGCCAAGATGAGCGCCGAGGCCATCGACGTCACGCTTCCGGGCAGGGTTCGTCCGATCGGTACCAGGCATCTGATTGCCAACGTGCAGTCTCAGATCTGCGACATCTTCGTGGGATTGGGCTACGAAATCGTGGCAGGTCCCGAGGTGGAGACACAGTATTACAACTTCGAGGCTCTCAACACCCCGCCAGATCATCCATCTAGGGGTCTTCAGGACTCCTTCTACGTGGTCGATGCCTCTGGTGCGAAGACCAACGTGAAGGGCGAGTCCAATGTGCTGCTGCGCACTCAGACCTCCGGCGTCCAGATCCACACCATGGAAGACCGCAAGCCCCCAATCTACATCGTGGCTCCGGGCAAGGTTTACAGGAAAGATGTTCCGGACCCTTCGCATCTTCCCCAGTTCACCCAGGTCGAGGGCTTGGTGGTTGACAAGGGAATCACCTTCGGAGACCTCAAGGGCACGCTCGACTACTTCTGCAAGAAGATGTTCGGCCCCGATCGCAAGACCAGGTTCCGTGCACACTACTTCCCATTCACCGAGCCTTCGGTTGAGGTTGATGTGAGCTGCGGAATCTGCCACGGAGAGGGTTGCCGCTTCTGCAAGGGCACCGGTTGGCTTGAGATTCTCGGGTGCGGAATGGTCGATCCCAACGTGTTTGGATTTGTCGACATCGATCCGGACGAGTACTCCGGCTTCGCATTCGGAATGGGTGCGGAGAGAATCGCATGCCTCAAGTACAACGTTCCGGACCTTCGCATGCTGCTCGATGGCGACATGCGGTTCCTGAGGCAGTTCTAGAAGTTTGAAGTCGACTTTGGAAGACAAGAGGAATCAATAAAATGCTAGTTTCACTCAAATGGCTGAAGACGATGGTCGACCTTCCAGAAGAAGCCAACGACATCCATGCTTTCTGCAACAAACTCGATATGACCGGAACCGGAGTTGAGGCCGTGAACACCACGGCCGACAATCTTTCCGGAGTAGTGGTGGGCCATGTGCTCACCAAGGACAAGCACCCCAATGC
>CADBOM010000266.1 GCA_902796325.1 uncultured Coriobacteriaceae bacterium
TGCGCTTATGAGTTCTCGGTTGCGCTGTGCCGCACCATACAGCACCTTGCGGTCGACCACCTGTACATGCTCGGTGATATCTACGACCGCGGTCCTTCTCCAGATCTGGTCGTTGAGGAAATGGCTGCATTCGGAGATGTCGACATCATGTGGGGCAACCATGACATCCTGTGGATGGGGGCCTCGCTTGGCCAGCCCGGGTGCGTGTGCCATGTGGTGAGGATTTGCGCGCGCTATGGGAATCTCTCGGTTCTCGAGGACAACTATGGAATGGACCTACAACCGCTCAGGGACTTTGCTCTCAAGGCCTATGCCGACGATCCATGCGCGGCCTTCGGGCTAAAGGACACCACGGGGCTCACGTCGGAGCAAATAGACGCCACCGTGAAGATTCAGAAAGCCATGGCGATCATCCAGTTCAAGGTGGAGGCGCATCTGATCGACCAGAATCCATCTTTTGGGCTCGAGAGCAGGAAGCTTCTCGACAAAGTGGATTTCGAGAAGGGCACCGTGGTCGTAGATGGCGTGGAGTACGAGCTAACCGACAATGTTTTTCCAACGGTAGATCCGGACGACCCTTACAAGCTCACTGCGGAGGAGCAGCTGGTTCTGGAGTATCTGAAAGATGCGTTCGCAAAATGCCAGAAGCTGCAGAAGCATATCTCTCTGCTCGTGAAGCGCGGAATGCTCTACCAGGTGCACGACAACATCCTGATGTTCCATGCATGCGTGCCTTTGAACGACGATGGATCTCTCAAGGAAGTCACGCTGTTCGTGGAAACCTATAAGGGCAGGCAGCTGTTCGATGCTGTTCAGGACTATGTCTACAGCGCCTTCGATGCTTCCGACGAGAAATCGGCCAAGAGGGGCAGGGACCTTCTCTGGTATCTGTGGCTTGGCGAGGGATCGCCGCTTTTTGCCAAGAGCAAGATGGCCACGTTCGAGATCTACTACATTGCGGACAAGGCTGCCCGCAAAGAGGTAAAGAACCCGTTCTACAGGCTTTATGACGATAAAGACGTGCTGGCTGGCATATTCAAGGATTTCGGCATGACCCCAAAGGCCTCCCACATCGTTTGCGGACATGTTCCCGTGAAGGTGAAAGACGGGGAAGACCCGGTAAAGGCCGATGGCAGGCTTCTGATCATCGACGGTGGAATGTCCAAGCCGTATCAGAAGAACACGGGCATTGCCGGATTCACCTTGGTGTCGAACGCGTACGGAATGTATCTATACACCCATGATCCGTTCCTGGGAATCGAAGCCGCTATAGATACCGGTGCTGTTTTGAATTCGAAGGTTCGCGCAATCGAGGCGAACGACGACCCGAAGCTCATTAGAGATTGCGATGCCGGAAACGGAATCGCGTTTTCAGAGAACCTTCTCGACACGCTGGTCTCCGCATATCAGGACGGTACCGTGGAGCAGAAGGTCGGCACACCATGGGACGGGTTGGACGCATAGTAAGCCCGCAAGATAGGAGCAAGATAGGCCAGCGCTGCAATCCCGGCTGCTATTTGCTTGCAGTCTCGGCTGCCTCTAGTTTGCAGTCCCGGCTACCGGTATCTTGCAATATCGGCTGCCGCTTGCATAGCAAATCCGACTGCTGTGCGTCTGGCTACTGCTCGTCTATCTCGTGTTTCAGGCTAGGGGGCATGTGACGCGGGCCTCTAACCGGGCCAACCCCAAACTCCTTCATCTTCGCAAGGGTGATGGGGGAGTTCGAATAGTCTTTCTCGAGCTTCAGGCGCATGGCGTATTTCATCTGGATGTTCTCGTCGGACTTAACGAATGGTATTCGCGATTCAAGCACATGCGCTTTATAGCAGATGCCCGAAACCGGAGCCGTGATGTAAAGGTACACCGTATCTCCTGCAGCTATGTTGTTGCTCTGCTTCCAGATGAATTCGCGGTCTTCGTTCTCATATATCGCGCCACGTATGTCGAAATAGTGCGGGTTTGCCGGGACTATCCAGCTTTGAGGCAGGCGCTCTGGTATGGGAATGAATGCCCTCGGGTTGAGCTCGTTGGATTCGACGGAATCGGATGTGCCGACTGTGCCGCCAGCCTCGCCACGCACAATGCCATGCCTTTTCTCGGATTCCTCGGCCTCGCCAGGCTGTCTTTCCGAGCTCAAGTCCATGTCTTCCCTTGCGAGCGTGAGGTCGTAGCTGATGGACAACAAGGGGTAGATTTCCTCCGCATCCACCGTGCCATCAAGGAGCACCGTGATCCAGTTCTTTCGCTTCATGTGGTACGCGGGGAGGTAACCGGGTTGTTCCATCAGGGAATTCGAGATTATCGGATTGCACTTCAATTCCACGATGTTCACGCGTCTGCCGCCGTTTTTCCCGTCCCGCAGCCCATACTTGCTGTTTTTGCTCACCGGCAGCTTCTCTGCGGAAACATCCATGAACACCGCGAACCATTTCCCGCTTCTCTTATGGCGCAGTACGTAGTAGCTGGGCAAATTGCCAAAGGTGTAGTCGGGTTCGGCGTCGAATTCTTTCTTAGCATACTCGAGAACCTGCTGGATCACATCTTGCTGCTTTGCGGCTCCTTGCTGCTTGTTCGTGTCTTGCATTTGCCTTCGCTTTCCGATACGGCTTCTATTCAGTGGGTTTTGTTGAGGTTCCGTTTGCCTATGTCCGTGGTGTCACTATCAGTGGATGCCACGATGCTGGCCACGACGCCGCTGTCTTCGTGCCTAGAAATTGCGCGCTGCAGGAATTATGCAGTCGTAGCGCACCGATTTTCCTTCGATTGAATAATCGGGCTTCACTCCATCCAGCCATGGACCGTTAGGCGTTCTCTTGATGACGATCTTACGAGGTTTCGCCATGATTGCGGCTTGCAGCAGGTCGTGCTCGTTCCCACATGGCTCTTCGAGGTGATGGAGCAGCTGGAATTTCTTCTTCACCTTCGCTGATTTTGTTCGTGCCGGAAACATCGGGTCCAGCAATATTACGTCTGGGACCTGTGAAATGTTTTCATGCTGGGGGACACCTGCACTTTCCAACTCCCGAGTACTTTCCCGGATGTTTTCCCGTGTGCTCGACTCTGGCTCCCATGGCTCCGTGGTGCCTGGGTTTTCATTGCTGGCCAAAGACCTAAGCGCCTCTATGCTGTCATCTTCGTACGGGTGCATGCGGGAAACTATCGCCAGCAGACGTTCGTTTTTCTGCGCCCTGTCAATGGCATCGGCCAGCAATGCTGCGATTATGGGGTTGTGCTCGTGCATGTACACGTCGAATCCCGCTGCTGCAAGCAGCAGGGAATCTTCTCCCAATCCGGCCGTTGCGTCGAACACCGAGTGCTTCCGGCTGCCTGCGGTGCCGTTGCCCGCGGTATCTCTAATCCTCGACGCCTTGACTAGAAGCTCCTTGTTTATCGAATTCGATTTAAGGCGTGGAAGCATGCTCTCGAAATCTGCTCGCATCATCATTCCGTCGCCCACGAGGGCGAGCCCGTCGGCGCTAAAGGTTAGGGCGAGACCTCCATAGCCTTCCAACGTTTTGGCAAGGTCCTTTTCTGGGCATGCCATAGCCCTTGATCCAAGGTGCTCTGCGAGTTTACTCGCATGCTCCTCGAACGAGGAATCTAAGAAGTAGACGTCGACTTCGCATGGTTGCACGATGGCATCGATGAGCGGTTCACGGGAGATGCCCCCCTTGCCGGCATTATTGTTGTCGCGTCTGCTCATGTCGGTGAATTCCAGCTCCTTGCTTTGACATGCATCGTATTCGTAACAGGCTCTGCTTTCTTGAGTTTATCTCAAAGGGCTCATGGGTTGCCTGCGCTATCCCATGAAGCATGAAACGGGCCCCAACCTTTCGGCTGGAGCCCGTCTGCTGTTGCTTTCGCTTGTATCCGAGTGCTAGGGCACCCTATACGAATAGCCCTATTGGGTCTTTAGCTAAAGCCCTTAGAGGTTCTGCTCGGTCCTGGAGATGATGTCCTCCTGCAGTGCCTCGCCCATGTCCACGAAGTATGCGGAGTAACCGGCGATCCTCACCACGAGGTCCTTGTAGTCCTCCGGGTGCTTCTGAGCGTCGCGCAGCGTCTTGGTGTCCACGATGTTGTACTGAACTTCCATTCCGCCGTTCTCGAAGTAAGAGCTGGTGAGGTCGATCAGCTTGTCAACACCGGCCTGGTTGGAGATTACCGATGGATGCATGCGAACGTTGAGCGCCACGCCGTCCATGTAGTGGTTCTGCGTGTAGACCTGCTCGGACTTGAAGATCGCGGTGGGTCCGTTGTGGTCGCAACCCTGGCACGGGCTGGAGCCGTCAGCGATTGGATCGGGATACTTGCGGCCGTTCGGGGTGCCCCAAGTGATCTTGCCCTGGCGCACATGGTCGGATGCTCCGTAGAGTCCTGCCTTGTACACGCTGGACCTGGTGCTGTGCATGGTCTTGCAGATCTTGTAGTAGAGGTCGTTGACCCACTTGAGCTCGATATCTGCATACGGATCGGCGTTGCCGAAGTGAGGTGCTTCGTTGACAACCTTCAGGCGCAGGTCCTCGTAGCCTTCCCAGTTTGCCATGACCGCATCGTACATTTCCTTGGTGGTGCAGAGCTTCTTGTCGAAGCACATGTACTTGATGGCGGTGATGGAATCTGCCACCGTTGCAAGTCCGGTAGCGGTGCATCCGTACTCGTTGTACTTAGCGCCACCCCAGGAAACGTCGGCTCCGGACTCCATGCAGCCCTCCATGGAGATGGACAGCGCAGGCTGTGGAGCGGTGTGCTCGGTGATCATCTCGGCATAATTGTGGGTCGAGACGAACATGTTCATCACGTGATAAGCCTGCTCGCTGAATGCTTCCTTGACTTCCTCGATGTTGTTCATCTCATACAGGTATCCGCCCTGGACGGTGGACTGAGCCTTGTTGAGCGGGTTGATGCCGTTGTTGATGGCCATGTCGAAGATGATGGGCCAGAATGCCGAACCATGTGGCGGGCATCCGTTGGGTGCCGGGTAATCGTTTCCGCATCCAACGATTTCCTGGCATCCGATTACGCCGTAATCGCGAGCATCTCTAAGCGAGAATCCGCATTCCTTGATGAGGCCGGGGATAATCTGCTCGTCGTTCTGATACAGGGGCAGTCCGCCAACCAGACCAGAGGTTGCGATTGCGCACTCCCACAGCTTGTGAGGTGAATTCTTGTTGAAGCGCAGCGAGATGGTGGGATCGTGAAGCTTGAGCCTTCCGACCGTCTCGAGAATCATATAGGTGCAGTCGTTGGTTGCGTCTTCGCCGGTCTCTGGATCGACGCCGCCGCAGGTGGTGTGCTGCCAGGTGTTGCCCACGCCAGTGGTGTCTGCAACAACATCTGGTGCGATGCCGTAGAAGCAGTTGGCCTTGAGGAAGAACATGTCAACGAGTTCCTGCGCGAAGTCGGGATCGAGGGTTCCTGCCTCGACTTCCTTCTTGTAGAACGGGTAGATGTACTGGTCAACGCGTCCAAGTGCGGCAGACGGGTTCATGGTCTCTGCTGTGTAGAACACTTGGTACATCATGATGGCCTGCAGTGCCTGCCAGAAGGTCTTTGCCGGGTTCTCGGCAATCCAGTACAGGTTGTCTGCCATGGTTTCGAGCTCTGCCTTGCGCTTGGGGTCGGTGCAAGCCTCGGCCTTGGCCTTAACGGCATCTCCGTACCTGTTGACCATGAGGATTGCTGCGTCGCAGGTGATGACGGCCGCCTTGTAGAAGGTGTACTTGCGCACATCGTCGCCCATCAGGCGATCGTAGTGGGCATCGAGCCAAGCCTGTGCCTCGTCGCGGATGGACTTGTAGCCCCTGGTGATGATTTTCTTGTAGCCGGCGATGAGGTGTCCGAGCGGGAGTCCTGCAGGTGGAATGTAGGTGGGGGAGCCCTTCTTCACGTAGCTGGTGCAAGCAAGGTCTGCGAGCTCATCGTAGTAATCGGGCAGCCAATCGGCCACTGGGTTTCCGCATGCCTTGCCATGCCAGAACGGGATTCCTTCTTCTTCGATCCACTTGAGGTCGTCTGGATGGACGCGCTGGAGAGCCGGGGAGTTCCTGGGATTGTGGTAATAACCGTCGTCGCCCATATCCCAAAGGCCCTGCTTTACCAAGAAATCAATCCAGTGCACCGGACCCTCGAACTCGCCCCACTCCGGATACTGGGCGCTCGAGAACAGATGGGATCCGCGCGATCCAACGATTAGCTCGTCATCGTCGATGTAGATGGCGCACTTCTCGCAGTAGTCGTACTGCGCCATGGCCTTCTTGATGATGGGAATCGTGTTTTCCAGGCGCTTGTAGCTGTCCGTGACGATCTTGGCCCTGTCGAGGTCGAAAGTGAGCTCGCGGTTCCTGATTTTGTCGCGGTAGCGCTGGACTCTGTCAGTCGTATCTTTGAACTGATACATAGCTTTTCCTTTCCTAAAGCGTTGTTCCTAGAGCGTTGCTTTTCGTTCTTGCTGATATTTATACCCTAATTTTTTGAACGTGTTAAATAATCAAATGTTTTTGTCCGCCCCGGCTCGGGCTAAATTAATGCGGGTTGTGGAAAGCTTTGGGGAATGCACCATGAAATGCATAAAGTTAGCTGCGGTTTTTCGAACACATGCGGTAGATTGACCAAAATCATATCTTTTTACTTGGAATAAATGCATATGAATCGATAAAATATACAAAATAATGCAAATTCATAAATTTTTGACGTGAATTTGCACTGTGGAACCTAATTTTCCAACTAAGTAAATTTGTATTGAAAAACTAGTGCTAAGCATAATATTGAAAATAAGTGGATTTAACCTAGGCTAACTTTATTAAGTCCCCGAATACATCGCAAAAATCATGATTTACCGCGTAAAATAAATTGATTAACATTTTTCAATATTAGAAACTATTAAGATGCATGTGTTAAGTTTTGGAAAACTTTAAATAAAGAATTCTCAAAAATTCTTATTTAGCGTTATCGTTGAGTCAACGAGTAAAACCCATAAAAATATTCAATCCAAGGAGGTTTCAATGGGTGATACAAAGACCGACGAAGGCGATAAGTCTCTAGAAGAGTTCGCTGCGCTGCTTGATAAGGTGCGCGCAGCACAGGCTGAGTTCGCAACGTTCAGCCAGGAAAAGGTGGACGAAATCTTCCATGCAGCTGCTATGGCTGCGAGCAAGGAGAGGATTCGCCTAGCCCAGATGGCTGTCGACGAAACCGGAATGGGCCTTATGGAAGACAAGGCCATCAAGAATCTCTATGCATCCGAGTACATATACAACGCGTACAAGGACACCAAGACGGTTGGCGTGGTAGAGGAGGACAAGGCGGCGGGCGTCAAGAAGATCGCCGAGCCCATGGGCGTTGTTGGAGCAGTAATCCCAACCACCAATCCAACTTCAACCGCCATCTTCAAATCCCTCATCTGCATCAAGACCAGGAACGCCATCATCATCAGCCCGCATCCATCGGCTGGTAAGTGCACCATCGAGGCTGCACGCGTCGTCCGCGATGCTGCAGAGGCCGCGGGGCTTCCAAAGAACATCATCAATTGGGTTGATAAGCCAACCCTCGAGATTACGAACATGCTCATGAGGGAGTCGGACATCATCCTCGCAACCGGCGGCCCGGGCATGGTGCACGCAGCTTATTCGTCTGGAAAGCCAGCGCTTGGCGTTGGACCTGGCAACAATCCGGCGATCATCGACAGCTCCGCAGACGTGGTTATGTCCGTCAACTCCATCATCCATTCGAAGACGTTCGATAACGGCATGATCTGCGCTTCCGAGAACACCGTCATCTTGCTGGACGATATCTACGATGAGGCTGTTGCGGAATTCAAGAAGCGCGGTTGCGTGTTCCTCACCGGCAAGGATGCAGACGCTGTTGGACACACCATCATCACGGAGACCGGAAAGGTCAATCCGAAGATCGTCGGACATGCCGCATATAAGATTGCAGAGATTGCCGGAGTGAGCGTGCCCAAGAGCACCAAGATTCTCATGGCTGCAACGGAGTCCGTGGATCCCAGCAACCCATGGAGCCGCGAGAAACTCTCGCCTGCTCTGGGCGTCTACCGCGCAAAGGACTTCGACGACGCCATGGCGAAGGCCCAGCGCCTCGTCCGCGACGGCGGCTACGGTCACACGGCATCGCTTTTCATCGACACGGCTGAGACCGAGAAGCTCGACAAGTACGAAAACGCCATGAACACCTGCCGAATCCTCATCAACACCCCTGCGTCGCAGGGCGGTATCGGCGACATCTACAACGCCCTCACCCCATCCCTTACCCTTGGCTGCGGATCTTGGGGCGGAAACTCGATTTCCGAGAATGTTGGAGTGAAGAACCTGATCAATATCAAGAGCGTTGCGGAGAGGCGTGACAACATGCTTTGGGTGAGGATACCTGAGAAAATCTACTTCAAGCGCGGTTGCATGACCACCGCTATCGAGGAGCTTGGAACCGAGCTTCACAAGAAGCGCGCATTCATCATCAGCGGACGTTACACATACAACCATGGTGACACCAGGCCAATCGAGGCTAAGCTCGACGAGCTGGGCATCGTACACACCAACTTCTGGAACATCCAGCCAGATCCAACGCTGGGTAACGTCGAGGAAGGTCTGAAGCAGATTCAGGCGTTCCAGCCAGACGTGATCATCGCTATGGGTGGTGGCTCTGCAATGGACGCCGCCAAGATCATGTGGCTCATGTACGAGAATCCGGACCAGAAGTTCGAGGACCTCTCCGCAGACTTCATGGATATTCGCAAGCGCATCCACAAGTTCCCGGAGCTTGGCAAGAAGGCCTACTTCGTGGCAGTACCGACGTCGTCGGGTACGGGTTCCGAAATCACCCCGTTCGCAATCATCACCGACGAGAAGAACGGCGTGAAGTGGCCTATCGCCGACTACGCACTGGTGCCAAACATGGCAATCGTGGATACCAACAACATGATGACCCAGCCAAAGGGACTCACCTCGGCATCCGGTGTGGATGTTCTCACCCATTGCCTCGAGGCTTACGCGAGCATCATGCACTCCGACTTCACCGATGCCGCTGCTCTAAAGGGCATGAAGCTGGTGTTCGACTACCTGCCCAGGGCTTATGACAACCCGGACGATGTTGAGGCCCGCGACCACATGGCAAACGCCAGCACCTTGGCCGGAATCGCGTTTGGCAATGCGTTCCTTGGCGTCAACCACTCCATGGCTCACAAACTGGGTGCCTATCACCACATCGCACATGGTTGGGCAAATGCTGTGATTCTCACCAGGGTCATGCGCTACAACGCCGCCGAGAAGCCAACCCGCATGGGCACCTTCCCCGGATACGACCATCCAGATGCCCTGGCCCGCTACGCCGAGGCCGCACGCTTCTGCGGAGTGCAGGGCAAGGACGATAAAGAGGTGTTCGAGAACTTCCTCGCCAAGATCGATGCTCTATGCGAGTACGTTGGCGTGAAGAAGACCATCGCGGAGTTCGGAGTTGACGAGAAGTACTTCCTTGACACCCTGGACGAGATGTCGCTCAACGCATTCAACGACCAGTGCACCGGCGCCAACCCGCGCTACCCGCTGGTAAGCGAGATCAAGGAGCTGTACCTCGATGCCTACTACGGACGTCCGGCAAGCTCCTATGAGGAATAGGGAGTGACTAGCGGCTGCAAGGAAGCCACAAGGGAGCTGCGGCAACGTACTCGCTTATCGCGGATTTATGGCTGATGTACTTGGGTGGGGCATTTGGCCGAAACCCCTGGGCGGCACCCTTGGATGACCGCAATAGCTAATCGAAAGGCACGCTCCGCTGCTTGGGTTCTATGGCCCGGCGGCGGGGCGTGTTTTTGCTTATGAGCAGCTGGGATGATCGGAAGGTTCGGGCAATAGTCGCGCGAGTTGTACATTGCAGTAATATATAGTGCATGCAAATTTTGCCAGCTAGATGCCGTGCGGCAATCAACCGCTGCAAGGCACATGGTGCAAAAATCCAGGAATTGGGAGGATAAATGGCAAGCTTCAACGATTACGATCACGTTTTTACCAAGCTCAAACTCAAAAACGCCACCTTGAAGAACCGCATCATCTTCTCGCCTATGGTGAGCGATTACACCAACAGCCAGGGCGAGCCCACGCAGGGCTACATCGATTTCGTGGAGCAGCAGGCGCGTTCGGGTGCTGCGCTCGTGAACTTGGGGGCAACCCCGGTGAATTGGGATACCGCTCCGGATTATCCGGCAGAGCTAGACGTTACCGATGACTACAAGCTCAACATGCTGGCCCTGCTCTCCGAAGCCGCCCACAGGCATGGGGCCAAGCTGTCTGCCGAGATCATGCATGCGGGTAGAGCCGTGCATCCAGACCTCATCAAAACCAAGTGGGGTCTTGCTCCAACCAGCATGCCGATTCCCGGGCAGTACCAGTACATAAAGGCCATGGACAAAAGCGACATGGATTCCATAATCGCCGACTTCGTGGACTGCGCCAAGCGTCTGAAGCGGGCCCAGTTCGACGGCGTCCTCATCCATGGAGCGCATGGAAACCTTCTGGGACAGTTCCTGTCTCCTCTCACCAATCACAGGTCTGATAACTACGGAGGCTCGTTGGAGAACCGCATGAGGTTCCCGCTGGAACTCCTGGAGTCAGTGCGCGAAGCCGTGGGAGACGACTTCATCGTGGACATGCGAATAAGCGGAGACGAGCGTGTGGAGGGTGGAATCCATGTTGAGGAGGCCACCGAGTTCGTAAAGCGTGCCCAGGATTACATCGACATGGTGAACATCTCGGGCGGCCTTATCGTGGACTGGCGTGCCCAGTACTACACCATGCCGCCTTACTACCAGCCTCATCTGCTGAATCTCGACCTGGCCAAGCACATCAAGGCTTGCGATGACATCAAGATTCCGGTTACCACCGTTGGGCGCATCACCACGATAGACGAGGCAGAGCAGATCATCGCAAACGGATGGGCCGACGGCGTGTACATGGCCAGGGCTCTTCTGGCAGACGACAAGATGATCAAGAAGTCGTATGCGGGCAAGCCCGATGAGGTTCGCCCGTGCCTTGGATGCTTCTGTTGTGCCGAGGGCGGCGGGAACCACATCTCGTGCTCGGTTAACCCGCAGCTTGGTATGGGTAGCAGGTTCTGGGAGGTAAGGCCCGCAATCGAGAAGAAGAAGGTGGTGGTTATAGGTGGCGGCCCCGCTGGCATGCAGGCGGCGCAAACGTTGGTTAAGCGCGGGCATGACGTCGTGCTCATGGAGAAGGGGAGCACGCTTGGCGGGCAGCTCAACAACATCGATAAGCTGCCGTTCAAGGGAGACCTTCTCAAGCACACCGAGTGGGATATCCGCACCACGATGGAATGCGGTGCCAAGGTAATGCTCAACACCGAGGCCACTCCAGAGAACGTTATGGATCAGAATCCCGACGCCTTGGTTGTGGCAACGGGAGGCAAGCTCATGCATCTGCCGCTCCCGGGATTTGACCACCAGAATGTGATAAGCGTCGTGGATGCCGACACCGGTAAGGTTGACCTTGCGGGCAAGAAGGTGGTTGTGTGCGGAGCTGGAGCCTCGGGTTGCGAGTCTGCTCTGGCGCTTGCCATGGAAGGCTGCGAGGTGGCACTGGTGGATCAGATTCCAGCCGACCAGTTCGCCAAGGACATGACCCACATCACGCGCGGAATGCTCCTTGCACTCCTCAAGGAGAACAACGTGGAATGCATTGGCGACAGCTTGGTTCGCGGTGTAGATGACGAGGCTGTGATCATCGAGGGGCGCGACTGGAAGACCCGCACGCTAGCGTGCGATTACGTGGTTGAGGCATTTGGCGTGAAGCCCCTTCCGGTCGAGGAGTTCGAGGAGCTCATTCCAGAGGTCTATGTGATTGGCGATGCCAGCGGGGTAGGGAACATCAAGAAGGCCAACCGCACGGCTTTCGACGCTTGCTGGGAGATATAGTCGGACAGTTTTAGCCTGTAGTCGGGTCAGACATAGCCTAAGTTGCAGGCCTGCTATTCATGGCCGCGGTGCAGCGCAGATTAAATCTGCTGCATGTGCCGCGGCCGAATTATGTCTTTGTGACTATAATCTGATGATGTGCCGCGTCCGAAATGGCTTCCTCGTTATATTGGCATGTACCTTGGGGTTGTATGTGTTATATGCGATGTGTTATATGCGGCATTTATGAGATGGGCGAATCGCTGCACTGAGGAGTTTCGCGGTGGGCAATCGGGATGGCAAAGAAACGAGGCTTGCATCCAGCAAGGTGATGGCTTCACACCCGGATTCTCACCCGGATGAAGTGCATGCGAATGAGATTCATTCGTACAAAGCTCGTTCGGATAAAGCTCGTTCGGAGAGGTCGCACCCGGATGGAGCCGGCGAGAAATCACCATCTGCTCCACTTAAAGCTCGCGGCAAAGGCGATCCTGCCAAGCTCTCCACCTATATCAAATCCGAGAAGTGGCTCCTCGTGCTCATTACGATCACGGGCATCGTGTACAACGCGGGAATGACAGCAGGCCCATGGTTCGAGGGTCAGTTGGCGCAGTACCTGGCAGATATATTGCAGGGGCTAAGGCTGCCGGTCGAGATGGTGCAGCTGGCCATCGCGTACGTGATTGTGATTGCGATCGTGCAAGGTTGCCGCGCCCTAAAGCGCCTGTACGTGCGATATTTTGCCAACAACATCAACCGCAGCATGAAGGGCAACCTCTATCACGCTCTGGTGCACGAAACCCCTCGGCAAATGCGCACTCAGAACAGCGGCGAGCTTCTTACCAAGGCAATAAGCGATGTGGACACGTGTGTCGAGGGCATTCGCAAGTTCACCACCGAGGTGTTCGACACGGGAGTGGTGATGATTGCCTACTCCGTGATGCTTCTGGTTTACGACTGGCGGCTGGCGCTCATATCCATGGTGTTCCCTCCGATTTCGTATGTGATAGCGCAGAAGATGCGCAAGCGCGTTGCAAAGGCTAGCCGCGAGGCCAAGGAAAGCTCCGGGCGCTTGAGCAGCAGGACGCTCGACCGTGCGAAGAACGCCCTTGCATATCGCATCTATGGCGAGGAGAGAACCCAGGAGAAGGCATACGAGAGCGCTCTCGACGATTATGAGCACAAGAACGTGAGGTCTGGGATCCTGGAGGGCAGCATGGAGCCCCTCTATCGTGCGGTTTCGATGCTGAGCATTTTCTTCATCCTGTGGTTGGGCGGGAGAAACGTCTTGGGCATAGGGTGGACAGCGTGGGATATCGCTGCATTCACCGCATTTCTCTCGTGCTTCATAAAGCTCGCCACGAAATCATCCCATGCAGCCAAGCTGTTCAATTCCGTACAGAAGGCAAAGGTTTCCTGGGAACGAATTCAACCGTTGATGTGCGAGGTTCCACGCGAAAGCGCTTCGATCGAAAATGCTTCGATCGAAAATGCTTCGATCGAAAATGCTCCATGCGTGCTGCCCGAGACCATGCAAGAGCCGCAGGGGTTGCGCGGTTCTCTTGACCCGCAAGGTTCTCCTGGTTCGCAGCTGCTGGTTGCCGATGGGGCTTCATTCGCATATCCAGAAGGGCCGGTTATCTTGCGCGACGTGTCGTTTGCAATTGCGCCGGGCCAGATAATGGGGGTTACCGGGGCTGTTGCGTCGGGTAAGACCACCCTTGGCAAGATGCTTCTGTGCGAGTACGAATACGGTGGATCCATCACCTTTGGGGGATGCGAACTCTCGGATCTTGCAGATTTTCCGGATACCTATCCTGTTGGGTATCTCGGGCACTCGTCCGAGCTTTTCAGCGACACCATCGAGAACAACGTTGCCATGGGATTGCTGCCTGGAGCTTCCGTTGGAGGTGGCGCATCGGCAAGCGTAGAGGAGCCGCTCCAAGACGTTTGCTTCGACAAGGATTTCGAGAGCATGCCGCTTCGCGAGCAAACGCAGATCGGCGACTCCGGAATCAAGCTCTCGGGTGGCCAGCAGAAGCGCGTGGCCATTGCAAGGACACTTTATCATTATCATCCCGTCATGGTGCTGGACGATCCCTTCGCCTCTGTTGACAAGGCAACGGAGCAGCAGATTCTCGACAACCTGCGCAGCAGATATAGCGACAGAGCGATCATCCTCATATCGCACCGTCTCTCGTGCTTCCCAAGTTTGGACAGCGTGCTGTTCATAGAGAACGGCAGCACCACGCTTTCTACCCACGACGGCCTGATGGAGTCAAATGGCTCTTACAGGAAGCTTTACGAGCTGCAGTCGAGGGGAGGCGACCTCGATGAGCAGTAGCAAGGAGAATGCCAGCAGTAAGCAAGGCAGGCATGCGGCTCTCACGGCCCTTGCGAGAGCCGCCAAGCAGTCCAAAGGGGTCACTGCTCTCATGATCGTGGCAATCGTCGCCAGCGTGGTTGTTGGGCTAATTCCGCCTTTGGTTCTAAAACAAATCGTACAAACGTTGGTGGATGGAAGCCTTAACATAGTTGCTCCCGCAGCCTGCTACATCGGGGTGCTCATAGCATCTTGTCTTCTCGCCTCTGGGCAAGAAGCGCTGATTACGATGTTCGGACAGAAGACCATGCATGCCCTGCGCAGCCAGATGAGCTCGAAGCTCACGCGCATGGAATCGCCGTACTTTTCAAACACCTCGGCCGGGGAGATTGCATCCCGCATCGTAAACGATGTCGACGCCGTGGAGGAGCTCCTCAGCTCCGGGGTCATAGGGATGCTGTCAGACCTAATAAGCATCGTCGGAATCCTGATAATCGTGTTCACGATGAGCAAGGGGCTTTTCGTCATCTTGCTCATAGCGCTGCCGCTCATCTTCATGTTCACGAGGTTCTGTCAAAAGCGCATGCGCAAAGCGCAGATGCAAAACCGCGAGGCCATTGCGATGTCCAGCGTGATATTGCCGGAGACCGTGGACAACATCAGGTCGATACGCAACAACCATGGCGAGGAGTTCATGGAGCGCAGATACGGTAACTCGATCGAGCGCGGGTTTCAGGCAATCAAGCGAAACGCCTTGTTCGACTCCATCTACTCGCCTATCGTGCTCACGGTGTCGTCGGGGATCATCGCGATCATGATGGCGCTTTGCGTGCAGGGGGCCGGTTGGCTTACGTGGTTCGGCATGTCGGTTGGCACCGCCGTCGCGTTGATTTCCTATGTCGGACAGATATTCGGCCCTCTGCAGAGCCTTGGCATGGAGATTCAGAACATCCAGCAGGCTGCCGCGAGCTTGCAGAGGATCGACGAGTTCATGTCTCTTCCGGAGCGCGTTGTGGTGGAGGGGCCACTGGGCGAGAGGAACGCGCATGATGCCGAGCGGGATGTGAGCAACGTCGTGCAAGGGTCCACAGCAGCGTCAGCCGCTTCCGGCGTTTGCGTCTCCCATATAGATTTCGGGTATCCGGATGGTCCGCAGATCTTCCATGATTTCAGCCTGGAAGTGGAACCTGGAGAAATGGTGACGATAGCAGGGCGCACCGGATCTGGCAAGAGCACCCTGTTCAAGCTCATCCTGGGGCTTTACAAGCCAGGTTCGGGCAGTATCAGCGTGTGCGGGATCGATGTGGATGACATCGCGGAAAACGACAGGCGCGGCCTCATCACATGCGTTGAGCAGGAATTCTCCATGGTGCCTGGAACGATAAGAGACCAGATTACGTTGGGTAATCCGCAAATTACCGAGGAGGATGTGAGGTTCTCCCTCGAATGCGTGGGGCTTTGGGATGTTGTGTGCGGCATGTCGCGGGGTGTGGACACTCCTTGCGACCAGACCCTGCTCTCGCGTGGTCAGTTCCAGCTGCTTTCGATTGCTAGGGCCGTTGCCACCAACCCGAAGGTGATCCTGCTAGACGAGATAACGGCCAACTTGGACAGCCAGACGGAAAAGCAGGTGATAGAGGCTCTCAAAGGTGCGTCTGCTGGCAGAACCACCATCTCGATTTCGCACAGGTTGTATGAGAACGCTGGCGGCAGGATTGTGATAATAGGGGAGTAGCTTCTCTTGAATGCTGCGCCACAAAATATGAAAGGGGCGCTGCCTTGCATGGGATTCATGTTGTCCCATCTGCAAAGGCTAGCGCCCCTTGTACCTTGCTTGCGCGTTTTTTATCCGCGCATTTTCTCGTATCGCCAAGCGCCTGTTTGCGGCAGCGCAGCTAACTACGTGCAACTGTGCAACTGCCTACGTGCAGCCGTGAAGCTGATTACTTGCAACAAGCTGCGATTGCAAAGGTTTGCTCGTCTGTCTACTCGGCGTTCTTCCAAGCGGTCTCCAGCGAAACCTCCATCATCTTGGTGAAGCTCTTCTCGCGATCGTCCGCGGAGAGAGCTTCGCCGGTGAAGAACGTGTCGGAAACCGAAAGCACCGACACTGCCTTCTTGTGGGAGGTTTGAGCCTCGATGTAGAGGCCCGCAGTCTCCATCTCAACGCAGAGAAGACCAAGCTCCTTGTAACGCACGGGTGCGTCGGAACGCGGATTGTAGAACACGTCCGAGCTCACGACCTGTCCA